>JBFXFK010000071.1:0-24273 GCA_050179135.1 Desulfatirhabdiaceae bacterium | reverse complement strand
AAAAAAAGGGGTGATTCATCCAAAAAATGAATCACCCCTGTATGGTGTGCTGTCGTCAGTTTTTTAAATTTTGGCTACATTTTTTGCAGAGGGGCCTCTGGTGCCCATTTCAATTTCAAATGTAACCCGATCTCCTTCTGCCAGGGTCCTGAATCCTTCCATCTGGATCGCCGAATGATGAACAAAAATGTCACCGCCTTCTTCCTGCTCGATAAATCCAAACCCCTTTTTGTCGCTGAACCACTTTACAATTCCTTTTGCCAAAACACGTACCTCCTGTAGTATAACAAGTTATCACTCAGGCCCCGGGCAGATAATTCATGATCCTGAAAAAACAGGTAAAAGCGCGAATCCAGACGCAATCACAGCCGGGACATTGTCATGATAAACTCTATATGCTGATAAATTTTGTACGTCAAGACAAAAAAACAAGGGGGTTCGTGAGAGCCTGGACAGAACAACTTTTTCAACAGTACGGTTAATTTCTATACATAAAGTTCCGGATAAACGGGCTTCCATTTTCAGATTTCCGCCTCATTTTATCTATAACCGCCAGTAGGCAATTCCCAGACGGTCGGCTTCATCGGCTGAAAAAGCGGCCTTGACATCGACCACAATGGCGGAACCATTCGAACACAGCATGGAAATTTGTTTCAGCCCCATATCCCGGTATTCATCATGAAGGACCGATACAATGACCGCATCCACGTTCTGAATCTGGTGCATGGGGATCAGTTTCAGTCCGTAATACCGGTCGGCCTCGACCGGATCCGCCATCGGGTCGTTCACCACGACATCCACGCCGTAATCTTTCAACTCCGATATGATATCCACCACCTTGGTGTTTCTCAGATCCGGTACATTTTCCTTGAATGTCAGCCCGAGGATTGCCACCCGTGCATGACAGACCTGCTTGCAGGCCGAAATCAGGAGCTTGACCGTTTTTTCGGCAACATATTTGGCCATGTTGTCATTGATGCGTCTGCCGGCCAGAATCATTTCCGGATGGTATCCCAGTGATTCAGCCTTGAATGTCAGATAATAGGGATCGACACCGATGCAGTGTCCGCCGACCAGCCCGGGTTTGAAATTGAGAAAATTCCATTTTGTTCCGGCTGCCTGAAGCACCTCCTGGGTATCGATGTCGATCCGATCAAAAATCATGGCCAGTTCGTTCATCAGGGCGATATTCAGATCCCGTTGCGTGTTTTCAATAACCTTGGCGGCTTCGGCCACTTTGATCGACGATGCGCGATGAATACCGGCCAAAGCGACTTTACCGTAAACACCACATAAAAAATCGGCTGTTTCAGAATCGGACCCGGCAACGACCTTGACGATCTTGTCCACGGTGTGTTCCCGGTCCCCGGGATTGATCCGCTCCGGAGAGTAGCCCACGGTAAAGTCTTTTCCCATTTTCAGGCCGGATTCCCGTTCAATGATGGGAACACAGACTTCTTCGGTAGCACCGGGGTAAACCGTGGATTCAAATGTCACGCATGATCCGGGCTGAAGCTGTTTGCCGACAATGGCCGATGCACTTTTCAGCGGCCCAAAATCCGGAATACGGTATTCGTCAATGGGCGTGGGAACCGCAACAATGATAAGCTGACACTGGCGCATTTTTTCCGGATTGCCGGTAAATTCGATCTGCGCCCTGGCCAGCTCGGGGCCATCAACCTCACAGGTTCGATCATATCCTTCGGAAAGTTCCCGAATCCGATCCTGTTTGAGGTCATATCCGATGACATCAAAATGTCGGGCGAGGTGGATTGCCAGCGGCAGGCCCACATACCCCAGACCGACAATCCCGATCTTACCGTTTCGCGTAATTAATGACTCCAGAGTGACCATTATTGGCTCCTTTTATCTGTGACAAGTTTTTTCCAATTGTCCGGTTTGGCCCAGCAGTTGGTCAAGCGCATGAAAGCGCATGACCTGATCCATGCCATAAGGTGACAGGCCGGATATGATTTCAGCAATGGTTTTTTCATGGGAAACCGATCCATTTTTGGAGAAAAACTTGTCCGCATAGCAGATGATTTTTTCTTCAATCGTCACGGGCAGCATGTCGCGAACCGGCAGGGGGAGATTCCGGCTTTCAATTTCCGCGGCAGTGATTCCAACGGCAACGTGCCGCTCACACACCAGGGCATGGTGAAAGAGCCCTTTTTTCTCCAGAATGTTTCGACCCAGAATACCATGACACACATAAGGATTGGGGCCGTTGCAGCCAATTGAGGGGGCGCAGCATTCCCCGATGCCAATGTCATGCAGCATGGCCGCCTCATAAATAAAGGTCATATCCGGATTGAGATATCTGACGGATCGTGCAATCTGAAGGGCTTTTTCGCAAACCTGTTGGCCATGAACCAGAAGGATTTTAAAAAGCGGTGAATCGGGGTTATGGTGTTGTTGAAGTATTTCGATCGGATCCATTGTGTTTCATCAGCCTGTCCACCACCCGGCGGACATCAGCAAGACATCATTGTCCTTTGGGGTTCTTTGTGGCGCATTGACATCCCGCCGATTTCTTTTCCGACAGAATTTTTTCCATAATCGTGGATTGACCGTTACGGGTAATATCCTGTTCGATGTCCTTTGCCGTGTAGCCGAAACAATAACAGATCAGATTCTTCATTCTTCCTCCGTTTTCACCCCATCCGGCAGATTCGATCCGGATGCAGGGATATCGTTGCGGTTGGACGTTTTGAATCTGGATTGCCGTTTCCGCAGTTTTTCCGGATTGCCGCCAATATGATTCAGGCTGTAATGTCCCGGTTCACCGGTAAACGGCAGAAGAAGCAGTCGGCCCAGAATCAAATTCCGTGAATTTCTGAACTGGGAAAGCCCCAGTTTCATTTTTTCATGGCCTGCAACCGGTTGATCCCGATAGGTTCCGAACAGTCTGTCCCACCAGGGCAAATTGAAACCAAAGTTGCTGTTGGTTTCCCGAATTGTGACCGAGTGATGAACCCGGTGCATATCCGGCGTCACCACCACCCATCGTAAAAAGCGGTCAAGTGAGGATGGGAGGCGAATATTGCCGTGATTGAACATCGCCGTACCGTTCAGAAGAACTTCAAAAATTACCACGGCTGACACCGGAGGCCCCAATGCTGCGATCACGGTCATTTTGATCAGCATGGAAATGATGATTTCAATGGGATGAAAACGCAACCCGGTGGTGAGGTCCAGATCCAGATCCGCATGATGCACCATATGCAGTCGCCACAGGATGGGCGTGGCATGAAACATGAGATGCTGCAAATAAATGACCATATCCAGAATCAGCACGGCCAGGACAACGGATATCGTTTCCGGGAGAGAAAGATAATTGAAAAGTCCCCATTTGGCCTCAGCGGCGTTTATGGCGATGCCCACGGCGCCCGCCGGCAATAAAATCCGCAGGGCAAGGGAATCGATGAGGATGATTCCGAGATTGTTGAACCAGCGCTCTTTTTTGGAGACCAAAAGCGGCCGCCGGGATGCGACAATTTCCCATAATGCAATGACGGCAAAAATGCTCAGGAAGGCAGCCAGTCGAAGTTGTGTGTCAGTTGACATGAGTCTATCTGCCAATTCCATTTTCCAACAGAAAGGATATCAAATCTGTTTTCCGATAGTCCGGCGGAATCTGAAAATCCTTTGGGGTCAGGGTGTTGGATTTGGGTTTGCCCAAAATGGCTTCCAGTTGTACGGCTGATCCATTAAACTGCTGAACCAGAACCGGGTAACCGTCCGGAGTCAGAATGTGCCTGATGGATAAATTGGCCCATTCTCCCAAGGCAAGCACCGGGGTGATGTTCTTGCGGATCCGATCCGTCATGAGCAGGAGTTGCTGCAATGCTTTCAGATCCGCCAGGTTGAGACCTGCCACACTCCAGGAAGTGAACCATATTTCCTGAATTTTGGTGGTATTCTGCCAGACGGATCGTTTCTGGCAGGTCATCTGCCGGATTGTTTTTGAACCGGTATGGGACTGAACCCGATAATTTTCCGCAGATTTGCGGGACAGTTGTGTGCCGAGTTGCTGATCCAGAAACCGGGTCACCTGATTCAAATTGTCAGAGACACCCGAAATTGATTGCTCATCGATGACAATGCAGGTCTGAAGATGATGCAGAATATAATAGATGCGGTTTTCCGATCCCCGGTAAATCAGTTCGGCCTTTTCCCCTTCCGACATCATGACCGATGTATCCACTTTCAGAAAGGAATCGGCCACCAGAACGGTCAACGGATAATTTTTGGCAGTCTTGTCCTTGTGATCCCGCAGTTCCAGTGGCACGGTCCATCCGGCCCAGCTCATTGCAGGGAGAAGCATCAGGCCGATACATACGGAAAAAAAGAAATTATTCTGAAAAAAAATAATTCTTTTGATGCTATCTTTTGATCTTGATTGATTCATTGGGTGATACCATTAATTGGATAACAACTTTACCGCGAAAATGCAGTTAAAAATAGACATATACCCTCAAGCTCCGTAGGAGCGTCCTGTTTGTAGAATGACGCATAAAAATCCCCCCTCAAGCCCCGTAGGGGCGACCTGTGTATTCCGGTTACAGGCCGCTCCGATGGAGCTTGAGGGGAATAACAGCATCAAGTTCTACAAACAGATCGCCCCTACGGGGCTTTTGCTGTTCATTTTTTACCAAACTCACTCTGAAGCCTATAGCCCAATTTTGAGTTTTGTCAGGGGCCTGCCAAATAAAAACGGTAATACAGACGGATCGATTCCTGTTTTTTCGCATGTCAGTTGTCGGATTTCCCGATCATAGACCATCATTTCCTGAAGGTCCCGGCGGGCTTCTCCGGTTGGCCCGGATTTCATCTGTTGAGACAGTTCGATATACCGGATAACAGAACACCGGATTTCATGGGTCCCGATCAGATCCCACATCCCGGCAATCGATGACAGGACCGCTTTTCGGTCAAGCCGGTCACGGGCGTATGCCTTTTCGATGTCCCGCGTATCCCAGCATTTTAAAAGACGGCATTCAATCGGACGGTTTTCATAAATGTCACAGGCATTTTCTGCTTCATCATAATACAGACAGGTTCGGCGGTTGCCCCTGCCAGTGATCTTGACAATCTCCTGTTCAGTGGCATACACGGCACCGGTAACCGGGTCGTGAACCAGTTCTCCGACCCGGATGGTCCATAAATCCGCCAGTGGAATGACGCCGGATTCCACCAGAAACCGGTCTGCATGGTGAAGGCTGGGCCCGCCTTTCCTGCAGCAGGCGCCACACCGTCTGCATGTCGATATTGTCTGACCGTTATCGGGATTCTGCATGGGCGGGATTCAGTCGGGTCAACAGTAAAAGGCCCGGGATGGCGATCAGGGTGCAGGCCAGAAAAAATACGGGCCATCCGGTTTCCTTGGCCATGTATCCGGTAGGGGCTGCGGCAATCACGCGGGGAATACCCATCAGACTGGACAGCAGGGCATACTGGGTGGCGGTAAATTTTTTATTGGTGATGCTGGCCATATATGCCGCAAAGGCCGATGTCCCCATGCCGCCGGTAAAATTTTCAAATGCAATGACTGTGGACAGCATCAGAACACTGGGGCTCATCACCGCCATCACACTGAATCCGGCGGTTGAAATGGCCTGAAACACCCCAAAAACCCACAATCCCCTGTAAATTCCAATCCGAAGCAACACCACGCCACCGGCCAATGCACCAGCCAGTGTGGCCCAGAATCCAAACAGTTTGACCACGGCCCCGATTTCGGTCTTTGAAAACCCCATATCCAGATAAAACGGCATGGTCATGGCGCTGGCCATGGAATCGCCGATTTTATACAGCAGGATGAATGCCAGAATCCACAGGGCGCCCTGACGGCTGAAATACTCCCGAAGCGGATCGATGACCGCCTCGGCAAGTGTCACGGGTGTTCCGAAAATATTGATCGGTTCGGATGTCATCAGGGTCGTGACAATGCCCGGAATCAAACAAAAGGCCATGATCGTATAGACGGCGGAAAACGCGATGTGGTCCGCCAAAATCAGTCCGCCGCCGGATGCCAGAAGCATTCCCAGGCGGTAGCCGTTGACATACAGGGAAGATCCCAGCCCCAGTTCGTGATCCGTCAGGTCTTCCCTCCGGTACGCATCCACGACAATATCCTGGGATGCACTGCAAAAGGAAACCAGAATGGCAATGACTGCAATGCGAACCGGATGGAGAACCGGGTCGGTCTGCCCCAGCCAGATGATGGTCAGCATGAGCAGAACCTGGGTGATTAGCAGCCATCCCCGCCGTCTGCCCAGAAATGGGGGAACAAACCGGTCCATGACCGGAGACCAGAGAAACTTGAGGGTATAGGGCAGGCCAACCAGTGACATGGCCCCGATGACCGTCAGATCCACCCCTTCTTCCTTCATCCAGGCCTGAAGCACGGACAGGGTCAAAAGAAGGGGCAGGCCACAGGAAAACCCCATCAAAAGGGCCACCAGCATGCGACTGGTCATCGCTTGTTTCAAAAGCTGAGCGGCTGAAACCAGCCGCATGGTCAGGTGGCGCATCGATTATTTGATGCCATCAAGCTGAGAGGGCAAGACAATGGGACCAAAGTCCTGCCTCAATTTGGCCAGGCCGGTTAACTGCTCGTTCAGAATTTCAAACAGACGGGCCGGAATACGGGTTCCTTTTTGATATGCCGCCACCTGCATCTCGATACGGGCGATGATATTGTCGATATAGAGCGAAAACTGGCGGTCATAGAGATCCCGGGGATAGTCCTTTTGAATGATGGTTTCAAACAACATTTTCAGATCATCATACCGGGGAATAAATCCCATCGGGGTTTCGATGGCATCGACTTCATGCCAGGCCCGCCTGTCCAGCCAGGCCATCCATACCTTGACATCCCGTTTTTCACCCAGGAGCTTTTTCCCGTCTCCGCCACGGGATGCATGGGTCAAAAAATAATTGAGGCCGGCCATGATCGGCTGCTTGTCCGGTGCGATTTTGGGGTTGCCAAAAAATTTGAACTGGGCATCCATATAATCGCCCAATGAACCGGGGATAAACGGCGCATTGGCCCAAGGCGAACGCTTGACACCGACGGCGCCCACTTCAGTTGCCGTAGCGGCGGACACGATACATGCGCCGATGACCACACCATGATCCGGCGTTTTGGCAACCCATACCGGCGGCATGGTATCGCTGTCCCGGCCACTGTACGTGATGACGCGGGTTTCCACCCCTTCCGGGGCTTCCGCCTTTTTGGAATAATTGGCAAGGGCGGATGACGACAGGGTGCATCGGGCATTGGCGTGTGAGATGGGAACGGGTTTTCCCTTGCTGTCCAGCTTTCCGGCCTCCCATGCCCCCTGAAAATTAATGCCCCGTGTCGGCGGTTCTTCGCCGTTGCCGACCCAGTGGGGTTTGCCATTGGCATCGATCAGGACATTGGACCAGATGACTTCTGTTCCGGGATTCCGAAGCAGGGCCATCAGCTTGGGATCACCTTCCTGATTGACATCTTCCAGAATGCCGAAAATACCGCATTCGGGATTGATCGACCGGATGGATCCATCGGCATCAATCCACATCTGGGCCAGATCATCGCCCACAAACAGGTCTCCGGCCATTGCGGTGGTGGTTTTGCCGCATCCGCTGGGGGCAGCGCCCGCAAACCAGGTTTCCCGGCCACCCGGTCCAAGCAGTCCGGTGATAAACATGTGCTCTGACAACTCCTGGCCCCGGTTTTCATAAACGGCCTTGTCCACGGAAAACCGGTGGTTTCCTTTTTTCAACAGCAGGGTGTTGCCGGCATAGGTGCAATTGAAACTGTAGGTTGTCCAATGGCTGCGATCCATGAACACCCGTGCATTGGGCAAATCCTCGGCCCGGTTATGCCCTTCGCTGTGAATATTGGTATAAAAATGACCCAGACGAATCGCCTCTTCATCAAACCGGTCAAACACATTCCGGTACAGGATTTCTGCACTGTGTGCCACATAGGCCGAACTGGTCAATTCCAGGGCGGGATTGGCGGCAGGTGAACCGGCCGGCCCACGGATATAAAAGCCGACAATCATGGCTTTACCCTTCATGATCCCGATCATTTTATCCTGGATATCCACAAGTGCATCCGCCCTGAGAATTTTATTGGCCAGGGAGCTGAGCTGTTCACCTTCATTGGCGATATAGAAGGTGCGATCGATAATACGGCCCTGTTCTTCCTTCAAATCGAAATGAATGGTATGATCGGGCATGGCCAGTCTGGCCTCTTCGCCTTTTTCCAGCGCCAGATTCCGAATGAACTGACGATCGGCTTCCGAGCCGTTGTTCACAAAAACAGAATCCGGATTGCACATGGCGATGGCATTGGCAATTTTTAAAATGGCGGCCTGATTGTGAATTTTCTGAATCTTTTCAAGCTGGTCGTCGGTCATTTTCTGTCTGAACAGGTCCATCGCCTGGTCCATCGTGGAAATTTTTCCAATTTCCTGAACGATGTCAATCCCCTGGTTTTTTACGAGCATCGATAATCTCCCTTGTTGATAGGCCATAATAGCGTTAGAAGCCGGATAGTCCAAGGCTCTTCAAAATATATTAAAATCGGCTGAATTCAAGATGTCGGAATTCGGTATGAATGATTCCTATGAATACGAACCGATAATAATTTCTTTCAGTTCCCGTTTGGGAACATGATGAACACCCGAGTTGTCCCGCCAGTATCGAATGCTGCCGTCGGATCCCACCGGATCGATCACTACTTCTTCCCGGGGAGCGCCAATGGCTATGGCGAGCAGGATTTTATAATGCTCCGGGATATTCAACAACCTGGACAGCTTTTCCCGATTGACTGAAGCCAGCATGCATCCGGCCAGCCCCTTTTCCCGTGCACCCAACAGAATGCTTTGTGCCGCAATGCCGTGATCAACATTGAAATCATTGGCAATTTGCGTGTCGCCAAGAATAATGACATAGGCAGCGGGCTGTTCACCGTCAACCGGACCATCCCAGTCTTTGAGATAGGCTGCCCATGCCAGACAGGAAAAAATGTCTGCATTTTTATCCATGTTGCAGGATATGATATATTTCAGCGGCTGACGGTTGGCTGCAGATGCGCTCAGTCTGCCCAGATTGACCAGATCAATCAATGTCTCCCTGTCAACCGGGCGGCTTTGATAAAACCGTCTGCAGGATCGGTTTTTTAAAATCAGTTCTTCAAGCATGGCTGTCCTCCTGACATGTGACACGGTCAAATATCGGCATTTGATGACTGATCCAGATCAGAATTTTATCAAATTCATTTTTGATTTCCAGAAACGCCTTTGCCCGATGGCTGATCTCATTCTTTTCATCCGGCGACATTTCCGCAAATGTTTTTTGAAGCGGCGGGTAATAGAACACCGGATCATATCCAAACCCGTTTTCGCCTTTTGGTTTATCCAGAATCAGTCCGTCACATCGGGCTTCATAGGTCAACGCAGCGCCGGTTGGAACGGCAATGCTGATCACACATTCAAATTGGGCCTGACGGTTGGATTGATGTTCCATGTTTTTAAGCAGGATCATGCACCGGTCCATATCCGTCAGATGGTCGCCACCATAGCGTGCAGAATGAATTCCGGGCTCTCCGTCAAGCGAGTTGACAACCAGTCCGGAATCATCGGCAATCGCCGGAATCCCAAGTATCCGGGATGTGAAGGACGCTTTTTTATAGGCATTTTCGTCAAAGGTTTCACCATCTTCTTCAACTTCCGGAATGGGGCCAAAATCATCAAGGGATTTTAATATGACCGGAAAATCGTTTAAAAGGGATTGGATTTCTTTAAGCTTGCCGGGGTTCCGGGTTGCAACAACAATTGTCTGTGTTCCCACTCTGAAACAAACCTCCATCAGTTTAGCGTGAATGTCTATATCAGTATTGAGACATTAGCTGTGAATATTGTGAAGCAGCCGCGCCGCCTGACTGCTTCGCTGATCGGCGCAGTTACCTCTCCGCCTCCCAGAACAATTCTGATTTTTTCGTCTATAGAACAAGGTCATTTCTTTGTAAAGGAATTTATGTCCAAAGCGATAAGGCGTCAGCCTTCATACATCACCGCCAGTATGGTTGCCTTTCCGGTTTTGGCAGCAATCAGATGGGGTGTGGTCGACAGATAATAGACGCTGTCTCCGGTTTCCAGATCAAATTTGTCACTGCCGATTTTCAATGAAACCACGCCATCCAGAACATAAATGAATTCTTCGCCATCATGAACCGACATATCTGCGCCCGGGTTCTCCTCCAGTTGCACCATCAGGGCTTCCATGTGACGTCCCTTGACTTCCGGCGCCAGACTTTTGTAGATATAGATCGGTTTTTGCCCTTTTGATGCGGTTGAACGGGAAATGGTTTTCCGTTCATTTTTCCGGGTAATGGCATAGAGCCTGTCACCCACACCGGAAACAATTCGGCCGAATGCGCTGTCCAGTGCCTTGGAAAGCCGAATGATTGCACCCAGTTGGGGTTGAAATCGGTTGGCTTCGATATCGGCCAGATTATCCACTGAAAAACCGGTCAATTTTGACAATTCCTCCAGCGAAATTCCCTTTTCTTCCCGAATATTATATATCCGTGCGCCGATTTCCTCCACGCTGATCGCAGCCGGCGCTGCGATATCCCCGGTCAGATCCTCAAAATAGTCCATATGAATATGGGGTTTCTGTGTCATATCTTCCATCGATGGCTCCTTTTATCTTCTGTTTCGGATAGTCAAAAAAATCAATTGATCGATCAGCCATTGGCTTTTGGCAGTTGGTCCATAAAGCCTATAATGCGCCGATATACCGGGCAATTACAATTCGCTGAACCTCGGATGTGCCCTCGCCGATTTCAAGCAGTTTCTGATCCCTGTAAAACCGCTCGACATCAAATTCCTGCATCAGGCCATAGCCGCCATGAAGCTGAACCGCATGATTGGCACAATTGTGCATCACCTCGGAGCAGTGAAGTTTGGCCATTGCGGCCTCTTTGGAAAACGGCATGTCATTATCCCGAAGCCAGCAGGCTTTATATAACAGGAGCCTGGCGCATTCAATTTCCAATGCCATATCCGCCAGTTTGAACGCGTTGACCTGAAACTTCCCAATGGGTTTTCCAAACTGCTCCCGTTCTTTTGAATACCGAAGCGCCATCTCAAAACAGCCCTGAGCACCGCCAAGCCCCATTGCGCCAATGGACAGACGGCCGCCATCCAGGGTTTTCATCATCTGATGAAATCCATGCCCTCTTTCGCCCAGAAGATTTTCTTTGGGTACGCGACAGTCTTCAAAAAACAGGGAGCTGGTGTTGGACCCCCGCCACATCATCTTGTCATGCATGACTCTGGCTTCGTAGCCGGGTGTTCCGGTTTCAACCAGAATACAGGACAGCTCGGGTTTTCCGTCTGAGCGGGTTCCGGTTTTACACAGCACCGTGACACCCGCGCTGATTTTTGTGGATGCGTTGGTAATAAAAATCTTGCTGCCGTTAATGACCCATTCGTCACCATCCAGAACCGCGGATGTTTTGGAATTTGCGGCGTCGGACCCGGCATTGGCCTCGGTCAGCCCAAAACCCCACAGGGCTTCGCCACTGCACAGCCGGGGCAAATATTTCTGTTTCTGGGCCTCGTTTCCAAAATAATAAATGGGCCCGATTCCCAAGGAATTTTCTGCTGCAACGGTTGCGGCATGGGAACCGTCAACCCGGGCAATTTCTTCCGTAGCTATAATATAGGACAGATAATCCATTTCCTGTCCGCCATATTTTTCCGAGACAAAGACACCAAACAGGCCGAGTTCAGCCATTTTCTGCATGGTTTCATAAGAAAACTCCTCTTTTTTGTCCAGGTCCCGGGCAACCGGCTGGATTTCCTTTTCGGCAAATTTTCGAACAGAATCCCGCAGAATCTCATGATCGACAGATAGCGCAAAATCCATATGGACATCTCCTTGTTTGATGAAAAGTGGTGGGAAAAAAGAAACCATTAATGATTTTGGGAAGGTGGCAGGGAGAGGACAGGCCTTTAGCGGCTTACGCCTTGAAAAACCCTCGGCAATCCCGACCGATACGCACCCAAAATCTTTATCTTGAAAGCTATAAAATATCAAGTTCAATTGCTGGTATTTTGATCGGGTCATCCCGGGTGGATGATTTCTTTGTAATTTCTTTTTGATTGATAATTCAAGTGCCATAAAGCATATTGGATATGAAGTTCTGCCTGTGTTCGAGGAATCGAACCCCCTTTAAACATAATGGCGGACGATTTGATGGATTTTTGATAATTGAAAATGTGAGGAGAAACAATGGCTGATCTTTCTGATAAACCAAAATGGTTTGGCCCTATTTATGCCGTAACCCTTATCAATGCGTGGTATGCCGCTCTGAATTTGCACCTGGCTGAAAAAGGCACGCTTACGGATCAGGATCGGATCGCCATTCTGGCGCGCGTTCGGTCCCAGTGCAGAGACATGGAATTGTATATGGAAAACGAGGGCAATCAGCCATTTTGCACACGTGACCTGATGAAAAAATTTGAAAAAATTGCCATGTTTTCCGCCAGGTCACAGATATGAGAGCCTGTTTGAAAATTCTGCATCAGGCCAGATATCGCTTTTCAGAGTAAAAACAGATCCGTGCTCAGATACCGCTCGCCCGTGCTGGGCAGTATCACCACAATGGTTTTGCCAATGTTTTCAATCCGGCCGGCCGTCTGGATGGCGGCAAAGACCGCAGCTCCAGAGGAAATGCCGCAGAGAATTCCTTCTTTTTTGGCCAGTTGCCGGGCCGTGTCCATGGCCTGATCTCCGGTTACCGGTATGATCTCGTCGACCACCGCCCGGTCCAGAACCGCGGGAACAAATCCCGCACCTATTCCCTGAATCCGGTGTGGTCCCGGCTGACCGCCCGACAGTACCGGCGATTCTGCCGGCTCGACCGCAATGGCTTTAAAGGACGGTTTCAAAGCACGAATACACCGGGAAATGCCGGTAATGGTTCCTCCTGTGCCCACACCTGCAACCAGAATATCCACCCGACCGGCTGTATCTTCCCAGATTTCCACACCGGTTGTCCGGCGGTGAATCTCCGGATTGGCCGGATTGGCGAACTGATTCAGCATGATGAACCGGTTGTCGTTTAAAACCATTTCTTCTGCGGCCCGGATCGCTCCTTTCATGCCCTGGAACCCGGGTGTCAGAATCAGGTCTGCACCCAGATGCTTCAACAGTTTTTGACGTTCCACACTCATGGTTTCCGGCATGGTCAGGGAAAGGGGATAGTCTTTTACCGCACAGATAAATGCCAGTGCAATGCCGGTATTTCCGCTGGTCGGCTCGACGATACGAATCCCCGGTTTCAGTGTGCCACTGGTTTCAGCCGCCGCAATCATTGCCTGACCAATCCGGTCCTTGACACTGCCCAGCGGGTTGAAAAATTCCAGCTTGGCCAGAATTTCAACCGGCAACCCTTTTGTCAGTTTGTTCAGACGAACCAGTGGGGTTCGGCCGATGGTGGTTTCGATTGATGGGTAAATAGACATGATATCCCCCTATTCCTGCTCAGTCAACCGGCCGTTTGTAAATCAGCCGTGGCATTTCAATGATTACGGTTGTATCCGCCGGAACCGATTCGGTAATCCAGACATTTCCACCAATGATGCTACGCTGTCCGATAACGGTGTCACCACCCAGAATGGTGGCTCCGGAGTAAATGATCACATCGTCTTCAATGGTCGGATGGCGCTTTTTACCCCGAAGCTTTTCTCCGGCGCCTTTTGGAAGGGACAATGCGCCAAGGGTAACACCCTGATAGATTCGAACATTGGTGCCGATCAGCGTTGTTTCTCCGATAACAACCCCGGTTCCATGATCGATGACAAACTGTTCGCCGATGGTGGCGCCCGGATGAATATCAATGCCGGTGATGCTGTGGGCATGTTCGGTCATGATGCGGGGCAAAAGCGGAATCCCCAGTTCGAACAGACGGTTGGCAATCCGATACACGCTGATGGCATAAAGGCCCGGATAGCTGAAAATGATTTCATCATGGCTTTTGGCCGCCGGATCACCTTCAAACGCGGCCCGGACATCCGTAGCCAGAACGCGCCGTATTTCCGGGATGGATTCCAGAAGAGCCAGCGCGGCCTTGTGCCCCCGATCACCACAATCGCTGCAGGGCTGATTGTAACGCAGGCAGTCATGACGGATGCTGTGGGTGATCTGCTCGGACAGCATGTCATACAATGCCGAGATGGTTTGACCCATGGCGTATTTCAGGTTCATGGGATCGATCTTTCCCCGGCTGAAATAACCCGGAAATAGAACCTCTCTCATTTTTTCTATAATTTCAGAAACATAGCCTTCCGATGGAATTGGATCATAATCGATATGGGTAAAGCAGCCATTTTCCTGGGAACTGGTTATGATGCCTTCTGCGATTCCGGAAAGCCGATTCCGGTATGTTAAAAGCGATGCCGAGTCGGTTCGACAGGTCACACTGGTATCTGAATGATTATTTTCCGTCATTGTTCCCCCCGTTTCTTGAAATGATCATGGCCATTTTTGCATTTTCAAGGCAAGACAGGAGATAGCTCCTGGCGCCTGTCTTGATATTGATCCTTTAATATTGGTATGGTTTGAACATATGACAAGTCCGGGATATCATTGATCGGTTGACCGGCCGGACAAATCGATTTTTCTTGACATCACCAACAAACCTCATTAAAAATGTTAACCTTTATCGTTATAGACTTCAAGATAGCGATTTTGGGAAGGCAACCGGGGGAATGGGCAGTGTTTTACCCATACATCTCCGACGAATAAAACTCATAAAATCTTTATCTTGAAGTCTATGGATGTCTGGCTGATGACTGAATCGAAAACAACAACCCGATTAAAAGGAGAATAACGCACATGTCACATTTAATCCCACCTCATGGCGGAAAAGGACTGACCTGCTGTCTGCTCGAAAACGCTGCGCTGGAAGCAGAAAAGAAAAAAGCACAGGGGCTGAAAAAACTTTCGCTTTCCCCCCGTGAAAAAGGCGATCTGATCATGATCGGCATCGGCGGCTTCAGCCCCCTGACCGGCTTCATGACCAAGGCGGACTGGAAAGGTGTATTGGATGAATTCATGATCGCAGACGGCACCTTCTGGCCGGTTCCGGTTACCCTTTCAGCAACCAAGGAAGAAGCCGCTGCCTTGGCAATTGGTGAAGAAATTGCCCTTTATGATCCGGAACGGGATGAAATTATGGGCACCATGAAGGTCACGGAAAAATATGAAATGACCTTGGCCGACAAGAGATATGAATGCGAAAAAACCTTCATGGGCGAAGGCACCAAAACGGCTGAGGATTTCTGGGCAATCGCCGAAAAAGATCATCCGGGCGTTCAGATGGTCATGGGACAGAAAGATGTCAACATCGCCGGTCCGGTAAAGGTTCTCAGCGAAGCTGAGTATCCTACCAAATATGCCGGTATCTATATGCGGCCTGCTGAATCCAGAAAGATTTTTGATGAAAGAGGCTGGAAGGATGTCGCTGCACTTCAACTCCGTAACCCGATGCACCGCTCCCATGAGTATCTGTGCAAGATCGCTGTGGAAGTCTGTGATGGTGTGTTCATTCACTCACTGGTCGGCAATCTGAAACCGGGAGATATTCCGGCTGAAGTCCGTGTGAAATGCATCGATGTTCTGGTCAAAAATTATTTTGTGGAAGACAAGGTTCTTCAGGGTGGTTATCCGCTGGATATGCGGTATGCCGGCCCGCGTGAAGCCCTGCTTCATGCCACCTTCCGTCAGAACTATGGGTGCTCCAAAATGATCATCGGCCGCGACCATGCCGGCGTGGGCGATTTTTATGGCATGTTTGAAGCCCAGACCATATTTGATAAAATTCCCTGCTCCAAAGAACTCGGAAAAGCACTGCTCTGTATGCCCCTCAAGATCGACTGGACCTTCTATTGCTACAAGTGTGACGGCATGGCCTCCCTCAGAACCTGCCCCCATGGCAAGGCTGACCGCGTTCTGCTCAGCGGCACCGCACTGCGCAAGGGTCTTTCCGAAGGAACACCCATTGCCGATCATTTTGGCCGTGAGGAAGTTCTGGATATCCTGCGCGAATATTATGCAGGGCTTACTGAAAAAGTTGAAATCAAGATGCACACCGCAGCCAGTGGCACCTGATGTAATACTTCTGCAGTTTGATTAATGACAAAAAGGAGATGAAATCATGTTTCATCTCCTTTTTTTATTCCAGCACCAGAACACCTGCCCGATACAGCTCATTCATGGCATGATTGCCGGAATCCAGTTCAAACCAGTTATCATCAACCCCGCCTGAACCAAACCGCTTTTCCTCGGATGCAAGCGTGCCCCCGATCAGAATTGCCGGTGACGGCGCCGGGTTCAGTCTGAGCGGATCCATAACAATCAGTCCGATATCATCGTGCGGGCTGTTACCGCAGCGTATTTGCAGCGCTTCTCCAATAACCTGTTCAATGACATGGCTGCAGGACGGATGCCGCAGCATATCCGGAACCGGTTCTCTGTTTTCAATGATCCCCAGAATGTCATTCAGGCCATCGGTTGCCAGAATCACCCGGCATGATGGCGTTGCCGGAATCCAGGTGATGCCGGGCGGGGTTTTGCTTCTTCCTGCAAAATTCATGTCCACGCGACTGCGGTGTATCACGCGGCCATTTTCAGGTTCATACACCACCACCATGCTGTCTCCGCCGTGACAGAGTCCCAGACAAAGATCATTTTCTTTTTTTTGAATTGAAACACTGCTGAAAGTGGTCTTCTGAACATAGGGCTGAACATCCCATGCATGTTGAATATGCGGATAAACCGGTTTGACATGATGGTCGGCCGTATCAGAACGAACGCTTCTGCAGAGTCGTTTCAAAAATATCCGGGATGCCTGAGGACACCGGTCTGACGCATCCGACGCTGCAAAAAAGCCGCCTGCCATGTCAATCAGAAGGCAGTCGCCATTTCCGGAATGGTTTTCCGATTTGCCGGTTCCGGAAATGATGCAGGCAGCCAGAATGTCATCAACCTGAATCAAACGTCTGCCGGGGTTAATTTTCAGCATCTCAGTCCAGGCGTTCAATCAGGCTGGCAATGCCGTCGATATCTTCCAGATCAAACACCGGAACATGGGTCTGTATGGGCTGATCTGTCACCAAGGCAAACAGGGCATCGTCTTCGAGGCAAACAGGCGCCCCTGTCCGGGACGGGCATACCTCAATCTTGGGCAGTTTCTCCCTTTTGAATCCTTCGATGATCACGATATCCATATCGCTCATATAATGAAGCAAGCCGGCCAGATTTTCTGAAGACTGGCGTTTGACGATGGCCGTCTGATTGGGGGATGAGATCATGACCGTATCTGCGCCGGCCTTCAGATGCCGCCAGGAGTCCTTCCCTTTCTGATCCATCTCGAATCCGTGAGAGGCGTGCTTGACGGTTCCGACCCGGTAACCCCGGCGGATGAATTCTGGAATCAGTTTTTCAATCAGTGTGGTCTTTCCGGAATTGGAACTGCCAACCACAGAAAATATTTTTAACATGGTTGTTATTTCCTGAAACAAGATTTGTGTTGTGCGTATTGATCCAACTCCATACGCCAATCTTCAGTCTTCAGCCTTATCAGCCTATCAGATAAGCCCGGGATGTGGGAAAGTCAAGCCTTTACAGATATCCTTCATTTTTTGGTGCAAGTATTTTTACCATGCTGAAAAAGATGAAAAAACAATCATTTCGTTCAGATCCCCCATTTTCATGACCGGTTTCAAAATGAGGCGAACCCGAGCCCAGCGTTGACATGATTTCATATCTGTTATAGAAACGGCGGTGTTCAGGGAAAAGACGAATGATTTTGGAGATATTGTGAGCGTGATGGATCGAGGCAGTTTGCACAAGACAGATCACTCTGATAAACGGGCAGAAATCCGGATGGATTTCGAATCGATCCTGCTGCCGTTTTTTGGCTCACGCCTGAGTGATCAGGCCGGATTTGAATATATTCTGCAGGATATTTCCGGCAATGGCCTGCGAATTGCCCTGCCCAAATGGATTGTCAGCCGGGAACATCTGAAAACAGATGAACGGATCAATCTTCACCTGCCGTTCCGGTTTGATAACCGATGCTATACCGAAGGAAAAATTGTCTGGAGCAGATGGGATGATGCGGTTCAGGGAATGACGCATGGCGTGCTGATGGATGGACCCCGGGCCGTTAATTATCCCGTGTATGTTCATCTGGGCGGCGATACCATTCATGTTGAATTCTCGGAACCGTTTGAACATCTTTTGAAAAACCTGATAAAGGACGCCGTATTTCTGAAAAAAGGGATTCTGGTTTATCTGGATCATCTCATTCCCTATTTTTCCCGGCTGGGTGGTCGTTCACGGGAGGAATATGATGAACTGAAATCCGTGCTGCTGCTGGATATGCGACGTCATGTGGTAACGAATCTGGAACAGTTGACATCGCTTTATGACCAACTGAAGGCCGGTGACAGTGACACGAAAACGTTTTTTCAGTTTCTGAATCTGGAAACTTTTCGTGAGGCTGTCCGTTCCGAGGTTTTTTCTGACGTGCTGATAACAGCGATGGAAGCCGATACGGTCACGCCTTATCTGGATGCCATAAAAACCCTGGAGCAGAAACAGTACAGCAACTACAACACCCTGGTGATGCTGTATATCCACGCATAATATATTGTTCTCATGAGCATCCGGCGTGACTTTTGCCATGAATTCAGGGCAATACTGTCTACGATTGCTGCTCATGGAGCTTATGACATTGTCCCGTTTATGGAGACCACTGACATGTCTGCTGTTTGCCGATGATGGAATAGAAATCGGCATATCGGATGACTGACCATCCGTTATTATAGTCCATCCACACCGGTATAGTACGGTTTGCCTGCAGGATTTGGATCAGGAGCCGGCAGCGCTATCTCCAGTTCCTGACAAACTGCCCGCAGGGTTGCCGGTCTGTCTGTAATGATGCCATTCACGCCCATTTTGATGAGTTCTCTCATTCTGGCTGGATCATTGACGGTATAGGGTACAACACGCATTCCGAGGGAATGCGCCTCATCTATCATCTCTTTTGTCAGTTCGGTGTGATACGGCGATATCACATCTGCATGAATGGCGTGTGCCGCTTTCACAATGTCACCACCGAAGTCCTTGATATCAAGACCCGCCATCCAGGGCGAAGGCTCTTTTCGATCAGGCCATTGATAATCCCCCTCATCTCCTTCACTGTTCCAAGCCGGCTGGTTGCCGGTCAGCGCCACTGTCGGAATTCCCGGATCGAGCTTCTTCATCTCAACCAGGGTGCGCCAGTCGAAGGATTGCAGGAATACCCTGTCTTGCATATTGTGTTTTTTTAACAAATGATAAAACTTCTTCACAAAAACGGCTGGATCAGGATTTGCCGGGTTAACAGCATATGGATAGGATTTCGTCTCGATGTTCAAGCAGACTTTATCATTACCCCAAGCTTTAACAAGCATAAAGACATCTTCGAGCGTGCAAAGTTTTGTGCCAGGGACCTGTTTTTGCGTCTTTCCATGGGCATCCCAATAACCATAGGGGGCATCAGGACTCATTGCACCGATATCGAACGTGTTAAGGTCTTCCAATCTCCAGAATCGGATATCGGGTTGTTCATCTGCTGTCAAGAATCGTCCCCAGGTATTTTTTGCCATATACCAGGGAATATCTTTGTTGTGACGAATAACGATCACGCCATCAGATGTGATCTGCATATCCATTTCCAAGGTTGTTACCCCAATTGCCAAAGCATACGCGAAGGCAGGCAATGTATTTTCTGGTCTTGCATCCCGCCCTCCTCGATGAGCTTCCAAGTCAAAATCACCGGGCAGACCAGCAAAAGTGATTCCATTGATTGCCAAAAGGAAGATTGTGCATAGAACTGACGATAAAGATTTGATAGTCATTCAATTATGCCTCCATCAAGCTTTGAATTGAATAGATCGGATTCTGGAGATCACACAGTTTTAATTTTGTTTCTATTTTTTTCTCATGTGTCGTGCTGATCTGTGCATATGAGGCCAACTTTCGGTTTACAGGGTGATTTTCAAGGCGTGAGCGGTCCATACAGGCTTGAAATCATGACGGTTCGTTCCAATCCGAAAAAGACTTTGGATGAAATCGCCACGATCATCATTTATCACAAAAAGGGCGGGTTGAAAATTGATTCCTTATAAGCGAGAGGGGTCTGAATCTGAAAATCACAGTGGGTATGAGCAATTCGTCCTGTTCACTGTACGCCCGGATCGGACATCCCGGACGGAGATGATATCAGACATATAACCTTAGGACACGGCCAAGGTTATCTATTCGAAATGCGTCAATTCGTTTGACAGGCGCGTCTGCAATATCATAGGGTATTTTGGGATGAATCGGGCGGAAAAATCAAGGATGGACGGACGGACTCAAGGATAATGCAATTCCAGATAATATCTGTGTTCAGCTTGTCGAATCGAAACGTGCAAAATTCTCCGTCACGTCACAAAGAATCCAACCCAAAAAGGAGATAAATTTGTGACCAATGGTGATACCCACAGCAAAACCATCGGCTACATCGTGTGGATTTTCGGTTTCACCGGAAGCCATCGTTTCTACTATGGAAAACCGGTAACCGGCACTATCTGGTTCTTCACACTCGGTCTGCTGGGTATCGGCTGGCTTATCGACCTGTTTTTGATCCCGGGCATGGATCGCCAGGCGGACCTTCGATTTGCCGCCGGCCCCAAGGACTACACCATTGCCTGGATTCTGCTCACCTTTCTTGGATTGTTCGGAGCCCACCGTTTTTACATGGAAAAGTGGATCAGTGCGGTTGTCTACCTGCTGACCGGAGGGCTGTTGGGACTGGGGTTTCTTTTCGATCTGTGGACCTTAAACGACCAGATCGCTCAAGTGAATCAACGATAGCGTCTGACCTGCCTCAGGATTTCAATCCGCAAAACCAATCTGCAATAATGAGATACGAGTTTTATGACTCGACCATGATGAAGATTGAAACCATGGCGTGTCTATGCTTTCCAGGATTGACATCACCTTGCCTATCGCCTATAACGCCTTGAAAGTCGAGTTAAAATCACCGTGCATTTGCTACGGTGAGGCATGCGAAATTTCGAAGGCCCTTGACCCCGCCAACCATCGTTTATCATTCAACGAATGCCGGAGTACAAAATGCCAGGCAAAGAAGCCACCGCCCGTATCAAGATCAACAAACTGCTTGAGGCAGCGGGATGGCGTTTTTTTCCAAAAGATGGATTGCCGTCCAACATCCGTCTTGAACCCAGCGTGACCATCAAGTCAGCCGACCTCGAAAACCTTGGCGAAAACTTCGAAAAAGCAAGCAAGGGTTTTATCGACTTTTTGTTGCTCGACAATAGAGGGTTTCCGCTCATCGTCCTGGAAGCCAAATCCGAAGACAAAAATCCACTGATCGGAAAAGAGCAGGCCCGCAAGTATGCCCGCTCCATGAACTGTCGTTTCGTGCTCCTGTCCAACGGAAATTTACATTATTTTTGGGATCTTGATCGGGGGAACCCTTACATTATCACTTCTTTTCCCACACCGATTTCGGTGATTGGTTATCAGCAGGTCAAGCCCAACCCCGAGCGTCTCATCCAGGAGCATGTAAATGATGATTACATCGTATTGACCCAGCGTCCGAACTATAGGTCCGAAGCAGCCTGGATCAACGAAGCCGAGCGTCCGGGCTTCATTCAAACGAACAAACTGCGATTTTTGCGGTACTACCAGAAGGATGCGGTCTCCGCTCTTCAAAGTGCGGTAAAGGACGGCAAGGATCGCTTTTTATTTGAGATGGCGACTGGCACAGGCAAGACACTTACCGCAGCAGCCGTCATCAAACTTTTTTTTCGCTCTGGTAATGCTCGGCGTGCGTTGTTCCTGGTGGATCGCCTTGAACTGGAAGACCAGGCCAAAAAGGCATTCGTGTCTCTGCTCTCTGCCGATCTTCAGACGGTAATCTACAAAGAGAACCGTGACGATTGGATAAGGGCGGAAATCGTGGTGACGACGGTTCAGTCCCTGCTCTTCAACAACAAGTATCAGCGGCTTTTTTCGCCAACCGATTTCGATTTGGTCATCTCCGATGAAGCCCACCGGTCCATCGGGGGGAATGCCCGTGCCGTGTTCGACTATTTTATCGGCTACAAACTCGGTCTCACCGCCACACCAAAGGACTATCTGAAAAAGTTCGATAAATCCAAGCCCACCACGAGGGACCCGCGTGAAAGTGAGCGCCGTCTTTTGCTGGACACTTACCGCACCTTCGGTTGTGAGAGCGGTAGCCCTACCTACCGCTATTCACTGCTTGACGGGGTCAAGGACGGGTATTTGGTCAATCCGATAGTGGTGGATGCTCGAACCGAAGTCACGACAGAATTACTTTCGGATGAAGGTTTTGTGGTCACTTTCACCGATGACCAGGGCGAAGATCAAAAGGAAGCATACAAACAGCGTGAGTTCGAAAAGCGTTTCTTTTCAGGTGCGACCAACGAGGTCTTCTGTAAGGCCTTTATCGAAAATGCCTTACGCGATCCGATAAGCGGTGAAATCGGCAAATCCATCCTTTTCACCGTAAGTCAGCCACATTCCACCAAACTGGTCCAAATTCTCAATCAGATGGCAGACATTATGTTTCCGGGCAAGTACCAGAGCGATTTCGCGGTTCAGGTTACCTCCCAAATCCCCGAAGCCCAGCAGTTCAGCATCAATTTCAGCAACAACAACCTGCTCGGCTCGGCCAACTTCTTGCATTCATACAAAACCAGCAAGGCCCGCGTCTGTGTGACCGTTGGGATGATGACCACGGGCTACGACTGTACCGACCTCCTCAACATAGCCCTTTTGCGGCCCATTTTTTCCCCGACCGATTTCATACAGATCAAGGGCCGTGGCACCCGCAAGCACATCTTTCTTGAACAACTTTTTGACAACAGCATCAAGTATGCCGTCCAAAAGCCGGAAAAGACCACCTTCAAACTGTTCGATTTCTTTGCCAACTGTGAATACTTCGAGGAAAAGTTTAACTACGATGAAGTGCTGAAACTTCCGAAGCCCAAAGGAAAAGGTGGTGAAGGTCCTGACCCACCACTACCGCCTCCCCCACCATTCGGCACATATGAACACCTTGGTGCTGACATTCTGTCCACGATTAAAGAGGAGCGTATCGGCTTTGAGGGAATGAAGATCGACCGCATGTTTTTTGAGAAGTTCGAGGAAACCGTGCGGGAAGATCCGAATATAGCTGCCGCCATTGAGGCGGGTCAGTGGGACAAGGTCATTGATTATGTGAACCGGGAGGTCTTCGACAAGCCTGAAGAGTATTACAGTTTGGAAAAACTGCGAAAGGCCGCCGCTATTGATCGTCGCTTGACCCTGCGGGAAATCCTTGAAAAGGTCTTTGGCCTGATCCCGAGGTTCAAGTCCAAGGATGAAATGCTCGAAGAGGAGTTCGCCAAGTTCGTCGCCGATGCCAAACCCGAGGAAGCCGAAGCGATACCAGCGATAAAGAACTATTTCAAGGCCTACATCACCAACGACCTGGTCCGGTCGATCATTGAACGGCGTGAGTTTACCGAACTTTCCACCAATCCCGTCTTTTCGACGAACGATTTCCGCTCTGTGCCCCCAAAGTATCGGGTAATGGTCCCCGAATACATCAAGGACTATGTCCCATTGAACCAGTTCGCCGCTTAACGGAGATCCAATGTTAGACACCGCAACAAAACGCCGTATTGATACGGCACGAGATATCCTCGTCGGGAAAGTGCCCGACCCAAAAAGCCAGGTCGAACAGATTACAATTGCCCTGATCTACAAGTTCATGGACGACATAGACGCCGAAAGTGAGGAGTTTGGCGGGAAGCGTAAGTTTTTTGCTGGCGAGTTCGCCCGCTATGGCTGGGCCAAACTGATGCGATCGGGGCTCGGAGGTTTTGAGACCTTGAACCTCTATGCCGAAGCAATCACCAAGATGCCGGAAAACCCGGCCATCCCTTTGCTATTCCGTGAGATCTTCAAGAATGCCTATCTGCCTTACCGGGACCCTGAAACCCTGCGTGCTTTCCTCAAGATCATCGATGAGTTTTCCTACGATCACAGCGAACGCCTTGGCGATGCCTACGAGTACCTGCTCTCCGTACTCGGCTCCCAGGGGGATGCGGGACAGTTTCGGACCCCCCGGCA
>JBFXFK010000070.1:11917-24550 GCA_050179135.1 Desulfatirhabdiaceae bacterium | reverse complement strand
TTCACGCATGTCGGCCAGTGGGGCACCCATGTGGATCCGCCTGCCCACTTCGTGAAGGGGTTGCGAAGCATCGATCAGATTGATGTAAAAGAGATGATCCTGCCGCTGGTTGTCATTGATGTTCATGAACAGGTATCCGGAAATCCGGATTATACCATCACAATGGCGGACATTCATGATTGGGAAAAACGGCATGGCCCGATTCCGGAAAACGCTTTTGTGGCCATGAGAACGGACTGGAGCAAACGGTGGCCCGATATGGCAGCCATGCAAAACAGGGATGCCAACGGAATTGCCCATTATCCCGGCTGGCGCCTGGATGTACTGAAATATCTCTATGAGGTTCGCCATATCACGGCATCCGGTCATGAGACCACCGACACGGACCCGGGCATTGCCACCTCAAAGGATGACTATTCCCTGGAAACATACATATTGAAGCAGGATCACTATCAGGTTGAGCTGCTGACGAATCTGGGCGAGGTTCCGGAGGCAGGCGCCCTGATCGTGGTGGCTTTTCCAAAACCAAAAGATGGGTCGGGGTTTCCGGCCCGCGCCTTTGCCATCCTGCCGTAAGGGTCACGATTCAAAACGCTTGTACCTATCGTCAAGCCTGTTCAATGTTCTGAAACGGGCTTTTTCTCCTTATGCCAGCGCATCTCTTTTGTATTCTGGCAATAAACCCGAAAATCATTTTCAATGCCTTGCGAATATGCATTTTCTCAATAAATCCAGATCATCCCGAATTTCCGTGAAAGCGGCTGACCAGATTCAATATTTTTTAAACCACGTGGCATGACTCAATGCAATGCGGGGGTTTTCCAGCACCGCAAAGCCGGATCGCGTGGCGTGGGTGTAGATGCGTTCAAACAGTTCCAGAGGCACATGGATTTTGGGTTCAACCAGCAAAAATTTGCCGCCGGGTTTCAGAAGCATAAAAATTTCCTGAATGAACATTTCCATCTGCGGCACTTCATGAACCATCCAGAAGGCCAGCACCAGGTCGGCAAAACCAAACGGCAGTCCGATGGCATCGGACGATCCACGGTGCGTGTGAATCCGATGCGCCACACCGGCCTTGCCGGCCCGCTTTAGCAGAATATCAAGCATCTGCTGCTGAATATCGACCGACACCACTTTTCCGGTATTTCCCACCAGCTTGGACAGGGCAATGGAAAAAAAGCCCATGCCGCATCCCAGATCCACCGCAGTCATTCCTGTTTGGAGATGCGGCCCGAAAATCGTTTCGGGTCTATGAATCAGCCTGCGAAAGGGGTTGTCAAAGGTATAGGCCAGCCACCAGGGGCAGATGTGGGATTCGGTTAGCAAGAGTTTTTGAGCAATATTCATGAATTGGCCATTTTCTGAAACGCGTGATTTCTCGATTTTCCTTGGAAAAACGACCATGCCTTTCAGGTATGGTCGCGGGTTGAATTCGTTCTAAAACACCCGTGTCACACCAGTGACATGGCTTTTTCCGGACAGATCTCCTGGCAGCAGAAACAACGGATACACATTTCCGTGTCCACCCCCGGAAACCGTCCGGACATCGACAGCGCCGACACCGGGCACTGTTCGATACAGGCCCCGCAGCCGGTACAGATATCCCGGTTTGCTTGAGGCCGCAGGGTTGTCGGTTTCGTCAGGACTGCCTGAATGGCCGGGTTATTGATATTGGCTTCTCCACCCAGAGGCGGCAGCTTGAAATCCGGAATACGTTTCAGTTCTCCCAAAATTTCAATCGTTTTCAGATCAAAATCACCCAGCCCCATGGCCCTGGCTTTTTGAAGAAAGCCCAGTTTCGCCGGATCGCACCCCATCATGGTGGCAATGACGGCATCGGTGGCCACTGCATTGTCCGAGGCCAGAATAACCCCAATGTCGCGGATTTCCGGAGAAGCCGGACCATTGCCTTCCATGCCGACCACCGCATCCACGATGAACAGATCCGGAATCCGGATTCGAAAGACATCGACAACCATGTCATGAAAACGGGCCGGAGTTCCGGCTGCCTTGTGCAGTCGGGCTTTCTGGGCGCCCGGCAGTATGCCATAACTGTTTTTGATGGCGCCCGTAATGACGGTCAGCCCATGGGTTTTGAATTTTGGAAGGCTGATGACGATATCCGCATCCAGAACCGCCCGGGAAACACTGACAACAGGCAAATATTCCGGATTGAAATCGACCGGCTGTGCATCTGTTCCGATATTCCGGTAATATCCGGATGCGGCTTCCATCAAACCGGTTGCAATGAAACTGTCCTCATTGGCGCCATAACTGAAAACACCCGGATTATCCCCCACAATGATCGATGCCGGTCCCCTGGATTCCACCTCTTTCACCACGGCTGCCAGAACAGCCGGGTGGGTGACAATGGCCTCTTTGGCGTCCGATTTTCTCAGCACATTGGGCTTGATCAGGACCTTTTTGTTTTTCAGGTTCAATGGGAACAGGTCAAATGCCCGGCGGATTGCCGGAAAAATGTTTTCATATGTGGCTGGATGAATCAGGACGGTGGACATCGTTTTGGTCTCTCTTTCCACAGGATTTTCAAAAATGCGCGGGTTTGAGCCGGATTGGCTCAGGAGCAAAAATACCGATACCGATATCGATCAAAAACATAAGCCCCGATTGATCCTTGCTGTATCAGTTGATCTGAAGTCTTTTCCACGGCCTCTTCTCCTTTTGGGATGATTTCGATCATAATCCGGGGATTCAATTCCGTCAACATCGGGTTTTCTGTCAGGCGTGGGCAATCCGCCAACCGGTTGCGGGGCGGTTTTGCAGATAGCCGGGCGAGGTGGACAGCAAACTTCGAATAAAATAAATATCGGCGAGAGAACCCGTTTATCAGCGTTGAGACCAATTTGGATCTCGTTTGGGAAATAATCAGGGGTTTCTCATTGCCCTCTGAGAGTTTGGATAAGGGATGATTGGCGGTTACATTCTGGAAGATGCCGGAAGCAGTAACGATCAAACAAATGAGGATGATGCAGTGAGATGACTGCCGATGAGAATAATGCCCAAAATGTCATTTTCGGGCAGGATAATTATCCTTGATTTTTAGCTTTGGCGTCCAATACTTTTCGGACAACTTTAACCAGGTCCGATTTCACAATTGGCTTCATCAAAAGCTCATCTATACCCATCTGCTTAATATTATCCACATGAATTCTTTCGCTATACCCTGTGCAGACAATGATTGGCGCGTCAGATCTTATAGATTTAATTTTTCGTGCCAATTCATCTCCTGGAATATTTGGCATGCTCATGTCAGTGATCACCAAATCGTATGAGGATGGGTTAACTCTGAATGCCTCCAGAGCTTCAACACTATGCAAGTGTGAGATAACCTTGTAGCCCATTCGTTCAAGCATCTGCTTTTCAAGCTTTGCAATGGATTCTTCATCGTCAACCAACAAAATTCGTTCATTGCCTCCGTGGTACTCATCCGCTTCAAGGGATGATTCTGAACCAAATGATTTCTTCATTAGCGGGAAATAAATTTCGAATGTCGCACCTTTGCCAATTTCACTGTTAACCGTTATAGCGCCGCCATGCTCCTTGACAATGCCGTATACGACCGCCAAGCCAAGACCTGTTCCTTTTCCTTGCTCCTTCGTTGTAAAATACGGATCGAAAATTTTGCCGATCAGTTCCTCCGGCATCCCGTGCCCCGTATCAGAAATGGACAGAACCGCGTATTTTCCCGATTCCATGTTGCCAATCGCCGGATCTGAAGAGTCCAATACCGTTTCCCGTAACCGGACAGATATCTTTCCCCCTTTGGCTTCCACGGCATGAAAGGCGTTGGTGATGATATTCATGCCGATCTGATGAATCTGGGATGGATCTGCCATGATCATTCCACAGTCTTGTTGGATGTTGTGATCGATTTCAATGTAGGAGGGAATGAAGGCTCTGGACAGTTTCAGCACTTCCTTGAAAACATTTTGGATTCGGGTTGGAATCAACTTATGTTCCGATTGACGGCTGAACGCCAGTATCTGTTTTACCAGATCCCTGCCCCTTTTACCCGCCTTGTAGATTTCTTCGGCACTCTCCCTTTCCGGGCTCCCAGGGGGAAGATCATCCAGGAGCATTTCGGACATTCCCACAATCGGAAAGAGGATATTGTTGAAATCATGTGCAATTCCACCAGCCAAATTGCCGATGGATTCCAGCTTTTGGGCGTGATTCAACTGATTTTGAAGTTTTTCCTTTTCCTGTTCAGCCCGTTTCCGCTCCGAAATATCCGTCACCACCGCAACCGCATATTTGATTTTTCCACCGGCATTTCGAACGACATTCGAGTAAAGCCTTACCCAGACCGGATGCCCATCTTTGTGAATGTATCGCTTTTCAATGTCAAAAGAGTCGATTTTTCCGGCCAGCACCTGCTCGATGTATTTTTCGTCCAGATACAGATCATCCGGATGGGTAATGTCACGAAATGTCATTTGAAACAATTCCTGTTTTTCATACCCGACCAGTTGACAAAATTGATCATTAATTTCCAGGAAACCGCCATCGAGTGAAACCCCGGCCACACCTACGGCGGCCTGCTCAAAAACAGTCCGGAAGCGTTCCTCGGATTCCATCAATTTTTCCCGGGCATTTTTGTATTCGGTCATATCGATGGCCAAGGTGATGATATGATTTTTCCCGTTTAAAACAATGGGCGACATACTTACACTGACAGGAAAAATGCTACCGTCGCTTCGGCGATGACGGCCTTCAAATTTGATCCTCTGTTTCTCTTTCGGTCGTTCCCGGAACAACCCCTTGTTTTCACGCTCGATATAATCCGGATCAATATCGTTGGCCTTCATTTTCAACAGTTGTTCTGTCGGATACCCGTAGCCTTTCGATGCAGCCCTGTTGACATCGACAATATTGCCGTCCATATCGTGCAAAAAAAGTGCTGCCGGTGCCTGATCCACCAATGTTCGGAATTTGACTTCACTTTCCAGAAGCGCTTTTTCCGATCGTTTGTAATCGGTGACATCGGTCGCAATGCCGCATAATGCCATCGGCTTTCCCTGCCTGTCGAAAACGACCTGTGTCCGGCAGTCCAGGATATGGGCCTGACCCGATAGATCATAATGGATCACCTCGCCGCGCCAGAATCCATTTTTTACCGTGTTTTCGACAATTTCTTTTTGGGATACCCGTTGAAAGGGATCTTCTCCAAAAATTTGCGTGGGCTGTCCGATCAAGGATTCTTTGCTATAGCCCAAGACTTTTGTCTGGGCCTGATTAACATACGATATCACGCCATCCATATCTGTAATAGTCACAATGTCACAGATTTGATCCAAAACAAGGGCTTGAAGCCGCAGGGTTTCTTCCTGTTTTTTACGCGCCGTAATATCCCGCACAAAAACCAGATGGGCCCCATGGCCGTTGTACTGAATGGCCACGGCCGTGGTCTCGACCGAAATCCGGGAGCCATCCACACGCAGGTACACCTGATCCATGAGGGGCACGGGTTTCCCGGTCTCCGTTTGGATTTGAATTCGATTTCGAACGGCGTCATGATGCTCGGGTGCAATCCGTGCCATTAAATCGGTTCCGATGAGTTCCGCCGCGCTGCCCGCCCCGAAAATTTGAACCATCGCCGGGTTGAGGAATAAAAAACGCCCCGCAGCCTGAACGAAAATTCCTTCCGGAGCGCTGTTGATCAAATTGCGGAAAAGCGCCTCACTCCTTCTCAGGGCATTTTCCATCTGCTTTTGTTGGGATATATCCCGAATGAAACAAATGCATAGTCCACCATCCTCCGGACGATGCTGAATGCTGACTTCAACATCAAAAACCGTACCATTTTTCCGTCGATGCAAGGATTCAAAACGATCCGCCCCTCTCGAGATGACCCGCTGCATGTGTTCCGATACAAGGTGGAAATTTTCCAAACCCTCCAGATCGGAAATGTGCCTGCCCAGGAGCTCGGATTCCGTATAGCCGCTCATGCTGCAGTAGGCAGCGTTGACTTCCATCAAATACCCGTTGACATCCGTAAGCCAAAATCCATCCATTGCCGTTTGAAGGATCGTCCGGTACCTTTCCCTGCTCTCCCGCAGCTCCTCCTCGGCCCTGCGCTGGGCCAAGGCGATGGCCACGTTCCTGGCCATGCCCTCGGCCTGGGATATGATGCGGGGGGAAAAACATTCCGCCCGAAAATCATTGAACTGCAAAAGGCCGAACGTTTCCCCTCCAGACCGCAAGGGAATCAGGAAAACCGACTCACAGCCTTCGCCGTTGCACCGGTTGCGTGTCCGCGCCTGGCGGTCTTCCTCTGTCGTACTGGAAAGAAGTTGGGAGGTATTGTTGGAAATGAAGCTTCCAAATTCCGTAAAAAAAGGCTTGGACGGGTCAAACCGCCCGCAGATGATGTTGCCGCACATGCATTCGAGAATGGGATTGCCGACTTCATCACGCATTAATTGTCCGTGCAGATCTTTTGCGCACAGATGTTTTTCAGCCGTTACAAAGTCATCGGGGAACCCGCTGGTTTCATAATAGGGGAAATCATCCCCGTCGCGCAGCCGGATGCCCACCGCCATGCAACCCGACAATTCCTGCATGAGCCGCAGCAGGGATTTCATCAGCCCGCGAATGTCGGTTTTGGTGTGGAGAATTTCCAGCATCCGAATGGTTTGTTCGCGTTCAAATTCATTTTGCTTCCGTTCGGTAATATCCCGCATATAGACATCGACGCCGCCATGCCATCCATGGATGAAGACCTCGTACCATCGGCTGTTCAGCGGTGACTGCGCCTCATAGTGTTCCAGGGAGTACTTTTCCGCAGCCCTAAGATAGTGGCCATGGATGTCTGTGCCGACCAGATCCGGATACAGATCCCAGATTACATGGCCGATCAATTCAGCGGCAGGTCGATTAAAAGGCGCTTTTTCGGCGGCCGGGTTGATCAGGGTGAACCGCCATTGATTGTCCAGGGAATAAAAGGTATCCATGATACCGGACAGGATGGCTTCGGTTCTTGCTTTCATCTCCTGGTGCAGGACCTCCAGGCGTTTGAGATCCGTTATGTCCCGGGTATTGCAGATAACACCGCAAATGGAATTTTCCGAATCATGATATGGATAATACGTTACATCCACGAATCGTCTGCCCAACCCGGGATATGCAAACCATTCCTGATAATTTACAACCTCTCCCTTCAAACATCTGTCAAAATTGGGTTTGATGCATTCCTCAAATATTTCCTGTCCCGAATATTCAGACACGGTTTTTCCGATAAATTTTTCCCGTTTGGCGCCCGAAAATCTCTCATAGGAATCATTGACTAAAACATACTGGTAGTTTTCATCAATAAGGGCGATTCCGTCCGCTGTTGAAGAAACAATATTTTTATATCTTCTGAGGTTCTCATCAGATTTTATTTTCTCTGTAATATCGCGAATAACGTAAAGGACGGTGCCGCCCCTTATGGAAACCGATTTCACGGTTATCAACACGAACCGTTCCCTGCCCGAGGTGTCCCGGACAGTCCACTCAATATTGCGGATTTCTTTTTCCCTTCCAAGCTCCGATACTTCCCATGCCTTTCCATGGATCAGTTCCTGAATCGTCCCCTTTGCATATATCTGGTTTTGGGAAAGCCCGAAAATGGTACCGGCATTGGGACAGGCATAAACGATTTTTCCGTGATCATCCGTAATGACAACCGTATCGGAAATATTCTCCAGGGTGAGGCGATGGAACGCTTCTGATTCTGAAATTGCCTGATTGGCTCTGCGCATCTCATCATTTTCGATTTGGAGCGCATGGACTTGCTTCTCCAGTTCCTCATATGTCTGCATTTTACCCATCTTTGCCGCCTGTAGGAAATTAGAGACTTAAGGCACGCTCTCACCATTTGATCATTTGTTTTCAGGTCAATGATAGACCGATCTGCCGACCGCATTCACCGAAATGTCAACCCGGGTGGAATGCCCGGTCATGCGGATTTCCAACGCTTCTACTGCCTAATAACACAGTAGGCTTCTGGCATGAACGGTTCGAGGATTTTTCCGGCAAATAGCACCTCTTCCCGCGTCATGTCAAGCAATTCGCCAACCCGCTGAATGTTGGTCTCCAGATCAATATCTTTGTTCCGAAGATGGTGTTTCCGGTTCAGGGTTTCCGTTGCATGAGCCAGTACCGCCTAAACAAAATCGCCGTCTCCCAGAATCCGTTCGTCCCCCTTTTCGGTTCTGAGCAAACAGGTGAAAGTGGTTGCCGGCATCGTCCATGCCAGGCGCCGGATTCCGGAATCTGTTAAAAGGGTAGCCAAGCGGTCCAGAAAATTCCTTCTGTCATCTCAACTACCTGTATTAAATGGTTTTGTGTATGAAATAGCTATTGACACGCTGTTTTTCGTCAACTATATCTTTTCAATCAGCATCAGAGAGGGGATAGGCCTTTTCTCGGCCATTCCCGACCGATAACGCACTCAAAATCTTTATCTTGAAAAGTTATAAATTCATTCCGATAATCCTGCATATTTCTGGATCCTGACAGCAACGGTTATCGGTTCGGTTGATGCATTGATCGAAGACGCTCTATCCACTGATCCTTAGCAGGCCACGGAAAGGATATTTATATTTATGGAATCCCAAAATGACCAGAACCGGGAAATTGCAAAATGCCCGAGCGGCATTAGCGGGCTTGACGAGATTACCGGCGGGGGGCTACCGCGCGGACGGTCCACATTGGTTTGCGGCTCAGCAGGCAGCGGTAAGACATTGCTTGCCATGGAATTCATCGTTCGCGGTGCGCGTGATTTCAACGAGCCGGGCGTTTTCATGGCATTCGAGGAAACAGAAGACGATTTGACAAATAATTTTTCCTCTCTCGGCTTCAATCTGCCGGATCTTGTGCGCCGCAACAAAGTAATGCTGGATTACGTTTACATCGAGCCCAGCGAAATTGTGCAAGCGGGCACCTATAATCTTGAAGGGCTGTTCATACGTCTCGGCAGTGCGATTGACACCATCGGCGCAAAGCGCGTGGCGATCGACAGCCTTGAAGCGATTTTTGCCGGTCTGCCCAACGAGGCGATCCTGCGTGCCGAACTGCGCCGGCTGTTCCGCTGGTTAAAGGAAAAGGGCGTAACCGCCGTCATTACGGGAGAGCAGGGCGAAAAAACGCTGTCACGCCACGGCCTTGAGGAATATGTCAGCGACTGCGTCATATTTCTTGATCACCGGCTTATCAATCATACGGCCACGCGGCGGCTGCGTATCATCAAGTACCGGGGTTCTTCGCATCGCACGAACGAATATCCGACGATGATTGACGAAGGCGGCCTCATCGTGTTGCCGATCAGCTCTCTGGGACTGGACTACGGCGTGAGCAAAGAGCGCATCTCGACCGGTATAGACCCGCTTGATGCGATGTTTGGCGGCTTTGGATATTACCGGGGCAGCAGCGTGCTGGTGTCGGGTACCACGGGTACCGGAAAAAGCAGCATAGCCACCGCTTTTTCCGATGCCGCCTGCAGACGGGGGGAAAAATGTCTTTATCTGGCCTTCGAGGAATCGCCTCAACAGATCATCCGCAACATGGCATCCATCGGATTTGACCTCGACCCGTGGGTAAGCAACAAACTGCTGTTTTATCACGCAACTCGCCCGACTGCTTTTGGTCTGGAGCAGCACCTGGTAAAGATTCACGACCTCGCGGACAAAATCCGCCCTGCCGTTGTTGTTATGGACCCGATGACCAACTTGGCCAGCATCGGCGACACCATGGAGATCACCTCGATGCTGATACGGGTGGTCGATTACCTGAAAATGCAGGGCATTACGGCCCTGTTTACCAGCCTCACTCCCGGCGGGAGGCTGACTGACGAGCACACGGATGTTGGCATCTCGTCACTGATGGATACTTGGCTGTTGCTCCGAAATGTTGAGACCGGCGACAGCCGCAAGCGCTTCCTGCAAATCATTAAAAGCCGGGGCATGGCCCATTCCAGCCAGGTGTGCGAATTTGAGCTTGGCGACCGGGGCATTTCCCTGATAACTACAGAAAACACAGGGAAAAAGGATTTCTCATGAGCAACCCCACTGAAGAGACTCCGGAAACGGAGCAATGGGAACTGCGCCTTTATGTGGCAGGCCAGACCGTGAATTCGGTCAAAGCGCTGGATAATCTGAAGAAGCTGTGCGAAAAACACAAGCCGGGGCAGTACCACATTGAAGTGATAGACTTGATCCGAAACCCGAAACTGGCTAAAGGTGACCAGATCATCGCCATACCCACGCTGGTTAGAAAGCTCCCCATGCCTGTCCGAAAGATTATCGGAGACCTCTCCGACACCGAGAGCGTGCTCGTGGGGCTGGACCTGAGACCGCTCTCCTTAAGGAGTTGAAATGATCCAATCGCAAAGTGAAGAGAACATGGCAAATCTTGAAGAAGCCGTGGCCGCCCGGGCCAGCGCCCACTATGTACTCCGCCTGTATGTGGCCGGTTTCACCCCACGTTCGGCGACTGCGATTGCCTCGGTCAAGAAGATCTGTGAGGAACACCTCCGTGGCCGTTACGAACTGGAGGTTGTCAACCTCTACGACACCCCGACGCTTGCCAAGGGTGAGCAGATCATCGCAGCACCGACATTGATCAAGAAACTGCCGTTGCCCCTGCGCCGCGTCGTCGGTGACATGGCCGACACCAACAAGCTGCTGGTGGGGCTGGATTTGAGGAAAAAAGATCCAGATAAGTGAAAATCAAGCGCCGCCGCTGCGGTAGCCGGAGACACATGAACCAGGACGACAAGCCATCAACCGAAGAACTCATCGCGAAAATATCTGAGCTCAGCGCCCGGCTCGATGAGGCGGAGCAAATTATTCGCGCCATCAACGAAGGCGAAGTGGATGCCGTTATCGTCACCGGCAGCAGGGGCGACCGGGTGTTTACCCTGTCAGAGGCCGAGAACCTGCATCGGTCGATGGTTGAGACCATGAATGAATCCGGACTGGCCGTTACGTCAGACGGCATAATTATTTTCTGCAACAACCGCACTTGCGCCATTCTCGGCCGTCCCAGGGAACAGCTTATCGGTTATGACCTCGGCCAGTTCGTCTGCCCTTCCAATGCGGACCGGTTCCGCCAGATGCTTCAGAGTTGCCGGACCGCGGCTGTGGATTCCCGTATCGAATTCCTTGCCGCAACCGGTATAACAGTGCCGATGCACGTTTGGGCCAGCTACCTTGACCGGACGGATGGTCCTTTGATCTGTCTTGTAGCCACGGATATCAGTCGTATCGAAGCTGACCAAAGCTTGATCATTCAGCTACGAGATCAGCATCAGCAACTCATCAATTCCCGCAAGACCGCCCTCAATCTCATGCAGGACGCCGTTGACGCCCGTGAACAGTACAAACAGATCAGCGCTGCGTTGCGCGAGAGCGAGACAATGTACCGCACCATAGGCGAGTCCATTGACTACGGCGTGTGGGTCTGCTCACCGGATGGGTGAAACACTTACGCCAGCGAGCACTTCCTCAAGATGGTGGGCGTCACGCAGGAACAGTTCTCGAACTTCGGCTGGGCGGATATGCTGCACCCGGATGATACTGAACGCACCATCACGGCATGGCAGGAGTGTGTCCGCTCGGGTGGCAAGTGGGACATCGAGTTCCGGATCCGCGGCACGGATGGTCAATGGCATTACGTGCTGGCGCGCGGCGCGCCGGTCAGGAACGAGCAGGGCAAAATCATCAATTGGGCAGGGATCAATCTCGACATCAGCCGGATCAAGCAGGCCGAGGAGCAGATCATGGCATCACTGGCCGAAAAGGAAGTGCTGCTGAAGGAGGTTCATCACCGGGTCAAGAACAACCTCCAGATCATTTCCAGTCTGATCAGTCTGCAGGCCGACTGCCTGGTCGACGCGGAGTTGCAACGGGCGCTCGACGATGTGCGGGACCGGGTTAAAGCGATGGCGCTGGTACACGAGAAACTCTATCAGGCAGAGGATCTGGCACGGCTTGACTTTGGCGAATATGCATTCAGCTTACTGAAAAATCTCTGGAGTTCCCACAGCGATGAAAACGGGAACGTGCGCCTCAAGATGTTTCAGGCGCCATTGATTATCCCGGTAGAGATGGCGTTGCCTTGCGGGCTGATCCTGAACGAACTGGCCAGCAACGCCATCAAACACGCCTTTCCGGGCGGCAGTGACGGTGAGGTTACCGTGACCATAGAGCACGATACTGCAACAGGGGCTGTCTGTCTGCGCGTGAGAGATAACGGCGTGGGGCTGCCCGCGGATCTGGACTGGCGGAACTTGAAGACGCTCGGACTGCGTCTGGTGCAAATGCTGGCCAAACAGATGCGCGCCACGATACAAGCCGAGTCCGGTCCCGGCACGGAGTTCCAGATCAATTTCAATGTAAAAGGGATCACATCATGAGCAATCCCGCCATTTTGATCGGTAGGTGAGGTTGGCCGGTTGTTTGGCCTGCCTGACTTTGCTGCAGTGCATTCCGGCTATTTGGCTTGTCAGGGAGTCGCAAAAAGCTGTGGCACCCTGACCTGCCCGATGGGTTTTAGAGACATCCGATTCATGTATCAAATAAATGTGTTATGGAAACCGAATATCTGAAGAACGTCCCGCAAAACATC
>JBFXFK010000070.1:0-11817 GCA_050179135.1 Desulfatirhabdiaceae bacterium | reverse complement strand
CATGTATCAAATAAATGTGTTATGGAAACCGAATATCTGAAGAACGTCCCGCAAAACATCAACTGCCTCCGGGTTCTCTTGAATACCGAACAGGCGATCATCTCCCTGGGCCTTTTTGAAATCTTCCATCCCAAGCACCAAGTGCCCGCCTTCCGTATTCGCAAAGGCGACAACGGTTTCAACGGCCTTATGTACCCCACTTGATCAGCGTAATGGTCATGTCCTTTCCGCTGCCGGTAATCTCGATGTCGGTGATGCACCGGGAATGGACGCAAGAGCCGGTGTTGTAATAGCTGTTGTCGGCTTTGAATTTTTGCCTAATGTTATCTGTCCTTTTCCCACATTTCAGCAGCATACGTTCGGTCAGGGACAGGTTTTCATAGACCGGGCGATGGGTGTGACCGGCGATGATCGTGTCGATCCGGCAATCCGGAAACCACGATGCATTCGGGAAATCTGATCCTATAATAACTTAGCCACGCCCACATGCCGCGACACTGATGAAGACACAAAAGGCAAACTCAATGCCAAAAGAATTTTTTAACCACGAAACACCCGAAATTCACGAAAAAATGATCGGCCTTAATTTAGCCGTCAGGTCAGCGTGCCACGGCTATTTGCGACTCCGTGACACCAGGCAACGGCCGACCGCATAATCGCAATGTCAGGTAGGCCAAACAACCGACCAACCTGACCTACAGGCTTAGCAAGCAAGATCAGGCCAAGCTGCTGCAGATTCTGCTGATGATAGCATCACGACTATTCCCCGAAAAGGAATGGTCGTAAAGTCCATGACATCAGCCGCGGGTAATGATAAGATTCATCCAGATAATAATGGATTCGGGGGTTGCATTATTAACCGTCGTAATTTTGATTTATTAGCCCCGCAGGGGCGGCCTGCTTGTAGAAATTGACAGAATTCAACAGCTTGATAAAAGATATAATAATCACATGTCCATGTTCCTTCGTCTGATCAAAATCCGGCATTTTGTACTGTTGGCATTCAGTCTGATATCCGCTTTGACCGGTTATGCGGAAGACAGGATTTTGTTCCGGGATGATTTTGTAACCCTTGCCGACTGGGAACCGCTGGAATTTCCGAAAATACAGCGGCACACCGTCTATGGCATACAGGATCAGGGCGATGACCGGGGACTGGTTGCCGAAAGTACCAACGCGGCTTCGGCACTGGTTCATAAACAGAGCTTTGATGTTACCCAATATCCGATTATACGGTGGCAATGGAAGGTGGACAATGTGTATGCCGCAGGAAATTACCGGGAGAAATCCGGCGATGATTATCCCCTTCGCGTCTATGTCTTTTTTGAATATGATCCCCAAACCGCCCCACTCGGCATGAAGATCACTTACGGGTTGGCCAAAACCGTTTATGGCCGATATCCGCCCCACAGCAGTGTCAATTATATCTGGGCCAATCGGGCCGAAGAGACCGAACCGGCCAAAAGCCCCTACACCGACCGATCGATCATGATTCCCCTGCAGTCCGGGCCGGAAAACACCGGCCGCTGGATGGAACAAACCGTTAATGTATTGAACGATTACCGGCAGGCATTTGGTGAAGATCCTCCGAAAAAAGCGTTTCTGGCCATCATGAATGATTCTGACAATACCGGCGGGAGCGCTGTGTCCCATATCCGGTTTATTGAAGTGCGGAAATGAGCATTCCCTTGCCCGATATTAGCCCCATCGAGAGCGCCCGGCGCCAAAAGATGAGCCCTCTGAATCCATCGCCGTTTCGGCTGATCATTTTCACCCGCTACCCCATTCCGGGAAAAACAAAAACACGGTTGATTCCGGCCCTGGGTCCGGCAGGCGCCGCCCGGCTTCAGGAGATCATGACCGGACATGCCGTGTTGCAGGGCCGATGCTGTGCAGCCGCCAATGGTGCAGACGTCGAGGTGCGTTTTGAGGGTGGCAATGCCCGGAAACTGCAAACCTGGCTGGGTGCCGGGGTGCGTTATGTGCCCCAGGGCGCCGGACATCTGGGACGACGAATGGCCCGCGCCTTTGCGGATGCGTTTTCTGCAGGAGCCCATCGGGTGGTGCTGATCGGCAGTGACTGCCCGGAAATGACTGCGGAATACCTGGCAGAAGCGTTTGCCGCACTGGTGGATCATGATCTGGTGATTGGACCGGCCAATGATGGCGGATACACACTGATCGGACTCCGGTCTTTGGCCCCGGCCCTGTTTGACGGCATGTCATGGGGAACAGACACGGTTTTCAGGGATACCTGGGAGGCTGCCTGCAGAGTTGGTATGCGTGCCCTGAAACTGAAACCCCTGTCCGATGTGGATCATCCCGGGGATCTTCCGGTATGGTATCGGGTGATGAATCCGGAAAAATCCGCAGAAACGCTTTCCATCATCATTCCGACGCTCAATGAACAATCCACCATTGCAGAAACCGTAAAAGGGATTGGAGGCAAGGCAACGGAAATTATTGTGGCAGATGGCGGCAGTACGGACAACACCGTTCAGGAAGCACAGGCAACGGGTGCACGGGTCCTTGTCTTCCCCCACGGCCGGGCTGCCCAAATGAATGCGGCCGCACTGTCCGCCAGGGGCTCGGTGGTGTTGTTTCTTCATGCCGACACCTGCCTGCCGGAAGGCTTTGCTACCCATGTGTTTCAGGCGCTCCGGTCACACGACATCGCTGCCGGCGCATTTTCACTGAAAATCGATGCGGATGGCCATCGGTTTCGAATGGTGGCGGCCCTTGCCAATTTTCGATCGCGCAGATTGCAATTGCCCTACGGCGATCAGGCCCTTTTTATGGAAAGGGACACCTTTATCCGCCTGGGGGGCTTTGCCGATTTTCCGGTCATGGAGGACTTCGAGCTGGTTTTGCGTCTGAGACGCAGACATGGGATCATGACCCTGAACCGGGAGGTGACGACATCCTCACGGCGCTGGAAACGCCTGGGAATATGGCGGACAACACTGATCAATCAACTGATGATTGCCGGATACTGTTTGAAGCTTTCGCCATCCCGTCTGGCCGCATTTTATAAAAATCAGGATTGAGTAGTGAGAAATGAGAAACCGCCTGACGGTCCGACGGCTGCTCAGCCTGAAAGCTGGTTGCGGCCCCTTCAGCCTTCAGTCTTCAGCCTTCCCCCTTTTCCACAGATTATCGTCACTTTCTTAGAGAATGGTTGCATCCGGATTATCTCTCTGATAATAATCAACGGATTTTGGGAAACATTGGGAAAAATCGGATTAACAGATTCAGGAATCGACCGGACAGGAGAGAAATACTATGGTCATGCCGCTTCATGACAATCTGACAACACTTGAAGCGATGCGCCAGGAAGCGCTTCAGGGCGGGGGTGAAAAGCGGATTGCAGATCAGCATCGCCGGGGAAAACTCACGGCCCGGGAGCGCATTGATCTGCTTCTGGATGAGGGCTCGTTTGAGGAATTTGACATTTTAAAAACCGGTCGGGGCGGGTCACTGGGCGGCGACCAGCATTTTCTGGGCGATGGGGTGATCACGGGCCACGGTACGATCGATGGCCGGGAAGTGTTCATGTTCAGCCAGGACTTCACGGTTATCGGGGGATCCCTGGGCGAGGCCCATTCCCAGAAAATCAGCAAGGTCATGGATCACGCGGTTCGTGTGGGCGCCCCCATTATCGGCCTGAACGATTCCGGCGGCGCCCGCATTCAGGAAGGGGTGGATGCGCTGGCGGCCTATGGCGAGATCTTTCACCGGAATGTCGAAGCCAGCGGCGTGGTGCCGCAGATTTCCTGCATCATGGGACCCTGCGCCGGCGGTGCGGTTTACAGCCCGGCCATGACCGATTTCACCTTTATGGTGGCCCACACCAGCAACATGTTTGTGACAGGGCCCAATGTGGTCAAAACTGTCATTCATCAGGATATCACATCCGAAGAACTGGGCGGGGCCGACGTGCATGGCACCAAAAGCGGTGTGGCGCATTTTGTGACACCCAATGATATCCTGTGTCTGCGCGAGGTTCGCCGGCTCATCAATTATCTGCCGTCCAACAACCGCCAGAAGGCCCCGTTTCTGGACCTGCGGGACCCGCCCGAACGGACCGATCCGGCGCTGGATTATCTGATTCCCTCCAATCCCAATCAGACCTATGACATGAATGTCCTGATCTACAGCATTCTGGATGGCGCAGAATTTCTGGAGGTTCATGCCGGGTTTGCACGGAACATCATCTGCGGATTCGGCCGACTGGGCGGTCAGACCATCGGACTGGTTGCCAATCAGCCGGCGGTTCTTGCCGGCGTGCTGGACAGCAATGCCTCAACCAAGGCGGCCCGCTTTGTCCGGTTCTGTGACGCGTTCAATATCCCGCTCATCTGCCTGGTGGATGTGCCCGGCTTCATGCCCGGACCGGAACAGGAGCATGGCGGCATTATCCGGCATGGGGCCAAACTGCTGTACGCCTTTATCGAGGCGTCGGTTCCCCGGATCACGGTCATTGTCCGAAAAGCCTATGGCGGAGCCTATATCGTCATGAACTCCAAGCACATCCATGCGGATATCAACTATGCCTGGCCCACGGCCGAAATTGCGGTTCTGGGCCCGCGGGGCGCTGCCGAGGTCATTTACCGCAAGGAAATTCAGGACTCTCCGGACCCGGATGCCACCCTGAGCGAAAAGATGGAGCATTACCGGCAGACCTTTGTCAATCCCTTTCTGGCTGCCAAACGGGGATATATCGACGATGTGATTTTTCCCCGGGATACCCGGCACCGGCTGATCCGGACCCTTCAGGTTCTGGAAGGAAAAACGGTCAAAAAACCCAACCACAAACACGGCAACATTCCCCTGTGAGGCATCATCCATGTTTACAAAGATTCTGATCGCCAACCGTGGCGAAATTGCTGTTCGAATCATGAAAACGTGTAAACGGCTGGGAATTGAGACCGTGGCCGTTTACTCCGAAGTCGATTACAGAAACCTGCATGTTCAGCACGCAGACGAGGCCTGCTGTATCGGCGGCGCCCGTGCGACCGAGTCCTATCTGATCCCGGACCGTCTGATCGATGCGGCCCTGAAGACCCGCTGTCAGGCCATTCATCCCGGTTACGGGTTTTTGTCTGAAAATGCGGCATTTTCGGAAACCGTATCACAGGCAGGCCTGGTTTTTATTGGCCCGCCGGGTTCGGCCATCACCATGCTGGGGGACAAGATTGCATCCAAAAACCTGGCGGTCAAAGCCGGCGTGTCGGTCGCGCCGGGCCATATCGGTGCGCTAAAGGATGTGGATGAGGCCATTGCGGTTGCCGAAACCATTGGATTTCCGGTTCTGTTAAAGCCGGCGGCCGGCGGTGGCGGCAAGGGCATGCGGATTGTATATGACCGCAAAGAGATGGCGCCGGCGTTCACGGCCTGCCAGGAGGAAACCCGCAAGGCATTTGCCGATAACCAGATATTTATCGAACGCTTCATTGAAGATCCCCGTCATATCGAAATGCAGGTTCTGGCCGACCGGTATGGCCATGTCATTCATCTGGGCGAGCGGGAGTGTTCGATTCAGCGCCGGTATCAGAAAATCATCGAAGAGACACCATCTGTCGCCGTGGACGAACCCCTGCGTCAAAAGATGGGACAAATGGCGTGCAGCCTGGCCAAAGCAGCCGGCTATACCAATGCCGGAACCGTCGAATTCATCATGGACCGGGACCGGAATGTGTATTTTCTGGAGATGAATACCCGGCTTCAGGTCGAACATCCGGTCACGGAAATGATCACGGGGCTTGATCTGGTGGAATGCCAACTGAAAATTGCCTATGGAGAGCCCCTGGACATCCGCCAGGAAGATGTCGCGTTTCGGGGACATGCCATCGAAGCCCGGATATGCGCCGAAGACCCGGCCCGGAATTTTCTGCCGGCCATCGGCATGATCACCCGCTATGCCGAACCCAGGGGCAAAAATGTTCGGGTGGACAGTGGGATCGAGGCCGGAAGCCTGGTCAGCATGTATTATGATTCCCTTCTGGCCAAAGTAATCACTTGGGGAGAAAACCGGGAAGATGCCCGCAAATCCCTGGTCGATGCGCTCAATGGCTATCACATCGAAGGCGTGGTCACCAATGTGGATTTTGCCGGTCAGATCGTCAATCACCCGGAATTTGTCAGCGGGAATCTGACAACCGGGTTTATCCCCCGGCATTTTGACGGGGACCGGATGAAGGTCCGCCCGCAACCCGAACATCTGCGGATGATGGCCGCCACGGCCACGCTGCTGTATCACGCCAGGCAGAATTCGATCCGGGATTCATTGAAACCCATGACCGCCGCAATTGGCGGAGGTATCCGGCCCAAAGTCTGGTATGAATACATGGTCAAGGCAGAGGAAGACATTTTTTCCCTCAGACTTCAGGGCAATCCGGAAACCCGGACCTGGACGGTATGGGTGGATGAATCCCAGTATCAGATGATCGCGCCGGATTTTGAATTTTACAGACGGCGGATCAGGCTGTCCATCAATGGTCAGAAACGCATGTTCCGCCTTCAGTTTGGTGGAAACCAGTTTACCTGGGCGGCATTTTGCGGCATCACCCGCCTGTTTGAAATCTATACGCCGCGGGAATGGAAACTGGCCCAGTATATGCCCCATGTCAAAAAGCGCGCCCTAGATCATATTCTGGAATGTCCCATGCCCGGAATGGTGGTGGATGTGCTGGTCAATGTTGGAGACCGGGTGTATCGCGGCCAGGAACTGGTGGTTGTGGAATCCATGAAAATGGAAAGCGGTGTGGCCTCGCCCTGTGATGGCGATGTGGCAGAGGTTCTGGTGAAAAAAGGACAGCCTGTCGATACGGGTAATGTGCTGATCCGATTCAAACCCTGAGCCCCCAATCACATGAACTACCACTTAAAAAAATCGAATCCGGTTGTGATTATAGTTATTTCTTGACTAAACAGTTCGGGTAAGGTAGCTGTGATATAGCTTAGCTGGTTGAATATTCATGGAAAGTCGGTTACAGACAAATTTTTCCGGCATTTTTTATCGCTTTCCAGATAAGGATTTTGGGTGAATTATCTGAAAAACTATAGACACTATATTTATAATTTTTTTCAAGAGGAGGTTGGTTGTTATGGATTTTGGAATGTCAAAAGATTTGGAAATGCTTCGAAAATCGGTCCGGGAATTTGCCAATAAAAAGATTGCGCCGTTTGCCAACGAGTGGGATGAGAAACATTATTTTCCCTACAAGGAAGCCCTGAAACCCATGGGCGAACTGGGCTTTTTTGGCACCGTGATCCCGGAGGAATACGGTGGTGAGGGCATGGGATTTCTGGCCGCCATGATCGTAACCGAGGAAATTGCACGGGTGTCAAGCTCCCTTCGCGTTCAGGTCAACATGCAGACACTCGGGTGCGCCTATACCATATACAAATACGGCACCGAGGAACTCCGGAAAAAATATGTGGCCAAACTGGCCAGCGCGGAATATGTGGGCGGATTCGGCATTACCGAACCCGATGCCGGTTCCGATGTCATGGCCATGAGTTCCACAGCCGAAGACAAGGGGGATCACTGGCTGCTGAACGGCTCCAAAACCTGGATTTCCAATGCCCATGTGGCGGATGCCATTCTCTATTATGCCTATACGGATAAATCCCAGGGATCAAAGGGGCTTTCGGCATTTGTTGTCGAGCTGAAAAATTTCAACGGCATCAAAACCTCCAAACTGGAAAAACTGGGCTCCCATTCATCGCCCACCGGAGAGATTTTTCTGACCGATACCCGTGTTCCCAAGGAAAATATTGTGGGAAAACCCGGAGATGGCGCCAAGATTGTGTTCAGCTCCCTCAATCAGACCCGTCTGTCAGCAGCGGCCGGAGCCGTCGGTCTGGCTCAGGGATGCCTGGAAGCTTCCATCAAATACTGCAACCAGAGAAAACAGTTTGGCAAACCCATTGGTGAATTTCAGATGAATCAGGACATGATCGCCCAGATGTCTTCCGAAATCGAGGCGGCGCGCCTTCTGGTTTACAAGGCGGCATGGGCCAAGGATCAGGGTCAGTTGAACAATGGACTGGATGTGGCCCAGGCCAAATATTTTTCCGGTGAAGTCGTTACCAAATGCGCCAATTTTGCCATGCGGATTCTGGGCGCTTATGGATATTCAACAGAGTATCCGGTTGCCCGCTTTTATCGGGATGCACCAACCTACACCATGGTCGAAGGCTCGGCCAATATCTGCAAATGGATCATTGCCCAGGATCAACTGGGTATTCGAAAAGCCAACCGGTAATGAAAGGGGGTTGCGTGAGCGACAATCTGACAGAAAAAACCAAAAAAACAGCCGAGCTGTATTTTTCGGGTGTTCGGGATGAAAAACCCTTTGACCTGTGGCGTGCCTTTGATAAAGGGCTTGCAAAAGACATGTCGCTCTTTATCACGGGTCAGATGTATGCCCGTGAAAAAATCCCCCATAAAACACGGCAACTGGTTACGGTATCCGCATTGACGGTTCTTTCCCGTCTGGATGAGCTCCGGTTGCACATCCAGGCGGCCCTGAATGTGGGATGCACGCCGGAGGAAATTGCCGAAGTCATTTTCCAGACACTGGTTTACGGCGGCGTACCGGCAGCCAATGCCGCACTCAAGACACTCAAATCCGTTCTTGAGGAACGGGGGCTGTGGCCGATCCAGAAATGAGATAACCGGATACGGATCAACCATTCGTATCCGGCCACCATTTCATCATTCATCATTCATCTTTCATCATTCATAATTTTTTTCCAGGAGTCGTATCATGAGACCCTATTTTGAAAAAATGGCGGATTTTGGTCATCCGCTTTCCGAAGGACAGATAAAAAGCAGCGAAAAAAATGTCGAGAGCATCAAGGAAGTCGAGGCTCAGGTGCGGGCAGAAGTGGATCGGGTGAAAAAAGCCGGTTTTCCGGAAGAAAAGATCAATGCCCGGGGTGAAATGACGGTTTGGCAGCGGCTGCGGTACCTGGTCGATCCCGGAACCTGGTGCCCGCTCCATACCCTGTACAATCCCATGGGCAATTCCGAAGGCACGACCAATGTGTTTGACGGGCTGGCCAAAATCTCCGGAAAATGGGCCGTGGTGATCGGATTTGACAACAAGGTCATGGCCGGGGCCTGGCTGCCGGGGCAATCGGAAAATATTCTCAGGGCCACCGATCTGGCCAAACGCCTGAACATTCCGCTCGTCTGGCTGGTTCACTGCAGTGGTGTCAAGCTGACCGAGCAGGAGAAATTTTATGCAGGCAGACGGGGTGGGGGCACCACATTTTTTCGGCATGCCGAACTGAATATTCTGGGCATTCCCATTCTGGCCGGAATTTATGGCACCAACCCGGCCGGCGGCGGTTATCAGGGGATCAGTCCCACGGTTCTGTTTGCCCACAAGAACTGCAATATCGCCGTGGGCGGCGGTGGCATTTTAAGCGGCATGTCACCCAAGGGACATTTTGATGTGGAAGGCGCCGAGATGCTGATCAAGGCCGCCCGGCAGTTCAAGGAAAAACCGCCGGGAAGTGTCGAGATCCATCATGACGGAACCGGATTTTTCAGGTATGTGTATGAAGAGGAAACCGGGGTCCTGGATGGTCTCAAAGACTTCATGAAAGACATGCCGTCCTATCATCCAAAATTTTTCCGGGTTGCCGAACCCAAAGCCCCCAAATTTCCGGCAGATGACCTGTATCGCCTGATTCCGTTCAATCAGAAGCAGATGTACAATTTTGACGAAGTTCTGTCACGCCTGGTGGATAACAGCGAGCATATGGAATTCAAGCCGGACAAGGGGCCGGAAATTTATACCGGCCTGGTAAAAATTGACGGATATCTGGTAGGCTGCATCGGAAACCGCCAGGGCTATCTGGGGGAAGATTATCCGGAGTATGCGCCCTATGCCGGCATCGGCGGAAAGCTGTATCGCCAGGGCCTCATCAAAATGAATGAATTTGTGACCCTGTGCGGCAGGGACCGGATTCCGGTTGTCTGGTTCCAGGACACGTCCGGCATCGATGTGGGCAATATCGCGGAAAAAGCCGAACTTCTGGGACTGGGCATGAGTCTGATTTATTCCATTCAGCAGACCGATGTTCCCATGATGCTGGTTGTGCTGCGCAAGGGCACTGCCGCGGCCCATTATGTCATGGGGGGACCGACAGCCAACCGTCACAACGCCTTTACACTGGGGATACCCACAACGGAAATTTACGTCATGCACGGCGAAACCGCAGCGGCAGCCAGTTTTTCCCGCAGACTGGTCAAGGAAAAAGATTCCGGAAAGCCGCTGGAACCGGTCATCGAGAGTATGAATAAAATGGTAAAGGAATATTATGATTACAGCCGGCCCGTATATTGTGCCATAAACGGCCTGGTTGACGAGGTGTCGGCCATGCCCGACATCCGGAAATATCTGGTGGCGTTTGCCGGATCAGCCTATCAGAATCCCCAGTCGATCTGTCCGCAACATCAGATGATGCTGCCCCGGATCATCAAGGGATAACCGGCCGGAAGAGATCAGCATTCGTGGGGCAGGACGGTGGATAATTGGGGCGTGACGGCAGAAGGACATGATCATTTTCCGCCATCACGCCACCACGATTTTTTCTCTTGTTTTCACTTCATGATCATTGTCAGTGCCCCTGCCTCACACCACCTGCCAGCTTTGATTGTGTTCGAACCGGGTAATCGAACACGGATGAACCGGGGTCCGGATTTTTCCAAGCCGATGGATCTATCCATGACGGCAGTCGGATTCAAAAATATTGCTTTCAAGATAAAGATTTTGGGTGCGTTATCGGTCGGGGATGGCCGAACAAAGGCCTATCCCCTGCTGCCTTCCTAAAATCATTATCTTGAAAGCTATGGATTGTCCCGCCAGATGTTTCATGCACCATCGGTCAGGCCGTACACCCGTATTTGGACGATGCCGGTTGATATGTTTATCCCCATCATCCCAACTCCGTTTTCGCGGCAAACACATGAAAGGCAAGTCTATGACTAACTTTTTGAAAAATTTTGAAACGGGTGATCCGGTTCCGGCCGGAGGTGCTGCTGCAGCCTACTGTTTTTGTCTGGCTGTCGGCCTGATCAACAAAGTGGTCATCATTGAAAGCCTTCGGAAAACCCATTGTCCGGAAATTGAACATAATATCCCGACAATCAAAAAGGAGGTGGCCAATCTGTTCAAGGATCTGGAAAAACTGATTGGGGAGGATGCGCAGAACTATCTGGAATTTCATCAGACCATTCTGACCGGGAACAAAACCCAGAAAAAACAGTCATTCAGTTCCCTGATCGATGTGAGTATGCGTCTGATCGAAAAAGGCTTTTCCGCACTGGAATGGATTCGACAGTTAAATCGGGTCGTTCCGGAGCAACTCCAAACCCACCTTCGTGTCGCGGGTGAATTGATCATGGGTGCGATCAATGCAACCATTCATGTGGTCCGGGACAATCTGGGCCGGATTCGCTCCAAGGCAAAACGGAGTGCGTATCAGTCACGCCTCGATTCGCTTCATACCCAATGCACCGAAAAGTATTCTCTGGTCATGGCAGAAATTAATAAATAAGCAGTTTTCACCCTTTAATAAAAGACGACATCTTATGCCAACCGATACGGATAAACATATCACGGATGAAGACGTTCAATCCGATCCTTCCAAGATCAAGGTCAAATTTGAAATATTTGGCGAGGAAATGCTTGAAAAAGAGGTGAAATCCAGTGGAAACAGTGGTAGAGTGTATCTGCCTCCCGATTGGGTAGGGCATCATGTCAAAATTGTCCGGATCGATTAACATCAAAAAGGGGA
>JBFXFK010000069.1:0-24574 GCA_050179135.1 Desulfatirhabdiaceae bacterium | reverse complement strand
GCCGCATTCATTTTCCATCGCCAGATATCATCCGGCGACATATAGAACATATGGGGCCAGACATGGGTTTTGAACCAGTCGCGGTCCATATGCAATAACCGGGATAGGTCAAAATCCGGTACCTTGGCCGCAGCTCTTTCATTCATTGGCAAATCCTTTGCCAGCCAGCCCGCATTCCGCGGACAAACATTCTGACAGCGGTCGCAGCCATAAACATACGTTCCCATGGGCTCCCGCATGTCCCTGGGTGTCAGTCCCTCTCCAAAATAGGACAGCCAGGAAATGCATTTTCGGGGATCGATGGCGCCATTGCCTTTCAGGGCGCGGGTCGGACAGGCGGCGATGCAGGCATTTCGACACCAGTCGGGACAGCCCATTTCAAGAGAAGGCGAATCCGGATCGAAATGCCGATCGACCACAACGGCGATAGGCAGCACCCAGGAGCTTTGTCTGGCAACCCGGGCGGAATAGAAAAGGCAGTTTTTCCCGAATGTGCCCATACCGGCACGGGCCGCAGCCGCACGATGCGGCAGGTTGAACGGCACTTTGGACGTGATCCCGTTTTCTTTAAGAAAATTGCGGAAAGACCGGATTCGCAGGCTCAATCCATCTTTGGTGACCCGGTCGTCATCCAGGTAGCACCGGCCGAAATGTCCTTCCAGAACCCGGGGAAAGGCGTTTCGGAAGTACACTTCCATCAGGACGATAATGCTTTCGGCCCGGGGCATGATGGTTTTTGGATCGGTTCCCGCCATCAGACTCAGCCCAACGGCTTCGGCCCATCCATATTCTTCCTGCCGGGCTTTCAAAATTTCCAGATGGGTGTCAAACGGATCGGCGCTCGTGAATCCGATATCTTCAAATCCGTATCGATGGGCTGCCGATATGATTTCGTTTCGGGTGATCATGATTGAAAATTCCCTGTTTTTTACCCGTTAATAAGGCTGTCGCAGACCGATTCCATCTCCGGCATTTCCTGATATAGGGGGTTGCCCTTCAGATTGTTCAGAAAAATGGAACGTCTGTCCGGCAGGCGTCCCATAATGCCAATATCCGTCATTGCGGCGCCAAGCTCATTTTCAATATCCGGAGTCAACCGGTTGAGAATGACAGACAGCGGCAAATTCGCCTCTCTGGCAAACGCCTGTACCCGTTTCGCCATCATGATGGATTCATAGGACGGATCCACCACGCATAGAATATGGTCACAAACCCTGTCCAGGCTTCGTCCGAAATGCTCCACACCCGCAGCGGTATCCACAATAACCACATCTTCTTCCGCCAGGCGTAGGGAGGCAAAGAGCAACCGGAACAGGTTTCCCATGGGGCAGGCGCAGCCTTCTGCAAAATGATGAATTTTGCCGATGGACATGGCCCGGACCCCATTTGACCGGGCAATGCACGTCTCCGGCAGGTCATCTATCGTCAGATCTTTCGGAAACAGTCGGGATGAACCATCGAGGCCCATTCCGGAGGCTTTTGTCTTTTCCCGGAAACCCGTTTTCCCGCCCAGGCTGTCCATCAGGGGCTCTGGCATATCCAGTCCGAGCATGCGATACAAACCGATATTCGATTCATCCGCATCCACCAGCAAAACCCGTTTTCCTCTCCTGTTCATGGCAATGGCCAATAGCGCCGCCACCGTGCTTTTTCCACATCCGCCTTTTCCACAGATCAACAGTTTCATTGTGTTACGGAAATCCTCCTGTTGTGAAAAATCAGATGGTCAACAGCGTTTCATCCGCTTTCAAAAGGTCCGTCAATGGCTTGCCCCAATATTTGACGTCAATGTTCAGATTTTCCAAAATTGCGGTTACACCCAACTGATCCGCGCATGCCTTGCAGGCGCTGATATGGACACCCGCATCCAGGGCTTTTTTAACCAGTTTTTGAATATCCGCATTCTCACTGACCAATTTCGTGGGCGCGCCCCAGACAATGAGCGTGACGTTTTCCCACCACCCCTGAAGCAGGGAATTGATGGTGTACATGAATACCATTTTTTCCGCCGTGAGCGGATTGTCATTGGTCCACAATACATACAGATGTGTTTTTTCATTCATGGGTCGATCCTTTCGATTTTGCATCCACCGCATGACATGCCATGCCGGATGCCCCTTTTTGAACCACGATGTTTTTTAACCAGTGTTCGTTGTCTTCCTCCGGGAAATCCGCCCGGAAATGCGATCCCCGACTTTCCGTCCGCATTCGCGCGGCCATGCAGATCATCTCCGATACCACGCGCAGATTCAGATACTCCAGATAACGGATCAGACCGGAAACGGATGTGACACACACTTCCGGACAGGGGGCGCAAAGCATCGCAGCAGCCTGGTCCAGTTCCGACTGACATCGGATAATGCCGGCATCTTTCCACATCATTTCCTTCAGTTCCCGGATCAGTGTATCAGGCGCCGATCCCCGGTTGGAAAACGTGTTCTCCAGCCTGCGTTTCTCGGCTTCCGCCATCGGACCGATCCGGGCGGATGTCCTGTTTGTGGCTGCCACGATACCGGCAGTCTCGCCGACCACCGCCCCCATCGTAAAAATTTCTGCCAGCGCATTGCCGCCCAGCCGGTTCGCCCCATGCGCACCCGCTGTCACTTCACCGACGGCAAAAAGCCCCCGCATACCGGTTTTACCCGCTGTATCTGTGACCACGCCACCCATGCAGAAATGGGCGGTCGGCACCACCGGAAACACCCGTTGTCCTTTCCACCACGATGCCGGCAGCAGCGGCGTCATCTGAGTTGCTGTCTCATCCGGCAGTGCTGTCAGATCCATCACAACGGTCCCGTCTTGGACCTCCTGCATCATCAATTGCGCCAGTTGGTCCCGGTTGACGGTCATAAAATCGGTAATACCCCGTTTTTTGAGAATATTTTCCCCGCTCTGATTTTTCAGCGCCACACCGGGCTGGGCCAGAAGCCGCTCATTCAGAAGCAGCCGGCTGCCATGCTTTCCCCTTGCGGTCGGATAAAACTGCACAAATTCCATATCCTGCAGTGGTATCCCCAGTTCGTAGCACAGGGCATGACCATCCCCGGTTATGCCGGGAACATTGTTGGTATTTTGAAAAACCTGGGCATACCCGCCTGTCGCCAGAACAACGGCGGAAGCCTGAATCACCACAAATCGCCCATCTTCGGTGACACCGCAGGCCCCTGCAATGCAACGGTCGGATTCCAGAATGCGTGTCATTAAAATATTTTCGAGAAAATCGACACCGATTCCTTTTGCATAAGACTTCAATGGCAGGACGATGTCGCTGCCCTTCCATGTTGCCGAAAACACATGGCGGGGATAGCGATGACCGGCGGTATGCATCAGCCGGAATTTTTGACCATCCATGCCGAATTTTGCGCCACAGTTCTGCAAAAACGCAATCTCCCGGGCAGCCCGTCCGGCAATTTCAGATGTTTTGGCCGGATCATTCAGGAACCGGCCACCCATCATCATGTCAGTTGCATGGACATCCGGATTGTCTTCGGCCTGTCCCAATCCCGAAGCAGCGATAATGCCCTTGGATATATAGGTGTTACTCAACTGCCCGATTTTTGATTTGGATACCATCAGCACCCGGGCCCCGGTCTGTTTGGCAGCAATGGCCGCCCGGAGGCCTGCGCCACCTCCGCCGATCACCAGCACATCACAGATGCGCATTTCTTCCTGATTCAATTGCATGTTTTCCTCCATACATTTTATCCCCCTGATATGATTCAGGATGATGCCATATTTACCAATAGACAAGGCATGCCTTGTCTCTACAATTCCGATTAATACCTGAAATAATTCATGATGATGCTGAATTTATCGATGCTTTCTCTGTCCGGTTTCTGCCATTGCGTTTCGCCTGGTAGAGTGCTGCATCCGCCGCCTGGATAACGGTCTCGCCGGTTTCTCCGAAATGGGGAAATGTCGCAACACCCAGGGACAGGGTGATGGATTCCAGCGGTTTTCCGGCATGGGTGATCTGAAGGGACTGAACCCCTTTCCGCAATTCCTCGGCCCGTGCATGGGCCGATTCCAGTGTTGCCCCGGGCATGATCAGCGTGAATTCCTCACCGCCATACCGGCAGGCGATATCGCCTTCACGCACATGACCGCTTATAAATTTGCCGACAGACTGAAGCACGGTATCGCCGGCGTCATGACCGTGGGTATCATTGAAGCGTTTAAAATGATCAATATCGATCATGATGATTCCGACCGGGGTTCCGGATCGGCCGGCCCGGGCAATTTCCTTCCCCAGTGATTCATCCAGATACCGCCGGTTAAAAAGCCCGGTCAGGGCATCCCGGATGGATTGATGTCTGAGAGCGCTTTTCAGCTTCAGATTGGCCAGCGCCAATGAAAGTTGCTCGGCAGCCGTCACAGCCAGATGGAAGCTGTCGTCCGCCATTTCTGCCGGAATGTCAGCCGGGGGCTGTTTTTCCTGGATGTGCAACAGGCCATAGATTCTTCCCTGTGCAATCATCGGTATGCATATGGATGTTGAATCCGGCTGAAAATTCTTGACATGACGACAGGTTAATTCCGTATCCGGGTTCTTTACCCGGTACACCTGCCCTTTTCGCAACGCATAGCAGTCATCCGTATCAAAAGCCGTGGCCCCGGTAACCGTATTCCCCCATAACGCTACCGGGTCCATGGAGTTTGCGGCTTCATTCAGGATATAGAGTCCGCCGACAGTGGAAGGCAGCAATTTGGGCATTAAAAAGTATATCGCATCATAGGCTTCGTCATATTCCTTGCAGGTTAGAAGGGTCCCGCTGAGCTTGCTGAGCAGGGACAATTCATGGGCGCGATGACTGATGGCCTGCATCTGACAGGTCATTCTGGAATGAACCTGCTGCAATGAGTTTTCGATATGCTTACGTGCATCAGATTCCTGTTTTTGATTTTCAAGAGATTTCTGAATCTGTTGCCGGAGAAATTCCAGAATTTGAGCCAATTCATCCAGTTCACGGATCGCCAGGAATGGAACAGGCGTCTCCAAATGACCCGAAATCAGCTTTCGGCCGGAATACAGCAACGATTGAATGGCATGGATAATAACCCGGTGGACTGAAAAAAAAATAATGCCTGCTCCGATTACAGCCAAAATCAGAATGATGATGCTCATGACTGTATTGCCGGTGGTTTGGTACTGCCAGAAAGAATATCCCCAAAGGAGCAGAATCAGCAGAATGGAACCGGCAAAGCCTGTTGCCAGACGGGCAGACATCCCATCCATTCCGGGTTTTGAAATCTGATCTGTTGACGGTTTTTTCAGATGCACGTCAGTAGTTGTATCCGGATGGAGTATCTTTTCCAGCTCAAACTCGATTGCCTCCATCATGCGATCTGTCTGGTTTCTGTCAATCAGGTCAATTGCGCCGGCATCGACGACTGCCTTCCGGCTGGATTCATCCATCGCGCCGGTCAGGAGAAGAACCGGAACACGGAGCCCTTTTGATTTCACAAATTCCAAAGCGGCCCGTCCACCGAAACCGGCCATGTCATATTTCGGAATGACCATGTCCCAAGCCGGTTCCTTGAGGGCATTTTCCATTTGAGCCGCGGTTTCAATCCGCATGTGGGAAATGTCATAGCCGTTATTTTTCAAACGGGAAACCAGGTTTTCGGTTTCATCTCCGGCATCGCACACAAAAAGCAGACGCAGTGGCTGCGCCATATTTCCTCCGCTTAAATCGGAATCATTTCGTTTGATTTCTGGAAAAAACTTGTCAATGCGCCCAGCTATAGCATATGGATACTCCGCAAATCAAATTCCACGGATGAAAACACCAATAATATTTTTTTCTTGCAAATCCGTTCAAATTATCCGAAACAGGCGTTTCCGGATAACCGCCTCCAATCTGAAAATGAGAAACGGCAAATCTGGATTCAGATAAAAATCCACATTAAACCTGAAATATTTTAAAAAGAATGAAAAATGGCTGAATCAAATGAATGGACCATGGCGGGAGCAACGCTGAGTGATACAACGGCCCACAAGGAATACGGTGTGGACCGGGACTTTATTGTAAACGGCATCAAGGCCGGAAAATTGGAATATCGGAAGGGATCCATGCACGGCAATCCCTGGCTGAGAATTTTGCGAAGTCAACTCGAGAAGCTCATCGCAGAAGAGCTGGGACCGGATTATCTGTCAACCGTAAAGAACCGGACAGAATTAAAAAAGATCAAAAAGGAAATGACGGATCTGAAAAAGAGGCTGGATGTGCTTCAGGCCCGAAAGGCTGAAATCGAGCAGACCCTGTAACCACGTCGAAATGCCGCAAAAATCATGATTCGGATTTCGGTGACATTTCAGATGTCTGCCTGATTGCTTCGGACGCCACACCCCGAATCTCCATGGAATGAAGAACATAGGTTCCGGGCTGTTTTCCCGGATCGAGTCGCAGGGGACCCAGGTAATCCCTTTCCGGAATATACAGATGGATTATGTTAAAACCCTGTTTCAGGGATTGGATGACACTTTTTTTCTCACTATAAAGCATTGCATCCGGTGTTCTGTAAAAAATTTGCAGTTCGGTATTTGTGGGACTGGTGATCTGGATTTTGATGAACAGGGATCTGGCGGAATCCGGTATGCAGTCCGGAAGCAGAAGCTGGGGATCTTCTCCGGCAGATTTCAAAATCAGGCCGGCATTGTCAGGAGCCACATCCAGGTCGTTAACCGGCGTGACTGGAAAGCCGCTTTTCCGGTCAAAGGCGGCATAGGTGAGATTTGCGCGGTTGAAACGCTCCGGAGCCAGGTCACTCCGAATGGCTTTCAGACCTTCCACATCCTCGGCATCATAAATCAGAAACCGTTCCAGAATTTCCTCGATTACCAGATCCGGTTGGATATCCCGGATGAGTTGTTTGACCATGGTATGGTTATACTGGTCCCAGATATAAATGATCTTTCCGAAGTGCTCGGAAAGAAATGGCAGGATAAAGTTGAAATAGGAATCCCGAAATACAATGGCAACCCGTGTTTGTGTTTTACAGCCCATCGCATAACTTCCCCGGTCTGCCAGGGCGACATCATATTTCCAGCGTCCGCTGCAAATGAACTGTGGCTGATAAATGGGCTGGTCCTCCAGAAAAACGTGTTGCAATCCCATCATAATGACCAGGTCGCCGCCTTCATGGTCCGCGATCAGCCGTTCCTGAAAAAATGATCGGGGCCTGGCGACAATATCCGGGAAAAAACCGGTCAGCCGATCCATCAACGCCTGATAGGCGATAAACCCCCCCCGGAAATTCCAGTGCGTATCGGTGCGATAATAAATCTGCTGATCTCTTTTTCCGGCAAGAAGCGGGGTCTTCCAGTCAATCAGTTGAACATCTGAATTTTCCTTCAGGTATTTTTCCAACCGGGTCAGCCGGGTGATGCCTCTTTGCGCCTGAAGATGGTCCGGCAGATATTCCGGGTATATGGTCTGTTTTTCGGGTGTGATGCCCAGCACATACTCAATTCCCTGTGCTGCCAGCCATTCCTGTCTGTCCTCGATAACGGTTTTCCAGTGTTCCATTTCAATAGGCGTCATGGGATTGGCGCCCCGGAAATCCTCACTCAGTCGATTCTTGTTCCAGTAAAACCAGCCATCTTTGCCGATAATCGCGCCAGATACGGGAGAAACACCCAGCCATTTGACGCTGATATAGCTGTTTAAAAAGATAAACAGGTCCCGATATCCAAAATGATCCTTGAAATAGGATTCAAACTGAAATGGAAACGATTGAATACTTTTCCGGCTCAGTTCCAGTCTTGGGGCTTCAGCCAATTTTCTTTTTTCTGTCTGGGAAATGGATGCCGACGGGGTGACGATGGTTTTCATCAGCGGTAGATAACAGGCAACCGCAAACATCCCGATCAAACATATATTGGCTACAAATTTGAATCGATTGATATCGGGCATTGCCTGACTCTCATTCCAAAAGGTTCCCGTCGATTTCATGGCCATCCCAATCGGCCCATGGTGTCATCTGGTTGATCGTTTCATTTCCGGATTCCGGTATCGCCCGAATAGGGGTTCGAAACCGTCAAGCGGTTACAATTCAAACCTGTAATAACGGATACATCAGCCGGCACACAGCCCGGTTTCCGTTATTCTTGATTTTTCCTGGTAATCCTCATAATCGGTATTGATTTCCCACAGGTTGTGTGCGGTGCGGTTGGCGATATTTTCTGCGGCCAGAAGTCCCATCAGGATGCTATGATCCTGGTTGTTGTATTTGAACGCGCCATAACGTCCGATAACATGCAGGTTATGAATGGTACAAAGATAGTTTTCAACGGGCTTCAGCCAGAATTTATACCCTTTCGAATACACCGGATAGCAGCAGGGAATTCTGAATACAAAACCGTCCGTAACAGCCGCGTTGCCCACAAGCCCTGTCATGGCCAGCTCTTTTCGGCCCAGGTCTGTCAGCACATCATCGCCGGCATTCCACAGTTCGTCTTCATTATAACACCAATATTCCATGGCCACAATGGTGCTTTCCTGCCCCGCATTCAGTTCGGGCGCCCAGTTTCGGAAATTGGTTATCCGTCCGGTTTGAAGGTCCGGGGCATGCACATAAAGCCAGTTGTCGGGAAAAAGTTGGCTCGCCTCCACCTTCAGATACACAATGATCGTATTCCGGTAAATCAGGGATTGGGCAAAATTCCGGATATGTTCCGGAACATCCGGCAGGCGGGAAACCATGACGGAAAGCGGCATGGATGAAATGATCTCATCAAATTCCCGCACCGTCCCATCGGTCAGTTCGACGGCACAGGCCTTTTGATTCCGGGTCAATATCCGCTGAACCGGTCTGTTCAGATGGACGGCGCCGCCATGACCGTCTATATAGTGCTGCATCCGTTGATAAATCATTCCGGTTCCGGATGTCGGATAGGCAAACTGATCCACAAGGGTCTTGTGCTGATTTCCCCTGCCTCCTGTAAACGCATTGCGGACAGCTTCCCAAAGTGACAGTTTCTTGATTCGCTGGGCCGCAAAATCCGCATCCAGATCCGAGCAGGAAATTCCCCATAATTTTTCTGTGTAGGTCTTGAAAAATATGGAATACAGACGGGCGCCAAACCGGTTTTTCACCCAGGCTTCAAACGATCCGTCAAGGGGAGAAGGGCAGACTTTTTCCCGCAGATAGCTGAGCATGCAGAGGGTTGCCGTAAAAATTCCCAGGTTGCCCAGGGCGTCAAAAGGTTTGAGTGGATAGTGAAAAAATTTCTTCTGATAATAGATTCGGGTCAGGCGGTCGATCATGCGATAATCTCCTCCCGCCACCTCAAGCCAGAGTTTGTTCACCCGGGTATCGTTGCTGAAAAAGCGGTGTGGGCCGATATCCACCTTCTGACCCCAGAGATCGAGGGTTCTGGCCAGCCCCCCAACACGGTTCTCTGCTTCAAACACTTCTGTCGGCAGGCCATGTTGAACCAGCCGGTAAGCTGCGGTCATTCCGGCAGGGCCGGCACCGATCACAGCAATTCTCTTCTGTTTCAAATCGTTACGTTCTCCTATTTCAAGCACCCGATGATAACCCGAAACCATCCAAATGGTTAATTCCCCGAGAGAAATCCTGCCGGTTTTCAAACGAAAGGGTTTTGTCGGTGGCTTTGTCCGCAGGCGATCTCCGATAAATTTTGATCATCGGATTGATTTTGTCCAGATTGCTGATGATGTCACGGATATCCAGGATATTCAGGAATGGGACATACCGGTAACTGAACACCTCCTGATAATCGGTTTCATTGTTTTCCAGTCGTTTGAATGCAAGGGCTTCATAATGAAATTTTTTCAATCTTTCCGATCCATACAAACTGGTGGTGATCAGATATTCGGGCCGATCCCCCGACTGGTAGATAATCGAGGGGAAAATTTTTATCTGATAGAACGGGTAATCTGGATGCATTCTGGGCAACGAATTGATCATGCCGATTCCCATTATCGACGCCGATACGGGAATATTTTTTTGAATCCACGCCTCGGCGGCATAGCGTGAATCGTGATGCATCATGTCACTGACGATGAAGTTCTTATAGGTGTATCCCGCAGCAATACACACCAGCAACACATGCATCAGAAGGGTTGTGGCTTTTTTTTCATGGGAATGGAGAAATGACAGAAATCTGCCGCCAAACATGGCCAGGACCATTGACATCGGAATCACATATCGGAGGTAGGTATAGCCCACGACGGCGATATAGCTGAAATAATAGGTGACCGGAAAAATCGCCATGACGATCAGAATGACATCCTGTTTTGTCCGAAACCGAGGGATCAGAAATCCCAGAAAACACATGATTGAAAAGGGCCATCCCAGGGAGAAGACGACATGATGAAGTGTCTGCCAGGCCATGCGCAACTGGTCTTGAGGCGTATTGGCGTACATTCGATAATTCTGGCTGGCAGCCCCCGTGATCACTTGAAAATGTTTGACAAGGCCGGAAAAATTGAATGCCGCATTATGAATCACCAGAAACAGCAGAACGGCTGCAACCAGGCTTAAAATCCCGTTCTGCAGGATCATTTTCCTCCGGATCGAGCCATCTTTTCCATCATCATGAAAGGATTTCAAATAAATGAATATCAATATGACAGGAACTCCGACATACAGTCCATAAGCCTGATCCTTTGTGCAAACGGACAAAACCGCACAGCAGGAAAACGCCAGATAATCCCGCAACCGATGATATTGCAGAACCGGTATGAAGCAGTTGAGAGACAGAACAAACCAGAATGTATAGGGTACTTCAAGGTTGATGATTTTCGCATAATAGGAGACCGGACAAATCAGGGTGGCAATCAATGCGGCATACAGTCCGGCCCGCCGGTCAAACAGTTCCCGGTTACACCGGTAAACCAGATAAATGGTTGCGGTGCCCATGATGACGCTGATGAAACGTCCACAGATATACATCAGGGTAATCGTTTTCTGGGAAAACAGATCAACCCATCCGGCGGAATGAAGCAGCACAAAGGGGAGATAAATGATCGATAGAAAGTAGTAATGCAGTGGCGGATACCGCTCGTGCCACCCACTGGAAAAAAAACAGTTCATCCCTTTCAATACGGTTGCCGGAAAAATTTCATCAGGCGCCCAGCTTACCGATCCCTGCAATGGCAGGCCCCACCAGATGGCATGGCTGTTCAACAGAAAACCGATGCACAGAATACCAAACAGAACTGGTGACATATTGCGGCTATCGACAGAACGCGTCATGGGAAAAGTTTACTAAAACCGGAAGTAAATGAATGGATTATAGGCCCCCACCGCCAATTGCATGATGGACAGCATCAGAATGGCGCCGGCAAAAAAAATCTGAAGCATTTCCATTGACCCGTCAAGACCGGATGATACCCATCCCGATGATTGGGGAATCAGACGGGTTCTGAAGTGTCCCAGCCATTGACCTATTGGAAGTGAACAGACAAGTCCAAAAAGGCAGGCCAGCGCCGTCTTGTTATCCCAGTAAAGCGCCAGATACTGAATAACGCCATCACCTTTTGCAAATCCGGCCATTGCCTCCAGATACCGCAGGGCGGATGTCAATGTCTCTGCCCGGAAAAACACCCACCCCACCGTAACAACCAGCATCGCATATCCATGACGAAAGGGTCTCCAGAGTCCTGTAATGAACCGGCCGAATCCGGTACGTTCCAGCACCAGAAAAATCCCGTGAAAAATTCCCCATATCACAAATGTCCAACTGGCGCCGTGCCAGAGACCGCACAGAAAAAAAACGAGCATCAGATTGGCATAGGTCCTGTACGGGCCTTTCCGGTTTCCGCCCAATGGAATATACAGATAGTCCCGAAACCAGGTGGAAAGCGAAATATGCCAACGTCTCCAGAATTCCTGAATGGATTGGGAAATGTAGGGATATTGAAAATTTTCCAGAAACCGGAATCCGAACATGCGGCCCAGTCCGATGGCCATGTCCGAATATCCGGAGAAATCGAAGAAAATCTGAAGCGAGTAACAGCCAATTCCATACCAGGCCAGACCGGTTGTCAGATCGCCGGATGCGATGGCAAAAATCTCATCCGCCCGGTTTGCCAGCGGATTGGCGATCAGGACTTTTTTGCCCAGTCCCCAGACAAACCGCTCAAATCCCCTCGAAAAATCCTGTAGCGTCATCCGTCGATCTTCCATTTGGCCGGCGATGTCCTGGTACCGGACAATGGGGCCGGCAATCAACTGGGGAAACAGGGAGATATACAGGGCCAGACGCGACACTTTTTTTTGGACAAGGAATGGATTCCGGTACACATCGATGACATAGGACATGGCCTGAAAGGTAAAAAAGGAAATGCCGATGGGAAGATGGATTTTGTTTAGAATGAGGGGCGGAATTGATATCGCGTCAAACAGAACGTTCAGATTGTCTATCAAAAAATTGGCGTATTTGAAAGCAGCCAGAATACAGATATTCAGCATGACAACAGCGGTCAAAATCAGCCTGGCTGGACGCTGGGGATGAAACCGGGCGATGAGTATTCCGCCAGCATGGTTGATGCCGATAGAAACCAGCATCAGCAGCACATAAGCCTGTTCACCCCAGGCATAAAAAATCAGGCTGGCAGACAGCAGCAGATAATTGCGAATCTTTTGGCCGGAAATCAGGTAAAACGCAACCGTGACCGGAAGAAAGAGAAAAAGAAAGATAACCGAACTGAAAACCATAGTCTCCTTCCGACAGGCATGATGGGCATGCGATTGAAACGCTGAAGGATGAAGGCTGAAGGCTGAAGGACCGCGCGCTCATGCATTCAGGCAAACCGGCCACTACCCACTACTGACTGTATTTCAATCTATCTGTTACGCTCTCCTGCCAGGGCCAATTGAATATCCTCTCCCTTGATCCAGAGAAGTACAATCCGGGCCGCAATGGTGTCCCGTTTGGCTATGGCCAGGTTGGATCGGGCAGATTGCAGATTGAATTCCGCATCATTGACTTCCAGCCGGGTTTTGACGCCTTCCCGATATCCGGTTTCGGCCATTTTCAGCAGGCGTTCAGCCTGGGCCAGGGTCGCTTCCAGCGCCGTGACAATCTCGATGGCTTCCAGCGCCTTGTTGAAGGCATCCCGGGCCTCCAGGGAAATGACATCCAACAGTTTTTGCTTTTCAATTTCAGCCGAGGAAAGCCTGCTTTTTGCCTGAATCGAATCGCCTCTGGTTTTGAATCCGTCAAACAGCGGCACTGAAAAATAGACGCCGGCATTCCAGGAATGTCCCGGATAATCAAAGTCCGTATTCTCAAAGCTGGCCCATCCCATATTTCCCTCAAAATCGATACGGGGTTTGTCACCGGCTGCTGCAACAACTGCAAGCTCTTTGAATACACCGATTCGACTGTCCGCATAAGCCATTTCCGGACGGCTGTCAACTGCTTTCTGAATGATCTCCTGAAGGGATTCCGGAAAATCGATGATCGGCGACAATTCTCCGCGCACATCAAAGGCATCGGTGATGCCCATGAAATATCGCAGGTGTTCCTGCGCCAGACGAATATCATTGGTGGCCCGGGTCAGACCGGGCCGGGCATTGGTCAGCGCCACTTCCGCTGCCAGAACATCATAATCCGTGGCAACACCCATCTGGTATTTTCTGCGGGCTTCATCCAGATGCCGCTGTTTCTGGGCCACATTGTCCCGGGCCACTTTTTCCAGCTCGCGTGTCAGAATCAGGTCATAGAACCGGATTGCCGCCTGCCGCAATGCCAACTGTCTGGCCTGACGGTATTGCTGTTCGGCGGATACCGCATCATATTTGGCCGCATTGACGGCGGCATTGATCTTTCCCCAGGTGAACAGGGCCTGTTTCAGGTTCAGGGCCCCCTGATACTGATTGCCTTCCACCGGTGCATCCGGAAAAAGCGACATGGACTCGTCCCGTCCATGAATCATTCCCAGACTGGCATTCAGTTGGGGAAAGGCCGCCGAACGTTCCGCGATATACAGACCTTCCGACTGATGGATTCCTTCCCGGGCCAAAAGCATTTCCCGGCTGTATTCAAGGGTCAGACTCAGGCATTCCGAAATGGTGATCAGCCGGGTTTCACCCCATGCAGGGCCGCTCAGAGCCCCCCAACCCGCCATCATCAGCACCATGAACATTCTGGCTGTTTTCATCAACGTGCCACTCCATTATGTGCGGGTTGAGACGATTTTGACCTTCCAAACCAGGCCAGCCCATCTTCCAGCAGGGTATATACCACCGGCACCATGACCAGCGTCAGCAGTGTGGATGTGATCAACCCGCCAATGACGGCCCGCGCCATGGGCGCCCGCATCTCGGCCCCGGGCCCCAAAGCCAGGGCCAGGGGAAGCATGCCGAAAATCATGGCCAGTGTTGTCATCAGAATGGGCCGCAACCGGGTTTTTCCGGATTCAACCAGGGCGCTGAAGCGATCCTGCCCCCGTTCCTGAAGGACCCGGGCATAATCCACCAGCAGAATGGCGTTTTTGGTGACCAGTCCCATCAGCATGATCAGACCGATCAGGGACATGATGTTGAGTGTATCCCCGGTAAAATACAGCATGACCACCACGCCGACCAGTGACAGGGGCAGGGAAATCATGATGGCAAACGGGGCAAGGAAGCTTTCGAACTGCGCAGCCAGAATCAGATAGATCAGAATGACCGCCAGGGCCAGCGCCTCAAAAATGTACTGAAATGTTTCCACCATGTCTTCGGCTTCACCGCTCCAGGAAATGGCATATCCCGGCGGCAGCGGGATGGCTGCGGTCTTTTCCTGAATGACCTTGACCGCATCCCCCAGGGACACATCGATATTTTTGGCCGAAAGCGTGACCCGGCGCCTGAGATCCAGCCGCTGAATCCTGGCCGGCGAAATATCCCGATGAAGGCGGACCACATCCGAAAGCGGCACCAGTATCCGCATGCCATCGGCCCGAACCGACAGAAGCATCAACCGGCCCAGTTGGGATGAATCCTGCCTGCCGACATCCGGAAGCCGAACCCGGACATCATAGGCGTCTCCGTCCGTATCTTCATAAGTGGTGGCGGCCCGGCCCCCGATCAGCGGGCCGATGGTTTCGACAATCTGGGCGGTGGACAGCCCCACATCCGTGGCCCGCGCCCGATCCACCTCCAGCCTGATTTCGGTCTTGTCCTGATCCAGACTGGAGGTTACATCCACAACTCCCGGAATTCGGGACATGATCTGTTTGTAGGATTCGGATATCCGTTTCAATTCATCCAGATTATCGCCCTTGATATTCAGGTTGATGGGCGCTGTCCCATGCATGTTGCCCACTTCCCCGATAGAGGAGATGATCCCGGATATGCGTCCCAGCCCCTCCCGAACCCGGGCTTCGATTTCCTCCTGGGACTGGCTTCGCTGGTTTTTGGGCGTCAGTTTGACAAAAATGGTCCCGTCACGAACCGTTCCGGTGTCCCCGCCGCCAACGGTTGCAAATGTCAGGGCGATCCCGGGTATGTTTTTCAGCATGGCCAGGATTTCCCGGGCCCTGCCTTCGGTTTCAGACAGCCCGGCGTCCGGATCGGATGTAAATTCGACCTGGAATTCCGCCCGGTCATAGGGTGTGAAAAACGAGCTTCCCAACAGCGGCACCATCCAGATGGCGCCTGCAAATGCAATTATACCGGTCAGCATCACGGTTTTTCGATGCAGCAGGGCCCAGGTAATAACCCCCTGATACTGATGGGCAATGGATTCAAAAAAGCGGTTGAATCGCTCCAGCAGCCGGTACAGCCGGTTTCGTTTCCGGATACCGGATGAATGGCCCTCCCCCTCCTCGATATCCGGGTCCACCCATCGGGAGGACAACATGGGATCCAGAGTAAACGAGACAAACAGCGATACCAGCACCGCAAACGTCACGGTAATGCCGAACTGGTAAAAAAAACGGCCCACAATTCCCTTCATATAGGCGACCGGAATAAAGACCGCCACAATGGTAAAGGTGGTGGCCATGACCGCCAGCCCGATTTCACGTGTGCCTTCCAGGGATGCGGTGTAATGATCTTCCCCTTTCTGGAGGTGGCGGACAATGTTTTCCCGGACCACGATGGCATCGTCGATCAGAAGACCGATGGCAAGTGACAATCCCATCAGGGTCATGATGTTGAGGGTGAATCCCAGCGCCATCATGATGATAAAGGATGAAATGACGCTGATGGGCAGGGTCAGACCCGTGATGACTGTGGATCGCCACGAATTCAGAAAACAGAAGACAATCAGGACCGTCAGAATGCCGCCGATGATCATGGTGGTTTCCACGTCTTCGACCGATTCCCGGATATACTGGGACCCGTCCCGGACCACCTCCAGACGAACCCCTGCAGGAATTTCGGCCTGAAGGTCATCGACCAGACCCCGGACCGCATCCGCAACCGATACCGTGTTGGCGCCGGACTGTTTCAGGATATTCAGGGCCACCGCCGGTTCGCCATTGACCAGGGCCAGGGACCGGGGCTCCTCGATACCATCCTCAATATCGGCAATCTCTTTCAGGTATATGGGTCTGCCATCCCGCCACGCCACAATCATGTCCGCATAACCGGATACGGTCTCGGGTTTGCCGGAAATCCGGACCGGCGTTTCATAGCCGCCCTGATTCAATCGCCCCAGTGGCGTATTGACATTTTCCCGTCCCAGACCGGCGATGATTTCATTGACACCCAATCCGACCGCCTCGATACGGGCGACATCCAGCCAGATATTCACTTCCCGCTTCATCTCGCCAATCAGATCGACCCGACCCACCCCCGGTGTATTTTCAACCCGCCGTTTGATGCGTTTGTCCACCAGAGTCGTCAGATCCTTTGCGCTGATTGTGTCAGAGCGCAGGGCCAGGGAAACCACCGGCGCTGCGGAAAAATCCAGTTTCTGGATGACCGGTTCCTCGATGAAATCCGGCAGATCGCCCCGAATGGCGCTGACCTTTGCGCGGGCCTCCTGAGCCGCATCGTTTAAGCGTGTTTCCAGGGTAAATTCGACCACAATGCTGGAAATGCCCTCCTGGGATGTGGAGGAAATATGTTTGACACCCTGAATGGGATTGACCGCTTCTTCAATTTTCCGGGTTACCTCCCGCTCGACCGACTCCGGTGGCGCCCCCTCATAAATCGTGGTGATGGTCAAAACCGGAATTTCCACATCCGGATATTCATCGATGGTCAGATGGCGGTAGGCAAAAAGCCCCAGAATGACCAGGGTCAGCATCATGACCGAGGCAAACACCGGGCGTTTGATGGAAAGAGCTGAAAGAAACATGTCAGTCGGCTGCCTCCGTGCGGTTTTGACCTTCCGGCTGTCCGGGCTGATCCCGTTTGACAATCTGTACCGGATCTCCGTCTTTCAGGTTGAATCCGCCCCGGGCCACGACCTGATCCGTTTCCGCCAGGCCCCTTGTAATTTCAATGACATCCTCATGGGACAGCCCGGTTTCAACCGGCTTTCGGATGGCCCGGCTGTTGCTGTCAAGAACAAACAGGCCCGCAGTATGGTTCAGCATATCCCGGTTCATCAGGACGGATTTGGGAAGGGTCAGCACATTTTCCCGTTTTTCCACCAGAACAGCGCCCCTGGCATAAAGTCCCCCTTTCAGGATTTGGTCGGAGTTTCTGACTTCTGCAATAATTTTTCCGGACCGGTCTGCGGTGCTGACAACGGGGTTGACCCGTTTGATGATCCCCTCAAATGTTTTACCGGGAAAGCCGTCAACCGTAAATGTCAGGGGCTGACCTTCGGACACCCGGGCCAGTTCCGTGGCGGATACCGTTGCAGTAAAATCCAGAATCCGGTTATCGACAATGCTGAAGAGCGGGCCGCCCGTGTCCACAAAATCGCCCACATCCACCAGTCGCTCGGAAACCGTGCCATGAATCGGAGAGACGACCGTGGCCTTTTCCAGATACCGGATTGCTTCCGCCACCCGAACCTTTTCCTGGCCGATCTGGGCCTGGGCAAGGGCTGTCCGGGCTTCGGCCAACTCCAAAGCGGTCTGCCGGTCATCGAGCTCCTGGCTGGTGATCAGGCCGCCTTCCTTCAGGCCCTGGGCCCGTTTCCACTCCCGCTGCGCCCGATTCAGATCCGCATGGGTCTGCATCAACTGGGCTTCGGACATCTTCAGGCCGGACTGGCTGCGGCTGACAGCCAGCCGAAGGTCCGTATCATCCATTTCCAGCAGAATATCTCCGGGTCGGACCGTATCCCATTCCTTGACCCGCATTTTCAGAATTTTTCCCGGAATTTCACTCTTGACCAGGGTCGTTGTTTTGGGTGACAGGGATCCATTGACCGTCACGTTTCGATACAGCGTCTTTCGTTCGGACAACACAACATCCACGGAAACGACAGGTGCGGAAACAGTTGCCTGAACCGGTTTTTCACCTTTTTTGTATAAAATGCCCCATCCGGCCAATCCGGCCAGAAAAATCAGGGAGATGACAATCACTTTGCCTTTCATGTCCACCTCATTGGTTTATTTCGGCCCATCAAATATCGTATGAACAATCCCTTCAACAAATCTTTCGGACAGGACTATGCCATCGGGTTTGATAACGGGAATGACCTGAAGACTGTGAAGAACACCCATCAGAATGACCAGGACATCCTGAAGATGATCGGATGACAACTCGCCTTCCTTAACGCCATCCGCCAGTATCTGTATAAAAATCGATTCAACATATGCATGTCCGGATTTTAAATCATACACCGGTGTGGATTCGCGGGAGCCCCAGACCATCGCGTTCACCAGTTTGACCATGTCACCATATTCCTGAAACAGTTCAAATACCCGCGAGAACAGACTGATCAGCCGGATTCTCATGCTGCCGGACACTTCCAGAGATTCCCTGCAGATGTCATTGAAGGTCAAAACAGCCATGTCCAGAAGTTGCAGATACAGATCTTCCTTGTTTTTGAAATAATAATACAATGTCGGCTTGGTCACGCCGGCTGCCGCCACAATTTCCCTTACCGATGTGGCGGCATATCCCCTGTTGGCAAAAAGAGAAGCCGCGGCCATCAGTATCCGGTCCCGGTTGTCCGTCAGATTCCATTCGGTCGATGACGGTTTTTCGACAAACAGATCCCGGTACCCGGAACATCGGGAGAGGTTTTTTTTCTCAATATGCAGTGTGACGGATTCGCTCATCCTGATTTTGTCCTGTCATGGGGTTTGATGAAATATCGCATGCAATATACCGACCGGTAAGTATAGTATAAATGAACTCCTGTCAAGCATTTCATTATCAATACCCGTGAAAAATTGTTATCCGGGATACAATACACTGATAGGCATTACGGTGATCAGCCGATATTAATCTTTGAAGTTATATTGAATTTGATATAAAAGGGCAAAAATATGACACAACACGTTTAAAGGGATAACGCGATGAACATTCTGCTTGTCGATGATGACCCGGTAACCAGAAAGGTCATGGGTATCAATCTGAAAAAATGGGGCCATACGGTGGTCGAGGCGGATAATGGCCAGACTGCATGGGACCACATTCAGGCCGATCCGGTTGAGATGGTCATCACCGACTGGATGATGCCGATCATGGATGGTATCGCCCTGTGTCAGAATATCCGCAACGGCAGGTTCGCCCATTATATTTATCTGATCGTTGTCAGCGCCCTGGATTCCAAACCGGATGTGGTTCACGGCCTCGAAGCCGGCATAGACGATTACCTGATCAAGCCGGTGGATATGGATATGCTCAAGGCCCGCATTGCCATCGGAAACCGCATCATTTGTCTGGAACAAAACCTGGTGGGTCAATTTGACACCATTCAAAAAAATTATTTTCAGACCATTCGAATGATTGCCCAGTTGATCGAGGTCTTTGACGAAGAATTGGGAGGGCATTGCCGCAGGGTGGGACGGATGGCCCTGCAAATGGCCAAGCGACACAAGGATATTGCCAAATCGGATTGGCCGGTTGTGGAGGCGGCGGGCTTGCTGCATGATATCGGACTGATCGGGCTTCCCAAGGAGATTCTGGTCAAACATGAAACCGAAATGACCGGGGATGAAAAACACCTGTATCGAACCCATCCGGTACAGGGTGAAATGATTCTCAAAAGAATCGAATATCTGCTACCCATATCCCGTCTGGTTCGACACCACCATGAACAGATCAACGGCAAGGGATATCCGGATGGTTTGAAAGGCGATGACATACCGCTTTTGGCCAGAATTATATCAGCCTGCTCCATCTATGACAGCCTGGTGCATAAATGGAAAATTCCACCGGAAAACATGCCGGAACGCCTGAGGGTGATGGCCGGCTATCGCATCGAACATGCTTTGATTGAACATCTGCTGGCCATGCACAAGGCAGCGATTGAATCGGAAAAAAACAGCTCGTTTCAGCAGGTGAAAGTGGAAAATCTGCGGGAAGGAATGATTCTGGCAAAAAGCATTCGCAGAAACAACGGGGCGTTGATCATTCCCCGCGAAACCGAGCTGAACGGATTTATCATTGAAAAACTCAGGCGCTTCATTCAGATTGCCTCCATTCAGGACCGGGTTGTTATCTACAAATCGGCAAATGAAGACAACGTGATACGATCGCTTTAGAAAAACCCCCTTGAATCTCAGCAACAACTCACAGGATTGATCAGATGGATCTGGCAACCATTATTGGTTTGGTCGGCGGTACCGTTCTTGTATTGATGGCCATTTTTCTTGGCGGCGGCATGGGCATGTTTTTCGATATTCCCAGTATTTTGATTGTCCTGGGTGGCACCCTCGCCGTAACGTTTATACGCTTTTCCATGAAGGACGTATTCAATTCGGTGACCGTCGCCATGAAGGCCTTCATATTCAAAATCGATCCCCCGGAAGAAGTGGTTGCCAGAATGGTTCAGTATGCCCAAATTGCCAAAAAAGAGGGCCTGATCTCCCTGGAGAATGAAACACCTCCGGACGAATTTTCTGCAAAGGCGCTGCGGTATCTGGCGGACGGTTATGACGAGGGGCTGATCGAGGATATGCTTGACAAGGACATCCGTTTGACAATCGGACGGCATTCCGTAGGGCAGAGTGTGTTCAAGAGCATGGGCGGCGCCGCACCGGCATTCGGCATGATTGGCACCCTGATCGGTCTGGTGCAGATGCTGGGCAACATGTCCGATCCCAGCTCCATCGGACCGGCCATGGCGGTCGCCCTGCTGACAACCCTGTATGGCGCCCTGGTCGCCAATCTGGTCTGTCTGCCGATTGTTGACAAGCTTTTCATGAGAAGCGCCCAGGAGCAGACCAATCGGAAAATTGTCCGTGAAGCTGCGGTATATATGTGTCAGGGCATTGCACCGGCTGTTCTTTCAGAATCCCTAAAAATATATCTGTCTCCAAAGGATCGCAAAAAAACTGAGGAAAAGAAACCTGCATGAGTGATTCGGATAAATCGGAAAATGGCAAACCGGTAGAAGAGGGTGCGCCGGAGTGGGTCGTCACATTTGGCGACCTGATGAGCCTGCTTCTGTGCTTTTTTGTGCTGCTTTTGTCCTTTTCGGAAACGGACAAGGCCAAATACAAGGAAGTCGCCGGCTCTATGCGAGATGCATTTGGTGTTCAAAAAAAGATTAAGGTTCTGGACTCTCCCAGTGGCCAAAATATTATCGCACGCAATTTTGATCAGGATATGAATCTGGCCCCCCGTATCAATGAAGATGTGGAATTCAAAATCATCGAGGCTGAAGTTCAGGCGAAAATCAAGGAAATCAAGCAACTGGTCGAGACAGAAAGCAAAGGTAACCAATTCATCATTCGCCTGGCCGGGGAAACCACATTCGATTCCGGCAAAGCCAATATTCGTCCAGACATGTTGCCGGTTCTGGAGCAGATTGGCGGGATATTGAATTATGGAAAAGGGGATGTGATGGTGGCCGGTCATACGGACAATGTGCCGATTCACAGTACCCTGTTCCGCTCCAACCTGGAGCTGTCCATTGCCAGGGCCGTTTCGGTGGCCCAGTTTTTGATCGACAACAGTAACATTACACCGGATCGCATTGCGACCATGGGATTTGGCGAACATCGCCCCCTTGTTTCCAATGACACCCCTCAGGGTCGCAACAAAAACAGGCGGGTGGAAATCATTCTGACGGATCTGTTTTCAGATTCGGCAACCCCCTGATGAAATCGGAAGTATCTGAAATTTCAAATTTGAAATCTCAAATACCATAGATGCCATTGCAATAAAACCGGCCAAACCAATCAGCCGAACGCTGTCCCTCTGCCCCTGTCCCTTTCAGAACCCCAGGTACGCCTCCCGAATCTTTGAATCCGATTCCATCGCCTTCCCCGTGCCCTCCTGAATCACCCGACCGTTTTCCAGAACATAGCAGTAATCCGCTATTTTCAGCGTCTGATGCACATTCTGCTCCACCAGAAAAATGGTCAGTCCCTGATTGTGCAGCTCCTGAATGATGCGAAAAATTTCCAGAACCAGAATGGGCGCCAGCCCCAGACTGGGCTCATCAAACATGATGAGCTGCGGCTCCTGCATCAGGGCCCGGCCGATAGCAAGCATCTGCTGCTCGCCACCGGACAGGGTTTCGGCCTGCTGATTTTTTCGTTCGGACAGGCGGGGGAAAAAGTCATATACCTGTTTCAGGTTTTTGCTGCGGTTGGGTTTGGTGCGTTTGAGATAGGAACCGATCAGAAGATTGTCTTCCACACTCATTTTGGCAAAAAGCTGCCGGCCTTCGGGGACCAGGGTAATGCCCAGATCCGCGATGTCATGGACCGGCATGCCGGAGATGGTTTTTCCCTGAAATGTCGTCCGGCCTGCTGCCATGGGAAGCAGGCCGCAGATGGTTTTCAGCGTCGTGGTTTTGCCGGCGCCGTTGGCCCCCAACAGGGCCACAATCTGACCGGCGGTGACCGAAAACGAAATATCCCAAATGGCCTGGGTGTCCCCGTAAAAAACCGAAATGCCGTCAACGTCAAGAATGTTCATTCCCCACCCTCCCCCAGATAGGCCTGCATCACGGCCGGATCTTTTGCCACCTCATGGGGCTTGCCCGCTGCAATTTTGCGACCAAAATTCAGGACCACCACCTGGTCGCTGATATTCATGATAACCCGCATGATGTGCTCGACAATCAGAATGCTGATTCCCTGATCCCGCAGCTTTAAAATCAGGCCGATGGTCTGGTCCGCTTCGGTTGGATTGAGTCCGGCCACCACCTCATCCAAAAGGAGCAGCGTGGGTTCAAGCGCCAGGGCCTTGCTGACCTCCAGCCGTTTCCGGCCGGCCAGGGTCAGACTGGATGCCTGAAACGACGCCCGGTCTGCCAGGCCGGTTTGTTCCAGGATCTCCCAGGCATGTTTTTCAGCCCGGGCTTTTTTGGGATACCGGCACAGAGCCGCAATCACGACATTTTCCAGAACGGTCAATCCCGGAAACGGTTTGACCACCTGAAAGGTTCTGCCGATTCCGATGGCTGCCAGTTTATACGGCGGCATGCCGCTGATGTCCTGACCCCCGAACAGAATGCGCCCGGCATTGGGTGCATAATAGCCGCTGATGACATTGAACAGGGTTGTTTTTCCGGCGCCGTTCGGGCCGATCAGACCGACAATGCTGCCCTTTGCCATGTCAAACGACACCTGCTGAACCGCGTGCAGCCCGCCAAACGTCTTGGTAACCGATTCCACCTGAAGCAGGGTATCAGACATGCGGCGCCTCCTTTTCTGTTTTCCGGTCCATCGAAAACCCTTTTGCAAGGGCCGCCCTTCCCGCAACCCGGTCCGTGATGCTGCCCCACAGGCCATTGGGCAGGAATACCACGCTGGCGGCAATCAGCGCCCCCAGAATGATCAGATACAGGACCTGATAATCCGAAAGATACGCCCAGAAAACCGTCTTGAAGGCAAAAATGATCACGGCTCCGATGGTTGGACCGATCAGGCTGCCCAGTCCGCCGAAAACCGCCATGACCACGGCCTGATCCGTGACCAGATCACCCAGAACCGAGGCCGGATCGATATAGGTGATCCAGTACGCATAGATGCCGCCGATCAGTCCGGCCGGAACCGTGGAAAGCAGAAAAGACTGCAACTTGATTTTTGTGGGATTGAGTCCCAGACTCATGGCCCCGGATTCATCTTCCCGGATGGCCTTGACCTTGAGCCCGAACGGAGCTTTTTCCAGAAGAAACCAGTAGCAGCCAAATGTCAGAATCACCACAATCAGCATGACATAATAGAAAAACTGGGGATTTAAAAACGGCGGCAGCCGCATGCCATCGGGTCCGCCCGTGACGTCCAGAACCAGCGCCAGTTGCTGGATGGCCCGGGCCAAAGCCCAGGTGGCGATGGCAAAATAGGCGCCTTTCAGCCGAAGTGTGGGGATGCCCGCAATCAACGCCGCCACACCGGCGACAACGCCTCCGGCAATCATCGCCGCCAAAAAAGGCCAACCCGCGGTTTTCATCAGGAAGGCGGTAACATACGCGCCGATTCCAAAAAATGCGCCGTGTCCGAAATTGAGATATCCGGTATATCCGGCCAGCACATCCCAGGAAATGGCCAGCCCGATCCACATGATGGCCTCGGTC
>JBFXFK010000068.1:0-25058 GCA_050179135.1 Desulfatirhabdiaceae bacterium | reverse complement strand
TCCGGGTACAATCTTTCCAGCACAAAGGCGTTTTACGCTGCGGAAGCCGGGATGGAAGAGGCCAGAAAGCGATTGAAAGGCATAAAAAATGTCAGTGCAAACCCGAATTATGTGGGTGATCCGGCCACCAGCCCAAATGCCAACTGGTCTGCCTTCATTTTGACTTCCAGCTCCTGGCCATTGACGGATCATCCGGATTATAACAGCAGTCTTCAAAACTATGTTCCCACCACATCCTCTTATACCAGTACAACTGTCGCCCAAAACAGTCTTCAGACAATGATGCCATATATGGTTCAGATCAGACATAAACGGGAATATGATGCGGAAGTGGCCGGTCATACCAGCTCCGTACCACACTATTTTGACAATGATGGCAGCACCACAACCCATTCCGCAGGATCCCCCGGGAACATCATCTATTATGGCTATGGCAATTCGGCTGCACCGGCAACCGTGGTCCAGTTTACTGGCGGGACAGCCACCAAACCCGTCGAGATCATATCGGCATATGGACGCGTGGGAGCAAGTAAAAAACTGATCGAGATCGAGGTCGCCTATGATCCCGGGCCGACAATCGCAGCAGCGATCTATGCCAAAGGTGATATCACGGGAAACGGCAGCGCCCTGGTTATTGATGGAAGTGATGATTGTGGCATCGCTTCTTCGAAGCCTCCCACTTATACCAAAAATCCGTCTGTAACAAATCCCAATGGGTCACCGGTCATGGTACCGGACCCGCCAGGGCCAGAAAACGGAACCCTGGATATTGATATTAACAGCCATGTTGACAGCCTGAAAAGTTCTGCCAGCATTACCCTCACAGCAGATACAAATGGTGCAACCTATGGAACCAGCACCGATTTTGTCACGGTTTATTCCGATACGTCAAATCCCAATAATGTTCAGGGGTTGAAACTGCAAAATGTGGTCGGTTACGGGACATTGCTGGTAGAGGGTGATCTGGAACTGGGTGGTGGATTTGAATGGAAAGGGCTTGTACTCGTTACCGGCGTGTTGACATTCAACGGCGGTGGTGCAGGCGTCAATATCAGAGGTGCTGTTCTGGCAAACCAGACCGTCTCGATTAATGGCGGTCTGGACATCAAATATGACAGTTGCATGGTGGACAAGGCATTGAGCAGCCAGGATCTGAAAATCATCAGTTGGCGGGAAATCTACTGACTCCTTGCCTTCAGAACAGCCTCAATTTTACTGCCCATTTCAACTATTTCCATCAGTTGTTTGTCATAAACATGACCAAGCCTCTTTGCCAGAATGTTATCCCTGAACGCAATCAGCTCCTTGTCAAATGCGTGAAGTTCCGGTGTTGGCATGTTATCCAGTTCCTGAAATTTGATTTTTATCTGATTGAATTCATTCAGAATCAATTTATTTTCCGGATTTTCGTCCATGACAGGTGTCGTGACTTCCGAAGCGGTTTCTGTTGTCTTTTCGGCCTGGGGGGCAGACTGTTCCCGGGTCAGGATATCAGCGCCAGTCGTTACAGAATCCGGCGCCGTTTCAACCCCTGATACCGAATTTTTATTGATTCCAACAGTCTGTCCGGATTGGTAAAAAAATATCTGCCCATCTTTTTCCCAATACCGGGATGTTTTTATTTTTCGACCATTTTTCAGATGGATATAGTAATCCGAAAAGCCGACAGCAGGGCAGATGAAAAAAAACAGAATGGAGAGGGTGACAATCCGTCGTTTCATAGTATTCTCCTGATGGTTGCGCAAATAACGATTATTTTAACGATGTTCAACCCCGATCATCCCCACCTTTCAATCGGCATATGGCATCATCGCAGGGACAAGAATCATCCACCTCGTAAGCAAACAGAATCCGGGATTCCTTTTCTGCCCGATCAGGCGCTATCGGTTTGAACGCAAACCGGGCCCATTCCGCCATCATATTCTCACGTGAAACAATCGTATTCAGGCCGGATGTCATGATTTTTCCGGTTTCCCCGTCCAGGATATCGGCTTCCCGGCCATTTGTTACCACCACAACCGGAATCTGATATCCGCTCAGCAGGCGGGATGCTGCAAGGGCCGGGCGGTGCCGGGTAACCAGGGAACCTGGTCCGTATTTGATTATCATGCAGATCCGCTCCCGGATCAGGACGGCAAAATCCACTTTGATAATCGCGGCCTGTCCACATGCCTCGGTTTTCAGATCGATACGACTTTTAATTTCGTCTCTGGCATATCCTTTTTCACTGACCAGCAGTCGGGCAATGTCCTGCCGGAACCGTTCGTCATGCGTATCGTCCAGGATCTCTCCGGTCAAAAAATCCGTCAGTTTTCCCATAATCAGATGATGTCCGCCCATCGATTACCGCCTGTGTCATGCAAAAATGTGTTGACCGAAAGACCATGTGTACTACTCTTTCATTTTTACGTTCAGGAAAAGCTTGAGTCAACCCTTATGTTTGGGTATATGATCAGGTTGTTTCTTCAATCGGCTGAGCATATCCTGCCAATTTAACAAGGAAGGGTTCCCATGAAATTCAAAGCCATTCTTTTTCTGGGGTGTGTTTTTTTTGCCTTGTTCACGACCATCGCATCTGCCCGTGAAGAATATGCCAGACGCACCGGAAAAGGCTGCATGCTCTGTCACTCGGACGAGATCGGCGGCCCCCTGACCACGGCCGGCATCGCCTATATCAAAAACGCCTATCAGTACCCGATCCCGGACAGCCTGCTCAAAAAGGCCGAAATGGTCAATTCACCACTTCAGATGACCATTCGATTCATCATTGGATTTCTTCATCTGTTTGCAGCGGTCATTCTGATCGGCGCCATTTTTTACATTCACATATTCATCGGCCCCCGGCAGTTGACCACCGGGATTCCCAAGGGCGAACGCCTGCTCGGCGTATCATGTCTGGCTGCATTGACCCTGACCGGCATGTATCTGACCTGGTTCCGCATCGACAAACTGGATCATTTTATCAACAATGCCTTTGGCCGGATTCTTCTGGTCAAAATCATCCTGTTTGCCATCATGCTGTGTGTGGCGATTCTGGCGGTTACCGTGATTCATCGAAAAATGAGCCAGGGCGCTGGAACCCCGTCCGAATCCTCCCAAGGCTCTGATTGGTCCATGGAAAAGATTTCCGGCTTTACCGGGGCTGAGGGTAAACCGGCCTGCATTGTTCACGAAAACCATATTTATGATGTGACGGATAGCCCGAAGTGGAAAAATGGGCGGCATTTCGGCAAGCATGCCGCCGGCGCCGACCTGACAGAGGCCATGAAATCCGCCCCGCATGGCCCGGAGGTTCTGGACCGGGTCAAACGGATTGGCGATCTGGTTCCGTCAAAAAATATCCAATTGAAACCCGGCCGGGTTCACCGTGTTTTTGTTGCGATGGCCTATACCAACATGGGGATCATTGTTCTGATTCTTTTTTGTATCAGTTTGTGGCGATGGGGATTTTCAACCGGAACCAGCCCGCATAACGGAGAATTGGCACAGGCGGCTCAAAGTTGTATTGACTGTCACAGAAAACTCAACCCCGGCATCGCAGCCGATTGGGAAGCCAGCGTCCATTCAAAGGTCGGGGTGGATTGTCTGAAATGCCACCAGATTCCGGCAGGAGGTGATCAATGGGCAAACAAGGCTCATCTGAAACATGCCGTCACCCCGATTTCGACAGTTGTCAGTCCGCTGACCTGCGCCCAATGCCATCCCAAAGAAGCCAGGGAATACGCCAAAAGCAAGCATGCCAATACGGTTGCCATCATGTGGAAAGTTGACAAATGGCTTCAGCATGGCGTCAACAACGAAACCGAACGGATCAGCGGATGCTATGCCTGTCATGGAACCGTGGTCGAGCTGGTGGACGGGAAGCCTGTTCCCGGAACATGGCCCAATGTGGGGGTCGGCCGAATCAATCCGGATGGATCAGCAGGCAGTTGCAGCAGTTGCCATACCCGCCACCGGTTTTCTGTGGCGGAAGCCAGAAAGCCTGATGCCTGTGGTCAGTGCCACCTGGGCCCGGATCACCCCCAGATCGAGATTTACGCCGAAAGCAAACATGGCGGCATCTATCAGACAGAAGGCGACCAGTGGAACTGGACCACCGAAGATGGCAAATGGCTGTCCGGCCGGGATTTCCGGTCACCGACATGCGCGTCCTGTCACATGTCCGCCGCCCCCGGCGTAGCCAAAAGCCATGATGTGACCGAACGCCTGGCCTGGGAAATGCAATTGCCGCTGACAATCCGGCCATCGGAATTCACGGCGTTTCCGGCCGCCACAGACTGGAAGGAAGAACGCCGAAAAATGGGCCTGGTCTGCATGCAGTGTCATTCCGAAACCTGGAGAAACGACCACTTTTCCAATCTGGATGCCGTCATTGAACTGTATAACGAAACCTATTACCGACCGGCCAGAAAGATCATGGACATCCTGTATGCCGATGGTCTGCTGACATCGGACATGTATTTTGATGAGCCCATCGAATGGGAATTCTATGAGCTCTGGCATCATGAGGGCCGGCGGGCCCGCATGGGGGCAGCCATGATGGCGCCGGATTATTCCTGGTGGCATGGATTTTACGAGCTGAAACACCGATGGATCGAATTGAAACGGGATGCTGCGGAAATCCGTCAAAATAGGGAAAGTGACAGGTATGCTGAAATTCCGGGAAGAGCCAATCAATAAGAAGAAATCAGATGGCGGCGAATGGCAAAAAAATTCCCCTGAGGTGATATCTCAGAGGGTTTTGTGTCCGGATTTTGTGTCCGGCTGGTTATGGCAACGTGTGTTAGTCATAACTTCTTGATTGAATTGGTGGTCCCAACGGGGATCGAACCCGTGTTTCCGGCGTGAGAGGCCAGCGTCCTGACCGCTAGACGATAGGACCATAGTTGTTTGACTGATTAATAAAAAGAACCGTCAAAGTCAATGAAATTCTGACACCCATTCATGGCGCAGGTACATTTTTACCCTGTTTTCGGCCAAACAGGAAATAAACGATGAACCCGATAAACGGAATGCTTGCAACCATCATCCATGCCGCTTTTTTGGGCAGACTGTCGAATTCTTTTTGAGCGGCGTTGATAACCGCCCAAAATGTCAGGATAAAAAACGGTGCACAAAATATCAGTACAGCAGTAGCCGTATGCAGATCCATCACGATCCCTTCAACTGTTCAGCCACTTGTAAAACAGTCCGAACATAATAGTTGCTGTGATTGTATTTATATACGACCGCATGGGCGCCACTGGGATCAATACCTTTTTGCCATCCAAACCGTTTCAGGTAACTTGCAATGCTCATGATGGCATCCGCATGATCAAACAGATCAATTTTGCCATCTTGGCTGCCATCCCTGGCGTATGCCAGAATATTGCTGGGCATGAATTGTGAAATCCCCAGCGCACCGGCATAGGACCCCTGAAGCGTTGATGCATCCAGCCCCTCACGTGCGGCATAGGTCAACAGCGCCTTCAGCTCGGTATAGGCCCATTTTGATTTCTGTGTGGCTTTTTCCCTGAATCGGGATTCCTCAATCCGTTTTTCAACGGGAAGTCTGTCCCATAACTGCTGCCGGATGCCGGAATCACTCAATGCCGCCATGGAGGAGAGCGTATTCAGGATCGAACTGCTTCCCAGATAGGTTCCCAGCCGGGTTTCAACCAGAATGATTGCGGTGATCACCTCTTTATCGACACCCATGCTGTTTTCTGCCGCCAGCAAAGACTGTTCATGCGTCTTCATGTAGCGGCTGGCCTTTTGAATGGAATCCGATGTCAGAAACTGGTCATAGTTGAGTTTGGCCTCACTGTGCATGAAAAACAGGGACACTGACCGGTCATCAAACCGGGTCTCCGGACGGCTGTACAACCGGTTGATCATGGCGGCGTCAAAGCCGTCTGACTGAAGCTGCTTCTGCAAATCCAGAAAGGCGACATCCTGCGCAAACGCAAAAACAGTTCCACAACAGAGGATCAAAAAAAGCAGACAGATTTTTTTTGTCAGTAGATTCAAATTGTTCACAAAATCCTGAAATTGTTTATTTACCGTGAAAATCAGTGGTCAGGGGTCAGTGCCAAACGCTTGGGCCGCCTTCCTGCTTCCCCCTTTACCATTTACCATTTTCGAGGTCGCCTCACCGTCAAACGGCTGCTCTCGGCTGACGATTTGAAAAACCCTCGGCCATCCCCGACCGATAACGCATCCAAAATCTTTATCTTGAAAGCCATATGAAATGGTCGTATACGAATGTGTTTTTATCACAGTTTGTCTGGATTAATCCAGAATCAATTTTTTATATTATTCTGCATAATGGTTATCCTGTTGACTTTATATCGCAATTTCAATACCCTTTTCGACCGTAATGGCTCTTGATGATCCTTGTCTTGAAGTCGATAGATCATGGATTCCCCGTCGTAAACACCCTGCGTGAGCCGCAAATTGAAAAAAATATCCAAAACCAGTTTTACCTGTCAATCATGCGGCTATCAGGCCCCCCGATGGATGGGAAAATGCCCGGAATGCGGCACATGGGAAAGTTTTGCAGAGGAAATTTCGGTTTCCCAGACCGAAGAATCCCGTTTGCCGGGCATATCCGATTCAAAATCCGGTCCGGTTCCCATCAACGCCGTCGAGCTGATCGATGAACCCCGTATCCTGACCGGCATTCAGGAATTTGACCGGGTTCTCGGCGGCGGACTGGTCAAGGGTTCACTGGTCCTGATTGGCGGTGATCCGGGCATCGGCAAATCAACCCTTGTTCTTCAGGCGCTTCATGCGCTGTCTGTAAACGGGTGCCGGGTTTTATATGTATCCGGGGAAGAGTCGGTTGCGCAGCTTCGAATGCGAAGTCAGCGGCTTGAAGTGGGAAATGACCGCCTTCTGGTCATCTCCGAGATCGATCTGGAAAGAATTCTGTTGCTGATCGAATCGGTTCGACCCGATGTTCTGGTGGTTGATTCCATTCAGACCGTTTATCACAGTGAGATATCATCGCTTCCGGGCAGCGTCAGTCAGGTCCGGGAATCGGCCATGCGGCTGATGATGGCAGCCAAAAAAACCGGTATCCCCGTGCTTCTGGTGGGACATGTCACCAAGGATGGCGCCATTGCCGGACCCCGGCTTCTGGAACACATGGTGGATGCCGTGCTCTATTTTGAAGGTGACCGGAATCATGTGTTCCGTATTCTGCGGGCTGTCAAAAACCGGTTTGGCTCCACCAACGAGATCGGCGTCTTTGAAATGAAGGGCAAGGGGTTGCAGGAGGTGCTGAATCCTTCGGCCATTTTCCTGTCCGAACGACCGGATCATGCAGCGGGATCAGTGGTGACCGCATCGATGGAAGGCATTCGCCCGGTATTGATTGAACTTCAGGCCCTGGCATGCAGCACGGCTTATGGAACACCCCGGCGAACCATCCTGGGACTCGATCCCGGCAGGGTGGCGCTTCTGGCCGCTGTTATGGAAAAAAAGCTGGGGATGCATCTGATGGGACATGATATCTTCATGAATGTCACCGGCGGCATCAAATCCGATGAACCGGCTGTGGATATGGGCATCATCAGCGCCATTGCCTCCAGTTTTCTGGACAAGCCTGTCGATCACCATACCCTGATTCTGGGAGAAGTCGGCCTGACCGGGGAAGTCCGAGGCGTCAGCCAGGTTGACAGTCGTGTGGCGGAAGCCAAAAAAATGGGGTTTCTCCGGTGCATGATTCCCGGAAATAATCTGAAACAGACCTCTGAAATCGAGGATATCGAATTTTTACCGGTGCAATCCATTGCTCAGGCCATGGATATTTTGTTTTGAACGGACGCATGCAAAAAAGCCAGAAAGGCTGTTCATGACTGTTTCAAAAGGATCAAACCGATGGGAAGATCATTACAGCCAAAAAGCCAGAAAAGAAAACTATCCGGCCCGTTCCGTATATAAACTTCAGGAAATTCAGCAGAAGCTTCGCCTGATTCGGACCGGCCATCATATACTGGATTTGGGATGTGCGCCAGGCGCCTGGCTGAAATATGCCGCAGAGCTGGTTGGACCGTCCGGACGGGTTGTGGGTATTGATCTGAAACCGGTCACCATACCGCTTCCGGGTCATGTGCAAACATATGTCGCGGATATTCTGAATATGGATGCGACCATTTCCCAGGCCATCGGGTTTGACTTTCATATCGTCATGAGCGATATGGCGCCATCCACCACCGGACAAAAAACGGTTGATGCGGCCCGCTCGTTTGAACTGTGTGAAGCGGCGCTTCATGTGGCCCGGGAAAGGCTTTTGTCCGGTGGATCATTTATCTGCAAAATTTTTCAGAGTGAAGATTTCAAAGCATTTTCTGATCAGTTAAAGCCACTGTTTCAAAATCAAAAAACATTTAAACCCCAAAGCTGCCGCAAGGGCAGCCGGGAAATTTATCTTATCGGATATGGAAAAAAATAGGAGGCATTCATGTCAGGTCATAATAAATGGTCAACCATCAAGCATAAAAAAGGCGCGGCAGACGCCAAGCGGGGCCGAATTTTTACCCGGCTGATCAAGGAAATCACCATTGCGGCCAGAATGGGCAACAGCGGCGACCCCAACGCCAATCCCAGACTTCGATCCGCCATACTGGCTGCCAAAACAGAAAACATGCCCAAGGACAATATCGATCGCGCCATCAAAAAGGGCGCCGGAGAACTGGAAGGCGTCAGCTATGAAGAAAGCACCTATGAAGGTTACGGACCGGGTGGTGCTGCGATACTGGTGGATTCCCTGACTGACAACAAAAACCGTGCAGTGGCTGAAATTCGCCATATTTTTAACAAATATGGCGGCAGTATGGGAGAAAACGGCTGCGTATCCTGGATGTTTACCAAAAAAGGATATATGAGCGTACCGAAAGAAAACATCAGTGAGGACAGACTGATGGAAGTGGCGCTTGAAGCAGGGGCCGAGGATGTGCGGGATGATGAAAATGCATTCGAGGTCATCACCTCACCCGCGGATTATGAAACGGTAAAAACGGCCCTGGAAACGGCATCCATTCCGTTTGAGGATGCGGAAATCACCATGCTGCCTCAGACCACCCTGATGCTGAAAGGCAAGGAAGCCGAAACCATGATCCGGCTGATGGATGCGTTTGAAGACTGTGAAGATGTGCAGAAGGTTTATACCAATGCGGATATTCCGGATGACATGGTGAGCTGAAACGGGTGACTTTGAACGGTCACAATTGGCGTGTTTCCAACCCAGGCCCTTCATGGTCGGACGATAGAGACAAGGCATGCCTTGTCTCTATCGATGGGAATCCGCAGATTGTGACTGTTCAAAGTATCGTTTCGGGCTCACCCCCCCGCTTTTGCGGTATCAACCTGAATGCATACCGCAATCATGCCTGATCGATCATGCGTTTGACCGCTTCATATGCGGGTTTCCGGATATCTTCGGGAACCCGGACTTCACCTTCCAGCGTTTCCAGTACACGAACAATATCAGCCAGCCCGATTTTTTTCATATCCGGGCATTCCATGCCGGCAGAGATGGGATAAAAGCGCTTGTCCGGATTTTCCTTTTGAAGCGTATACAGCAGACCAATCTCGGTACCGACTATAAATTCGGAATGACGGGATGTTTTGGCGTATCGCAGCATTCCGGATGTGCTGAGGATCTCATCGGCCAGCGCCAGAACTTCCATCCGGCATTCCGGGTGGGCCATCAATACGGCCAGGGGATGCTTTTGTCTGGCATAAACCGCATCCTCCCGACGGATGGCGTCATGAATCGGACAAAATCCCGGCCAGGTATGAATGGTGATGCCGGTTCTGGATTCCACAAATCTGGCCAGATTCCGATCCGGCGTCATGAGTATTTCTGGTGCATTCAGGCTGTTTGCCACCTTGACCGCGTTGGCCGACGTGCAGCATATGGTGGAAAGGGCCTTGACCGAAGCCGGTGAGTTGACATAGGTCACAACCGGCACACCGGGAAGTTCCGCCTTTCGGGCGGACAGGGCTTCGGCTGTAATCATGTCGGCCATGGGGCATCCGGCATTCTGACGGGGCAGCAGGACGGTCTTGCCCGGACACAGGATGGAGGCGGTTTCTGCCATAAAATGAACACCGCAGAAGACAATAACATCCGCGTCGGTTTGGGCCGCCCGAATGCTCAGCTCCAATGAATCCCCGCATATGTCCGCAATATCCTGAATCACTGGCGGCTGATAGTTATGAGACAGAAGAATGGCCTTCCGCTGTTTTAACAGTTCCCGAATTTTTCTTTCCATGCCGACCCCTTCTATTCATCCAGGCGGATCACTTCCACACCCTGAGGAATAACAAACTGGAACAGGCTGTCATCCAGTTGCTGATTCAATTGAATATCGCTCAGTTCAATGCGTGTTTCATCCTTATAGGAATTGGTTGTGGCCGCTTCCACAATGTCAAAGGATTCACTGTTGATGTGGAGCAGAACATGCTCGATATCCCAGGTTTTCTGGATCGGAACAAGCTTCAGTACGTATTCCCGGCTGGCATTGATTTTTTCCAGATTCACCTGAAAGGATTTTCGAATTTCATGAATATTGGACAAAAATCCGGCCCCTTTTCCCCCGCCAAACAAAGTCGGCGCACTTCCCATACTGACCTGATGATCATCCGGTCGATAGACCCACAAGGTTTTTCCATCGGTTACAATGGTCTGTTTTTGCGGAATTTCATAAACCCATCGCATCATGCCGGGCCGTTTGATACTGACAGAGCCGGATGCGGTTTCGGTGATATCCATGGATGCAATCACCGATGTCTGAAAAAAATGGGCGGAAAAGGCCTGGAAGCCATATCGGCTTTCCACCTTTTTTAAAATTTCATCAACAGAAAGAACTGGCGGATCACCCGCCAAACAGGGCTTTTCAGAAAAGCCGGCAAACAGGACAACTGCCATCAGCAGCAAAACAGCTCGTCTCATCGGTGATAAACTTTCATGAATGAAAAAGGCTGAAGACTGAAGGCGGTCAGCCAGAAGCCGCCTCTCACTGCCATGACCCTCTCCCACGCTGGGATGATGGGGTGTAGGGGCGACCCGTTTTTAGAAATTGATGCCGTTATTTCCATAAAGCTCCATCGGAGCGGCCTGTAACCGAAATACACAGGTCGCCCCTACGGGGCTCGATGGAAATTTTTATGCGTCATTCTACAAACAGGACGCTCCTGCGGAGCTTGATGGAATATTGGCTGGTTCTCAAGCTCCTGCTTGGGATGCAGCCAAACGATCATGAATCATTTCGGATGGATTCATCCCCATCTATAAAAAATGACATATACCTTTTTATTCTGAATTCTGAATTCTGTCTTCTGTCTTCTGAATTCTGTCTTCTGTCTTCTGACTTCTGTTTTTTCCATTTTAACGGTATTTCAGGTTGGCAGCAACCCCGGCGATACATCCCTGTTTCTGGCAATCCAGTTTTTAATCAGAACGATACTGGAGATTATTCCGGCAACCAGGTTGATTTTCATATCCGGGTAGAATAGCAGCACCGCGCAAATGCCGGTAATATACCGTTCCGGCACAGATAGCGTTTTCATGAAAAAGCCCACTACCGCCACATTCAAAAAGATGACGGCCATAATGGTGAACAGAAAGCGAATCGCGATAAAACCAAAGGCCTCAATTCCGTGCATGGTCTGAAGAACCGGTACGATCAGAAGCCCGGTTCCACTGAACGACAGAATGAATGTCAGGCCGATAAAATATTTGGGAAGCGCCACGCGGGCCGCAAACACACCGGTTTTGATCGGATCCGTACCCATGACCGAGCTGGCCGCATAGGCGGAAAGGGCAACCGGCGGGGTAACCTCGGCCAGAACCGCAAAATAAAACAGAAACATATGGGTAGCCAATAACGCCGCATCCTCTGGAATACCATTGATCATGGCCAGTTTTTGAATGGTCGGCGCGGTCAGTGCCGATGTCAGGACATAGGTGGCGATGGGCGGCACCCCCATGCCCAGAATCAGGCTGAAAATGCCGGTAAACAATGTGGCCAGCAAAATGCTGCTGCCGCTGATATCCATCAGAATGATGGAAAATTTGGATGCCAGTCCGCTCAGGACCATCATGGACATGATCATGTTGGCGGCGATGACCGCACTGGCGATCGGAAGCAGGCCGATGATTCCTTCTTCCAGTGCTTTCAGGAGATTTCCGAAGGGGGGTCTCAGGCTAGGGTCGATATAGGCAAAAAGAACAAACAGAAAGGCCGCGGCCGTGACCGTAATGTTGATGGAATAGCCTCTGTATATCAGGACAATGATAAAGATGATGGGAATGAAAACATAGCAGTACCGCTTGAAGTACGAAAAATCGATCAGGGTGTCTATCTCGAGTTGCGGCAGTTTCTGTTTTTTGACATACAGTTCATTGTAGGTAACGATGCCCAGAAGATACAGCAGCATGGGGCCGATGGCCATGGCGATGATCGAGGAATAGGGGATCGACAGCAATTCCACCATGATAAAGGAAATCGATCCCATGACCGGTGGGGTGATATATGCGATCGAACCTACCGTGGCAATCACACCGGCAGCCACCAGTTTGTCATAACCCACTTTTTCAAAGAGGGGCTTGGTCAGGGTAGCCACAAACTGGGTATCGGCAGCCCCTGATCCGGAAAACATGCCCATCAGAACCGCCATGATCGAACAGGACCGGCCGGGAGACGCCGGGCTTCTGCCCACAAACAGCAAGGCTATGTTGGCGATGATCTGACCAAAGTTCATGCGCGTGACAATGGCGCCCAGTGTCGTAAAATAAATCAGGTATTTGAGAGATACGCCGGTAATCGATCCAAAAATTCCGGCCTCGGTTTCGCAGTACATTTTTCCCAACAGCATATCGAGATCAAATCCCGGATTGGAAAACAGACCGGGGATATGATTGCCATAAATGTTGTACAGCAGAAACACCATCACAATCGTCGGCATGATCGGACCGCTCAACCGGAAAATGACTCCCAGAACCAGCAGAATTTCGCTGTAGGACATGATCATGTCCCATGGCTCGGGCATGATGGACCGGTAAATCAGTTGATCGTAAGTGACGATCAGATAAATGAATGGCAGAAAGCTGAGCAGGGCGCATGCCATGTTGGACGGTTTCTGCAGTACCGGGACAAGGGTCGGCAGCATGGTGCAGATCCATATGAAGACGGCAAACACCTTCAGCGATACCGGCAGGTCAAGCCGCAGCAGTTCGATCATGAACAATAGGGTCATGACGGCAAGCGGTATGCCTCCCAGTTTGTGCCGCGGTTTGATCCGCACAAAACTGAGAAGATATCCCAGAAGTGCAACCAGAAACACATGGGCCGCACGCTGAACCTGGGTCAGATCCAGCAGTGACACATGCAGGTCCGCCAGCGGCGTAAAGGGATGAATCACCAGATAGAGATGATACAGTGTTCCGGTAATGGCTATAATGGCCACCAGCCTGCGAATTACAGCGTCCATAGCAGATCGACCTCCAGGCAGCCGTCTTGAACGGTAAAGGTATAAAAGCCCATGTTTAAAATGATTCCCTTCATTGAACAGAAGTTCAAACGATTGGTGGACTCGATGGAAACGGCCCGATTCATGTCATAAACACCATGGGAGTAATATGCCTCGGTCGTTTCATCCGTGGTAACGGAAAAATTCTGAAATCGGTTGTGGATGGCGAAGCCAATGATAACCGGTTGACCGGTTACGGAATTGACAAAGCGGATTTGTCCCGTCTGCCAGCGAAAAAGCACCAGCAGACGGGTCTCATTATCTGTTCGTATCACGGCCGGCTTAACCACCAGCACCAACAGGGTCAGCGCGACCCCGCATACCATCACAACCTGTTTACGCATTTTGGTTGCTATTTGACAAGGCCTTTTTCTTTGAAATATTTTACGGCTCCGGGATGAAACGGAATGGCGGTTTTTCCGACAAACTTGGCCGAGCTTTCCAGCGTGGTATCCTTTGCCGGTTTTACCGAAGCGCGGAGCGTTTCGATATTTTCAAAAACAGCCTTGGTGGTATTGTAGACCAGATCTTCAGGAGCGGACTCCGGGCAGACAAACATGTTCCAGAATGCCAGGGTTGGTGTATCGACTTCGGTTCCATAAACGGTTTTGGGAATCATCAGCGTGTCTGACAGGCCTGCGAATTCCTTCATGAACGCGGCAACACCGGGATCGGTTTCCGGAAGCGGCACCAGGAAAAGATTCAGGCCTTTTCGTTTGAGGGTGTTGGACAGTTCGACAATGGAGCCTGTGGGCAGCCCGCCGGACCAGACATAAGCATCCAGGGTCCCGTTGGCCAGACCTTCATCCGATTCCTTGGCGCCCAGTTTTTCCCATTTTTTGAATTTGTCGGGATCGACATTTGCCGCTTTCAACAGATTGAGCGCCGTGAATTCTGTTCCGGACCCGGGTGCGCCGGTGGAGACACGTTTGTCCTGAAGGTCGCCCAGTTTGGTGATTCCGGATTTGTCAGTCGTGACAATGTGCAGATAATTGGGATACATCATCCACATAATATTGGCCTTGACCGGTTTTTCCGCAAATTTTTCATGCTTGCCCGTCACCGTGAAATAGGCGGTATCCGGCAGAACCGTGGCAAAAAAATAGGTTCCTTTGGCAGTATCTGTTTTGTCCCGGATCAGAAGCATGTTGTCAACCGAAGCGGCGGTCTGAATTGCGGTGGCGGATGCGACATTGTTTTTGCTGATGATTTCGGATATCTGGGTTCCATAATAATAATACACGCCGCCAATTCCGCCGGTCGCAATGACTGTTTTTTCCCCTGCTGCAAACAGATTGACGCTGAATAACAGAAAAAATGCCAGTGCGAAAATTCCAATTTTTTTCATATTGCTCTCCTTTTCAAAAAATGGTGCAGATGAATAAAAATGCCGCTTCATGTTCATGCGACGGTTGAAACATTAAAAACAGGCGTTACCTTCTGATACTTATTGAAGTTACCGCGGGCTGTCAAGGCGGAATTTGAATTTTGTTTGTAAAACAAACGCTGTTTATTGTATCAAGCTTGATTTAAGCGATGAAATGACATGACGGATACAGCAGGCCACCAAATGATGGTAAATGAAAATTTTCAGAAAGATTTCTGCAGACATCTGATAAGCTGGTATCATTCGGCCCATCGTACGCTTCCCTGGCGCAAAACCCGCAATCCGTATTTTATATGGGTTTCCGAAGCCATGCTCCAGCAGACCCAGGTTCAAACCGTAATTCCGTATTATGGCCGATTTATCGAAACCTTTCCCACCCTCATCCGGCTGGCCGATGCCGATATCCAGGATGTCCTGAAAATATGGGAAGGGCTGGGCTATTACAGCCGGGCACGGCATCTGTATGAAGCCGCCCGAATCGTATGCCGGACGTATGGCGGAACCATACCGGTTACATGGGCATCTTTCCGAAAACTGCCCGGCGTGGGAGACTATATTGCGGCAGCGGTTCTCAGTTTTGCGTTCAGGCAACCCCATGCTGTCGTGGATGGAAATGTCAAGCGGGTCCTGGCCCGAATTTTTGAGATCGATGAACCGATCAATCAGTCGTCAGCCAAACCGGTTTATCAGTCCGTTGCAAAAAGGCTTCTGTCCCTGCAGGAACCCGATACGTTCAATCAGGCCGTGATGGAGTTGGGTGCATTGATCTGCACACCCAAAAATCCCGGTTGTGAAGTTTGTCCCATGGCCTCCCTATGTCAGTCGTTTCAAAACCAATCCGTCAGCCAATATCCCAAACGGGTTGAATCCCGATCCGTTCCGACATATGCCGTGTCTGTGGGGATTGTTCAAAACGCACAAAACCGGTTTTTGATCACCAGGCGTGCGGCCAGTGGGCTGTTGGGGGGATTGTGGGAGTTTCCGGGTGGGAAGATTCAACTGAATGAAACGCCGGAAACCGCCTGTTTGAGAGAGATTCGGGAAGAGGTCAATCTGAAGGTCCGTATCGTGGAAAATCTGGGAACCATTCGACACGCCTACACCCATTTCAGGATCATTGCATCCGTGTTTCTGGCAATACCGGATTCCGGCGAGGTTGTGTTGAACGGGCCTGTGGATTATCAGTGGGTTTCACTGGATCAGATTTCCCGATACCCCTTGCCCAAAGCCACCCATAAAATGGTCGCGCTGTTTTTAAGCAAAATGCCCATTTCTTCAAAAAAGGTTCCGTGATCGATGCCAATACCCTGCATGGTATCGAACCGTGATGTCATCAGTTTGCAACTTCTCAATAAATAAGGGCAGAGACAGATCATTGTCATATTTACCACAAAAACCATCGGGCGCGGACACGGTACGGATGTCCCAGGTTATTGAGCAGTTACTCTTGACATTCCATCTCGGTAAAAATACTGTTAGATGGCAAGGTGAAAATTATGTCGCATCTCTCAAAATGCATGTGAGAGGAGTATGTATGTCTCAGAACACACAAAAAATACACTACCAGGGAAAGCCAATTGAACGGACAGAGCATCCGCATATTGTGAAGGTACAAGGGGTGGCCAGTGGTGAACCCATTATTTTAGGGACTCGCATTATGGTTCGAACCATTATTGAACACTATCAGTTGGGGAGTTCTATTGAGGAGATATTATGGGATTTCCCGCATCTGAGCTCTGCCCAAGTGCATGACGCCCTGTCCTATTACCATGATCACCAACAAGAAATGGATGGGTTATTGGCGCAAGCCACCTATGAATATTGGAATCCCCGGCTCACCAAACGGCACAGAGGCGATGCTCAAGCTCTATCTTAACGAAAATCTCAGTTGGCGGATTGCAAAATCCTTACGCGAGTATGGCTATGATGTCATCAGTTCTCATGAGGCGGAGATGGATCAAGCCGATGACCCGACACAATTTGCATTTGCCGTTATGCAGGGCCGCGCTGTTGTTACCAATAATTTCCGTGATTTTGTCGCATTGGATGAAGCCTATGCCACACAAGGGAAATCCCATTATGGGATCATTTTTACGATCAAATATTCTCTTCCTCTCCTGATTCGACGCCTAAGAGCAGTTCTTGAATCGGTGTCGCAAGAACAGATGATGAATCAAATTAAATGGTTGAATGAATTTGAAGACATCAATTGCACAGGATAGTCGTTCACATCGTTGAAATACGGCGATTTCCGTTCAGGCACAAGATACAATCTGTCCGATGTTATTCCAGGTGTTATCCGGCGTGAAAATCATATGGCTGTCCAGAAATGCCACAACGGCTCCGGATCATATGCCGACACGGTTCATGCGGGTCAGTTTGTGTCCCACCAGGGAGGCCAGGGCCACCAGGGACGATGAAATGAAGATCATCATGATGCCCAAGGCGGCCAGCTTGCCCCAGAGTCCGTCCTCGGCAAAGCGTAAAATCTGAACGGCCAGCACTTCTGTCCCCGGGCGGGACAGCACGACAGAAAGCGTCAGCTCGCGCACAAACATGGTTGCCATCAGGATCCACCCCGATACGATTCCCGGAATGAGCAGCGGCATGACGATCCGGCGCATGGTATAAAACGGGGATGCGCCGCAGACGCGGGAGGATTCCTCCAGGTGGCTGTGGATCTGGACAAAGGCACTGGAAAGGGGTCTGACGCCGTAAGGCAGGTAGGTTGCGATGTATCCGATCAACAGGGCCCACAATGTGCCGTAGAGGGGTGTCCGGACAAAAAACCACATGAACCCGACACCAATGACAATGCCGGGAAAGGAAAAGGAAAGAAAGCTGAGGGATTCCAGAATGCCGGCCGCTGTCGTTCTCACCTTGACAATGACATAGGCCACAAGAATGGAAAGAATCACGCCCAGCGTGGCGCCCGATAATCCGAGAATGAGGCTGTTTTTGAGAGACAACAGAGAAACCGGATCATTCAGCACCAGTATCCAGTTCTTCCAGCTCATCATGGAAAAGGCCCGCGCACCAGGCGCCATGACATATGGAAGCATGGAAATATAAAACAGCACCATGACCGGCAGCACAATCAGAATAAAACACAGGCCGGCAACACCGGTAAAGGCGGGGTAACGCCACTGTTTCAGGTCGATCAGTGTCGGCTTGAATCCGCGACCCGATATGGTGACAAACTGATCGCTTTCGGCAGTCAGGTAACGATAGAGATAGATGAGACCAATCGACGCGCTCAGGGCGCTCATGCCAACGGCTGCGGCCCGGCCGTAATCCGTGGCAAAACCAATGGCGACAATCCGGTAAATGTGGCTGGCAAACACGTAAATTCTTCCGGGCATGCCGATCACCGATGGCACCGCAAACGAGGCGAGAGCGCGTACAACAACCAGAATCATCGACGCCAGGATGGCGGGTCGCAATACCGGCAGCGTCACCCGAAGCAGTGTCCGCAGATTTGACGCACCGCAGACCCGGGAGGATTCCTCAAGCGAAACATCAAACGCGCTCATGGCCGGAACAATGACCAGATAGGCGATGGGCAGATCGAGCAGCGCCTCCACCAGGATCATTCCGGGAAGTGAATAAATGTTGAATACATGGTTGCTCAGCCCAAAGACGTCCATCAGCAACCGGTTCAGAATGCCGTTGGTCGGATTGAGGAGCATGGCCCAACTGGCCGTGAAGAGGATGTGGGGAATCATCATGGGAATGATGGTGACAACCCCGAAGAGAAACTTGAAGGGAATGTTGGTGCGGGTATTCATGTAGGCCAGAAACAGCGCCAGGGCCGTGGCCAGAACCGCTGATCCGGTGGTAAAAATCAGGGTATTCCAGAGAACATCCAAAAACCCCGGATCCGTGTATGCCTCGATATACTTGGCCCATGTAAACTGGCCGAATGTACCGAATCCGGACGAAAAACTGCCGATGGCCAACATGACAACCGGGCAAACGGTCAGAAAACCGACAATAATCAGCAGTGATGTGGTCAGAAGGGATTTTTTTTGCATGGCGGCGTTTATGCAGGCAGCAGAAAACAGTGGTCCGGTGCAAAGGAGATGACGATTTCATCCCCTTCCCGGACAGGGGCCATCGGTTCGATGGTGGTTGTCAGCAGGGTGTCGCCAATCCGGATATCACCCTCATAGGCTTCACCGATAAAAATGAGGTTCTCGGCTTTTCCACGAAACACGTTGCCGGCAGGGGTCAACTCTGGCTGGCCAAGTGTGATGAACTCCGGACGCACACACACCATCGCGGCCTGACCCACGGGAATTTTTTGGGCGTTTCGGGCAACAATCTGACCGATGGTCGAATCCACGATGGCGTGACCGTTTTGAAGGGCGCTGACCGTACCGGGTATCAGGTTGGCGCGGCCGATAAAGTCAGCCACAAATTTCTGGTCGGAATTGAAATAAATCTTTTTGGGGTCACCGATCTCGATAATTTTTCCGCTGCGCATGACCGCAATCTGATCCGACAGCGCCAGGGCCTCAATCCGGTCATGGGTGACATAAATGGCTGTGATTTTCAATTCGGTCAAAAAATGACGAAGCTGTTTTCGGGTCTCTTCCCGAAGCTTGGCATCGAGATTGCTGAGAGGCTCGTCAAACAGGATGATTTTGGGTTCCGCCACCAGTGCCCGGGCCAACGCCACCCGCTGTTGCTGCCCGCCACTCAGCCGGGTTGCCGGCCGCTTTTCAAAGCCCGACATCTGCACAAACGCCAGCACCTTGGCGACCCGGCTTCGAATCTCGTCCGGCGGAACATTTCGGGCTTTAAGGGGATAGGCCACATTGTCAAACACGTTCATGTGCGGCCAGATGGCATAGGTCTGAAACACCATGCCAAGCCCCCGTTTTTCCGGAGGCAAAAAAATCCCTTTCTCCCTGGAAAAAACAATCTCATCCCCGATGGCGATTTCACCGGCATCGGGCCATTCAAGTCCCACAATGCTCCGGAGCAGCGTGGTCTTGCCACAACCGCTCGGGCCCAGCAGGGTAAATATCTGATTCGAGGCAATGGTGAGGTCAACATTATCCAATGCCCGGATTCGCTTGCCTTCCGAATAGTAGTCCCTGCAAAGTCCCCTGATACGCAGTTCCATTAGGAATCCAATCTGAAAAACCTGTTTTGGCCTTGATCATCATTCCGGCCAGTACAGCAAAAAGGTGAAATCTGAAAGGGGGCTTTGAGCTTTCGCCTTTGCCCTTTTGAATATGGCCGAATCGATGATCGTGGCCTCTGTTTTTGATCACTTATGCGTCTTTTTGACCGAATTGATGATCCTATGCCCTATTTTGCAAAAAATATCTTCTGGAACTCATCACCCCATTTGCGGGTTTCCTCATCGGTCAGTTCCCGAATGGGAAGAACCCGGACAGAGCCGATACCGTCAATGGGCGGAAAGACCCCGGGAGCCAGAACATATTCACCAACCTTGTCGGCCAGAAGCTTCATGGATTCCTTTGACAGCCAGTAATCCATAAAGACCTTTGCCGCCTCGGGGTTTGGCGCCTTGGCGGCAATCGCAATGGCGCGCGGGGTGCCCAGAATCGTGTTTACCCGAACCCAGTCGAGCGGCGCCGGTGCTTTGGTGATGATGTACTTGGGCATGGAGATCGCCAGGAGCTTTTCGCCGCTTTCCACAGGCGCCGGCGTTGGACCAAACGACTTGACAAACATCGGTTTGTTGGCGGCAAGGCCCTTTACAAACTTCATCCAAGCATCATCACTGCCGAACACCTTGGCCTCCTTCAACCCGACCAGCCAGGAAATGGTGGTGGCATGGGATGACGGGTCCGGCATGACAATCTGATCCTTCCACTTTGGATCGGTCAGGTCTTCATAGCTTTTGGGGGCATCTTGGGGTTTGAGCAACTCTTTGTTGTAGATGGGGGCGACATATTCGATGCCGAACTGAATGATGGTATCGTCCTGCCTTGCCCATTCCGGATAACCGGATGCCTGTGGCGATTTGTAGGCGGCAAGCACGCCTTTTTGCTTCAGCATTTCAAGAATGGGCAGCGGTCCCTGGAGCACATCGGCCTGCAGCTTCCCGGCGTCCTGCTCGGTGAGCACCGTGGACAGAAATTTGGAAGTGTCCACCCGCGTATGAATGCCTTCCACTTTGGTGGCTTCCGAGAATGCTTTCATGATGGGTTCAATGGCGGTAATGTTGGCATAAAAATTTACATTGCCTTCCTGCTTGGCCTTGTCCAAGTCGGCTGCAGAGGCGCCTGTCGCCACAAAAAAGCAAATTGCCAGAATCATGAGTTTTTTCATCGTCTATCCTCCCTGAAATAAAATGTGAAGAAACAGAACAGCCAAAATACGCCCGAATTATACTTTGGTCGGTCGTAAATTGCAATTTCCGACAACCTTAACTGCCTTTTCCGGTTGGAGAGGGCTGGAATGATGTGAGACCATATCCGATCAGAATTGTATCCAATTGACACGTGTCTCTCAGTTTTTTCATGCCCTGGTCAAACAGCTCTGTCAGTTTGCGGGCGCCGGGATGTTTCAGCGAAATGCCATTGTCAAACAGGTTCGAACATCCCGAAATCGGATCAACCTGGATAATCGGCGATGTGGGGTTTAATCGCCCTGCCCAGCCAGTCAATCGCTTTTCCAAGATGACGCATGTTGGAAAGGCCTTCGGCGTCTTCAAGCACCTCTCCCCTGTCCATGCCAAAGCCCATATTCCAATACGTTGAGCAGGGAATGATCATTCTCGACATCTGGAACATGTGGTTGATGGTGTCATAGGCATGGGTGGCCCCGCCCCGCCGGACTGCCACGACCGCCGCCCCGATTTTACCGGAAAACGCATGATTGTTGGCATACGCCACATATCCGGCTCTCTCAATCAAGGCTTTCAGGTCTGCCGACACCGCCGCAAAGTAGGTTGGTGAACCCAGAATCATGGCATCGGCCCGGAGCATTTTTAAAAACAGGTCATTGAATTTGTCCTTTTTTGTGGCGCATTGATTGTCCCTGGTCTCGAAGCATTTCCCGCAGGCAATACACCCCCGGATTGCGGTTCCGCCAACCTTTTCAAGCTCTGTTTCCCAGCCGGCAGCCGCCAATTCACCCAGTACCGTTTTTAACAAATGTTCTGTATTCCCACCCTTGCGCGGGCTTCCGTTTATTGCGATGGCATACATTGCGACCTCCCTGTTTTTTTAAGTTGAAAGATCAATGTCAGTTCAGAATTACGACAGGTGACTGCTCAATAACCTGCGTTATTTGGCACTTGACCCTGTCCGTGAGCGTGCCAGATGGTTTTTGGGTGAATATAGCAATGACCTGTCGCTGTCCGATTTATATTTCCAATCTCTTGAAAAAGAGAGACGGGTTGAGGTTGCTTGTAATTTGCGTGAAGTTGTGTTGGAATAGATAAAGCGGCATGAGAAGAATTCAACACACAGCTCAAAACCACCGTCTTCTGATAATCCGTACAAAAAAAACGAGCTCCCGGCAAACAGCCTGGTGCCAAAGGATTTTGGGGAGATATCCCCTGATCCCTGAAGTCTATATAGTGTCTGAACGGAAACCTTTTTTCTGTATCATAAAATTCGAAATCCGAAGCACGAAATCCGAAACAATGACCCAAACAAAAAATTCAACCCATTGTATTGACAGATATACCCTTTTGGTCATTCCGACATTTGAATTTTGAATTTGTTTCGAATTTCGATATTCGAATTTTGTCTGAACAGGGATTTTCGTTCAGACACTATATATGTATCCGGAATACTGCTCAGTCCGTAATAGCCCATTATCAAAATCAGATCAATTGCCATTTATGAGCATCTTGTTGGAACTGAAGAAAACTCTTTTAAAAATGGACTCTTGCGCCAATACCTGGTGATAACAGTCATAATGAAGCAGGCCATGATCATTGTTCCGGCCATTTCCTTTATTTCCCTCCCCCAGCGGGGGAGGGTCAGGGTGGGGGTTGTTATGGACCTGGCCGAAACGATGATCATGGCCATGAAGCATAACAGGAGAGATATTTGAACCAGGGAACATGGCGTGCGGCAGGTGCTTATGTGATATGGGGGTTATTTCCGCTGTATTGGAAATGGCTCCATCATGTTCCGGCGTTACAGTTGATTTGTCACCGGATTTTGTGGTCTTGCCTGATACTGGTTGGTGTCATCCTGTTCATGCACGTCTCCAAAGATTTCCGCAAAAAATCATTTATCCCAAAAGTTATCGTCATTTACGGCGCTGCTGCACTGCTTGTCGGCGTCAACTGGCTGATTTATGTTTGGGCTGTCAACGCCGATTATATTGTGGAAGCGAGCCTGGGATATTTCATCAATCCCCTGATCAGTATTGTTCTGGGGGTCATTTTCCTGAGGGAACGCCTTCGCGCCTGGCAGTGGGTTCCTGTTGGACTTTCGGCTCTGGGTGTCCTTTATCTCACCTGGGCGTATGGCAGGCCTCCCTGGATTGCCCTGTCGCTGGCGGTCACGTTCGGGCTTTACGGCCTGATCAAAAAAACAGCGCCATTGGGCTCTCTTTACGGCCTGACTCTCGAGACCGGCATTCTGTTCCTTCCCGCGCTGCTTTATCTGGTTTATGCCGACGGCATCGGCAGTGGCGCCTTTCTGCATACCGGTGCGGTTTCGGATATCCTGATGGCAGGCGCAGGACTGATTACAACCGTCCCGCTTCTGATGTTTGCCTCTGCGGTACAGCGCATTCCGCTTTCCCTGGTGGGCATTCTGCAGTTCATCACCCCGTCATTGCAATTTCTATGCGGTGTCCTGATTTATCGGGAACCATTCACCCTCGATCAGCTCATCGGCTTTGGGTGTGTCTGGGTAGCGCTGACCATTTTTGGCGTTGAGGGATATCTCGCCCATCGCGGACAGGTTGCCAGGGCGTCGTGACAACCGGATTCTGCCGATTGGGTTGCCGTGAAAAAAGTGGTCGGTAATCAGGGGCCATTCTGCTGTCCGAGCAGGTCGATTTTGTGCTTCTGTGCATTTGGTGCGCCAAGCTAAGCCAAAGAGATTGATCTTATCAGTTGCCCACGATATTTATCCAGAACGTCCCAAGGCCCCTTAAGGCCCAAAACATGCTTGACGCGGCAAAAAATTTAATTATAATGGTCTAACCATTATAATAGTAGCTTGACAAGAAGTGCTTATCGCCCAAAATGCGATTCGCAAATTCCCCTTTTTCTTCAGGAAACAGGGGAGTCCCAGCGATATTCACCGGATAGAGATGATCGAACACCATGTTTGCAAAAGCCAAAAAAAACAGAATCTTTCAGGATATCGTCGATCAGATTGAAAAAGCCATTCTGGACGGCCAACTGAATGTGGGAGATTCCCTGCCTTCGGAGCGTGAGCTTCAGGAGCGATTTGAAACCAGCCGGGGAACCCTCCGGGAAGCTCTTCGGGTACTTGAGCAGAAAGGCCTGATCGAAATTCGTCTGGGAACCAATGGCGGGGCCCGGGTTCGCGGCATCACAACCGAAATGATGAGTGAAAACCTGTCGTTTCTGTTGCGGTTTCAACGGGTGTCTCTCGAACAGTTGGCCGAATTCCGGGAAGGCGTGGAAAGCCATGTCACGGCCATTGCCGCCAATCGGGCCGAACCGGAAGATATTGATCGGCTGAAGCGTCTCCTGGAAGAAGCCCGAATCTGTTTTGAAAAAGGGCTTTCCCGTCTGGATGACTTCGTGCGCGTGGATGAGCAGATTCACCAGGCCCTGGCCGAGATATCCAGAAATCCCCTGTACATATTTATCCTGAAAACGGTTCATGACAATATTCATCAATATTTCAAGTCATATCTGCCGCATGATGACCGGGTTCTGGCCGAAAACTTTCAGGATCTGTGTCACATTGTCCAGGCTGTCGAAAAGCGGGATTCCGGCCTGGCCGGCCAACTGGCCCGCGACCATGTGGTCCGTTTCAACCAGTATATGATTCAACATCACCGCGACCTGAGCGCGTTTGAAGATCCGGCATGAAACCCGCCATCCGGACAGCATCGATGGCATTGTGAAAAACCGGCCATGAAAAAAGGAGACAATATATCATGAGTGACAACCAATCCAGAAATATCATCCAGGACGCCATCAGTCTGGCGGAAACCTGGCAGA
>JBFXFK010000067.1:9233-25393 GCA_050179135.1 Desulfatirhabdiaceae bacterium | reverse complement strand
TGGTGGGCGACACAGGGTTTGAACCTGTGACTTCTACCGTGTGAAGGTAGCACTCTCCCGCTGAGTTAGTCGCCCATATGCTTGATTTGTGCGTATAATTAACGGCTTTTGGGTGTGGAAGTCAAGCTTTTTCAACATGAACAGGGAAAATTTGTCAGGTTTCGGATTCAATTGGTTCACTGAGTTCGGTCATTTCTTTGGGGCTGGGCAAATCCTTTAGATCGGCCAAACCGAATACCTCCAGAAACCGCCGGGTGGTGGCATATATCAGTGGTCTGCCGGGGATTTCCTTTCGGCCTGCGATGCGAATCAGTTTTTTTTGCAGCAGCATCCGAAGGATGGCCCCACTTTCAACCCCTCTGATATGTTCAATTTCACTGCGAATAGCGGGTTGTTTATAGGCCACGATGGCCAGTGTTTCCAGAGCAGCCTGGCTTAATCGCTGGGGCGGCGGCTGAAGAAATTTTTTTACCCATTCGGAATATTCCGGGCGTGTACGGAGCTGATACCCGTTTGCAACCTCGGTCAGACATATTCCGCCGCCCCTGGTTTCATATTCGGCTGACAATTCATTCAGGGCTTTTCGAATCCGTGAGACATCATCACAGCCGGTGGCAGATTTGATTTTTTCAATGCCAAGGGGTCCATCCGAAACCAGCAGGAAACACTCTATCACCCATTTCAGGTTGGGGATTGTCATAGTCGAATCAGTCGAATCAGGCCGGTTTCAGCATGCTGATAAATTCGGATGATTGCCTGTTTGGTCAATTCCAATACGGCAAGAAATGTGATAATCATATCCGGTTTGGTGTCATACTGAAAAAAAAGATCATCCAGATCAATCAGCATGTGGGCGTCGAATCGGGCCATCAGTTCCATCATTCGATCCCGAATGGAAATCCGCTCAGCGCAGAGATGAACCTGGCGGGGTGGCAAAAGCCGGTCGAGCACTTTTTGAAAGGCCTGGACCAGATCGAACAGATCCGCCTCGATAAGCTTTTCTGCTTCTGAATACCAGCCATCCATTCGAGCCGCGTCTGTGGAAAACATGTGTTCCCCCAGAATCGGACGGGTCTTGAGTTGATGGGCGATGGATTTCATGGCCATATATTCGATCAGGGGACGGGTAATTTCAAGTCGGGGATCATCTGAATCTGTTTCGTCTTCATGAACCGGAAGCAGCATTCTGGATTTGATCTGTGTCAGGGTAGCGGCCATAACCAGAAATTCAGCGGCAATATCAATATTCATGATCTGCATCATATCCAGGTATTCCCGATACCGGTCCGTGATGGTGGCGATGGGAATATCATAGATATCGAGATCATTTTTTCGAATCAGATAAACCAGCAGGTCCATGGGGCCTTCAAAAATATTTTGAATATGGACACTGTAGGTTTCAGAAAACATGGCGCTTTGTCAGATTGATCTGCAGATGGCATTTACAGGAAGTGGTGGCCGGACTGAAATTTAAAATCGGCTGTATGAATGTCATGACCTGAATTTCATTGAAAATAGGATCAAGTTCCGGTACGGTTATAAATTAAATCATTATCTTAAAAGCTATATAGCCTGTAACCCTTTCCCGGTTGCCTTTCCAAAACAAGATAAAAAATAAGAGCCCGCAGGAGATCACTCATGTATGACGATAACTGTATTTTTTGCAAGATAACCCATGAAAAACTACCGACAGAATTCTTATTCACAAATGACAATCTTGTGGTGTTTAAAGATATCAAACCCCATGCACCGGTTCATCTTTTGATTGTACCCAAAAGGCATATCAGAAGCATCAATGATATATCTCCCGAAGACAGCCTTCTGATTGCCGAAATGATGATGGTGGCCAGGGATATGGCAAAACAGGCAGGTGTCAAAGAATCCGGATATAAGCTTTTGTTCAATGTGGAACGGGGTGGCGGCCAGGTCGTTTTTCATTTGCATCTTCATCTGATCGGGGGGGGGATCCGCTGATGCAGGTGATCGCCATGATTCCATCCCGCTGGGGTTCAACCCGTTTTCAAGGTAAGCCCCTGGCGCAAATCGCCCAAAAGCCAATGATTCAATGGGTATATGAACGGGCCATGAAAGCAGACAGCATCAGCCGGGTGATTGTTGTGACAGACGACCTCCGGATTGCTGAAGCGGTCAGGCAATTTGGCGGAAACGCCCTGATGACCCGGCCGGACAACCGGTCCGGAACGGATCGGGTTGCCGAAGCCGCCATGCTGCTGAATCTGTCCCCCGATGATATTGTTGTCAATATTCAGGGTGACCAGCCGCTGTTACAGTCAGACTGCGTATCCGAGGTCATTGGCCCCCTGATCCGGGAACCGGCGCTTGGTATGAGCACGCTGGCATATCGCATTGTCAACCCGGATGAAATCACCAATCCAAAAGATGTGAAGGTGGTTTTTGATGTTTATGGCAATGCCCTGTATTTCTCCCGTTCAACCATTCCGTTTGCCAGGGATTTGCCTGCCCGCCATGACACATTCAAGCATCTGGGCGTGTATGCCTACCGAAAACAGTTTCTGGACATTTTCCGGAAACTGCCAACCGGCACCCTGGAAGATACCGAAAAACTGGAACAACTGAGAGCACTGGAGTATGGCCACCCTGTCCGGGTTGTTGTGACAGCGCACGATTCACCGGAAGTGGATGTTCCGGAAGATATTCTGCGAATCGAGTCATTGATATCGCTTTTCAGATAATGATTTTTAGAAGACGGGAGGGAAGGAATAGACATTTATCGGCCATCCCCGACCGGTAACGCATTCAAAATCGTTATTTGAAAAGCAATGGATGTTGCGTTTATGTGCCATGAAACATCGCCGGTTATGGCTGTGCAGGCGCTTTTTTGGGTGCCGGCTGTGCAGGCGCCGGCTTTTCCGGGACAGCCTTTGCTTTTTCCAGTTCCTTGATGCGCACCTGCATGGATTCAATCTGCTCACCCATGGTATGGACCATTTTGTCGGCAATGTCCTGAATGCGTTTTTCCTGATTTTTAAAGGTGATATCCAACTGCTTTTTGTCTGCCTTTTCTCCGGATACCAGCCCCAGATCTGCCTGGCATTCGGCCACTGCCGTGGTAATGCCATTGAACTGTTCGGAAATTTTTTCCATTTCAGCAGCCAGCTTTTTATTCAGATCAGTAACATCTGCAGCCAGCTTTTTATTCAGACTGGCGACATCTGCAGCCACTTTGGCATTTTCGGACTTCAGGTCATTTAAAACCGGCTGAAATTTGGTGTCAACCTTGTTGATTTCATCGGAAACTGCCTGTTTGTCCGCCTTGAGGGTTTTGACAGCATCCAGGGAAGCCTCCATTTTCTGAAGGTTTTCCTGGAACTTGTTGACCGTTGTTTCCAGTTTATCGAATCGGGCAAAAATATCCGATTCCAGTTTGGCATGATTGATGGACAGATTGGATAAGCTGGATTCCAGATTACGCGCCATAGAGGTCAGCTCTTTTGCGCCCAAATCCTGACTGAGACTGATCATGCCCCGAATTTCCCGATATCCCAACAAGCCGATCAGAATGATCAGAATAGGAATCAGGATGGTGATCAGCGTGACCCGACGCCCCAGAATATCCAGGCGCCGGTGGTCCATCTGATCATTTAAAAGCGTGTCCGGCCGGTCTTCCTGGGTAATCGGAAAGTCGAAACTGCTTTTTTTGCTGGTGTTCATTCAAACCTATTCCCACTCGATGGTGCTTGGCGGTTTGGAGCTGATATCATAGACGACCCGGTTAACTCCTTTGACCTCATTGATGATCCGGTTGGAAATTCGGGACAGGAGGTCATGGGGCAGTCGGGCCCAGTCGGCGGTCATGGCGTCCACGCTGGTTACAGCCCGAATGGCAATGACATTTTCATAGGTGCGGTGATCCCCCATCACCCCGACACTTTTCAGCGGCAGAAGAACCGTAAACGACTGCCACAGCCGTCTATAATAGCCAGACTTCCGTATTTCATCAAGCAAAACATGGTCGGCATCCCGCAAAATTGTCAATCGGCTGCGTGTCACTTCTCCAATGATGCGAATGGCAAGCCCGGGTCCGGGAAAAGGCTGACGCCAGATCAGTTCATCCAGCAGACCAATTTCCGCCCCCAGTTTACGGACTTCATCCTTGAACAAAAATTTGAGAGGTTCAATCAGCTTCAGCTTCATGTTTTTGGGTAGCCCCCCCACATTGTGGTGGGATTTGATGATCGATGAGGGGCCGCCAAACGTGGATTGTGACTCGATGACGTCGGGATAAAGGGTTCCCTGGGCCAGAAAATCCGCATCCGGAATGGTTGCGGCTTCGGCCTCGAATACATCCATGAACACCTTGCCGATTATTTTCCGTTTCTTTTCCGGATCGATAACCCCTTCCAGGGCTTTCAGAAACCGGCCTGCGGCATTGACAAACCGGATATTGATATTCAGATGCTGCTTCAGGGTTTTTTTCAGTTTTTCACGTTCATTTTTTCGCAACAGACCATTATCGACAAAAATGCAGGTCAGATGTTTGCCGATTGCCTTGTGGAGCAGCAATGCGGTGACCGAAGAATCCACACCCCCGCTTAACCCCAGAATTGCCTTTTTATCCCCCACGGTATCCCGGATGTGCTGAATGGTGTCATGGGCAAACGATTTCATGGTCCAGGTGCGTTCACACTGGCAGACATCAAACAGAAAGTTGCTGATCATCTCGCGACCCATAGGCGTATGCTCGACCTCCGGGTGAAACTGAAGGCCAAACAGCTTTTTTTTGGGCCATTCGGTAGCCGCAATCGGGGTTCCGATGGTTGACCCGATGACCTGAAATCCCTGGGGCAGTGTCAGGATGGAATCGCCATGACTCATCCAGCATTGCGTAATGGATTCGACACCGCTGAAAATTTTCGATGATTCGGTAATGGTCAGCTCTGCAAATCCATATTCCCGATTTTTGGCCTCCTCGACTGTTCCCCCCAGTGCATGAACCATGTATTGCATGCCGTAGCAGATTCCCAAAACCGGAATGCCCAGATTGAAAATGCCGGGGTCCACCTTTGGACTGTTTTTTTCATAGATGCTGGCCGGACCACCCGAAAGAATAATGCCTTTGGGATTCAGCGAGCGAACATCATCCAGGCTGATCGTCGGCGGATCGATCTGACAGTAAACCTGGCATTCGCGAACCCGCCTGGCAATCAACTGATTATACTGGGATCCAAAATCAATGATGAGTATCATGGCTCTCCTCAACTTTTTTCAAATGGACGCAATCGGCGTCGCTTAACAATCAATTTGCGAAAATTGGCTGAATATGGTAGGAATGCCGCAAAAAGTCAAGCAGGGAATGACATGATATCCACTCACGCGTTACCGGTTACCCGATGATTGTCCAGATTTATGAAATACAGACGCCTGAAGAAGCCCTCCAGGTGATTGCAGAAGGCGTTCACCATATTGGCAGCGTGATTTTGGATTCCACCCGCTGGCAGCAGACACCCATCCGGGATGCCATTCAAACCGCGCATCGACTTCAGGCCCGGTCCAGTCTGATTCCACTGTTTTTCGATCCTCAGGTGATTTTTCAGCTCATGGAATGGTATCAGCCCGATATTCTGCATTTCTGTGATGCCTTATGGGATGACACCGGCCAATCTGTGGATATCAGTCCATTGCTGGGGTTGCAGAAAGATATTCGGAAAGCCCGGCCGGATATCAAAATCATGCGCACCATTCCGATTCCGGAAACCGGTGTTGTTTCACCGGTTGACCCCCTTTCCCTTGCGAAAGCATTCGAGGCGCATAGCGACTGGCTTCTGACCGATACCTGGAAACAGCCCCCTGCCGAATCGATATCCGCGGATCAGCCTGTGACTGGCTTTATCGGCATTACCGGAAAACCCTGTGACTGGGATATCGCGGCCAGTATGGTCCGGTCGGTCAAAATTCCGGTCATTCTGGCAGGCGGTATCACGCCGGACAACGCATATGCGGGAATCATGAAGGTCCGTCCGGCAGGAATCGACAGTTGTACCGGAACCAATGCCCTGGATTCCAATGGAAATACCATCCGCTTCAAAAAAGATATCAACCAGGTCAAAAAACTGATATCCGCCGTGAATCAGGCTGAATCGGATTTGAAAACAAATCACATTAAACAATGACATTCCAGCAGGCATTCGGGCGGCGGAGAACGCCAGCATCGGTGTGAATGCCAGCCGGAATCAAGGAGAGTACGTTCATGTATGACAGCAGTGATCTCAGAAAAGGTCTTAAAATTGAAATCGACGGCGATCCGTATATTGTCGTTCAGTTCGAATTTGTCAAACCCGGCAAAGGTCAGGCCCTTTACAAGTGCCGGCTTAAAAACATGGTGACGGGCGCCCAGTTCGAACGGACCTACCGGTCCGGAGAAAAGTTTAACGAAGCCCAACTGGAAGAACATGAAATGGAATATCTTTATGCCGATGGGGACCGGTACTGTTTCATGAACACCTCCACCTATGACCAGGATTTTCTGACAGCCGAACAGGTTGGTGAATGTATCCACTTTTTAAAGGAAAATACGGTTTGCAATATTCTGCTCTTTCAGGAACGGGCCATCGGCGTCACGCTTCCCATCTTTATGGAATTAAAAATTGTCAAGGCCGATCCCTGGGCCAAGGGCGACACGGCATCCGGTGATTCCAAGCCGGCCACGCTGGAAACCGGTTATGTGCTTCAGGTACCCCCGTTTGTCGAAGAAGGTGAGGTGATCCGCATCGACACACGGACCGGGCAATATGTGGAACGCGTAAAATAGCCGCCGCTCAGCAATACGGAAATTGCGGGATGCGGAGATGCCCTGTGAGATCACCGCATTTCAGCATTTTCATACCCTGTCATTCCGACATTTCCGCCATCATGCCGGCAACCAGCGCCTCGATTTTTTCCGAAGCGTTTTCCGCCACCGCAATGATATCTCCGATAATGGACTGTTTTGGATTGTCCGGATCATGCACATTGGTCACGACGGAAATCCCCAGTACCTTCATGCCTGCCTGAACTGCGGCGATTGTCTCCAGCACCGTGGAGAATCCGACCGCATCCGCGCCGATCAGTTTCAAAAACCGGACTTCCGCCGGTGTTTCCAGGGACGGGCCTTTGAGTCCAACATAAACCCCTTCCTGAAGCGAAATATTCAGTTTTTCTGAAATCTTTCGCAGTTTATCACGCAAATCTGCGGAATAGGCCCCGCTCATGTCCGGAAACCGGTCACCCAGTATGTCCTGATGACTCCCGATCAGCGCATTGTCGCCAGTCAGGTTGATGTGATCCCGGATCATCAGAATATCACCGGCATACAACCGGGGATTGAGCCCGCCCGAGGCATTGGAAAGAATCAGGGTATCGACACCCAACTGCTTCATGACCCGAATGGGAAAAATGACTTCAAGCGGGGAATATCCTTCATAGAGATGAAACCGGCCCTGCATGATAACCCCCGGTTTTCCACCCAATTTTCCAAAAACAAGCTTTCCACGATGACTTTCCACGGTTGAAACCGGAAAATGCGGAATCTCGGCATAGTCAAACGAAGCTTCAATCTCGAGCCTTCTGGAACTGTCGGACAGCCCGGTTCCACTGATCATTCCCATCCGCGGGGTAAACGGTATACGCTGTTTTAAAAATGAGGTGGTTTCGGCGATGCATCGGACATGATCCCGAACATGATCATTGATGGTCTGCCGGGATGTGGTTAAAGCAGTGGTCATGCTGTTCACTCCTGTGAAGGATTTGCGCATATGTGGCGGGTTTTTTGCCATAACAGCGAAACAGGTTTATTGGGCTTGGTTCAAATTTTGTTTGCTGAAGTGTCAAAATGAAATTTTGACGTCTTCAAAACTTCAAAACCACTATAACGGGTCAAATAACATCACATCAACATATTTTGAATTTTGTATCCGTTTTACGATTTGGACAGAAGATTAATACCTGACATGCCTGCCGGTTCAGACATTTTTCTTGACAATTTACAGGATACAATATAGCTGTAAAGTAGCTTTATTAGAAATAAATCCCCATTTTTGAAACATTAATTTGGATTCGGTCACAGGAGGAGTTATGTTGTTAGAAGGGAAAAATGCCATCGTTACCGGTGGATCACAGGGCATCGGCACGGCGGCTTCGCTGATGCTGGCTCAGGAAGGCGCCAATGTGTGCCTGACCTACCGGAGTCACAAGGAGGAGGCAGACCAGGTAAAAACTCAGATTGAAGCCATGGGGAGAAAGGCACTGGCCGTACCGTGTGACATTTCCTCGTTTACACAGGCGGAAGAGGTGGTTCGGGCCGCCATGGACGCTTTTGGCCGAATCGATATTCTGGTGAACAATGCCGGAATGAACTGGGACGGGGTATGCTGGAAAATGTCCGAAGAGCAGTGGGACCGGGTCATCGAGGTCAATCTGAAAGGCTATTTCAATTTTACCCGCCATGTCGCGCCGCTGTTGAAAGATCAGAAGTATGGCAAAATCATCAATGTGACATCGATAAACGGCATGCGGGGAAAATTCGGGCAGACCAATTACTCCGCGTCCAAGGCCGGAATCATCGGTTATACCAAGGCGGTTGCCAAGGAACTGGGAGCTTTTGGCGTCAATGTCAATGCGGTTGCGCCCGGTTTGATTGAAACCGCCATGTTGAAAGGATCGGATGCCCGGGACAAGATTATTGATCTGGCCATGGCCGAAATTGTACTGAAACGGGTGGGGCAACCCGAAGATCTGGCGAATGTGATCGCTTTTCTGGCATCGGACAAGGCCCGGCATATTACCGGAGAAGTCATCAAGGTTGACGGCGGCCAGTACATTTAGTTTTGCCGTGAAATAATGTCGTTCGATTCAAAAGAGAGGAAATATCATGGGCAGAGTTGGAATTATTGGTGTGGGACAGAGCCATTTTGTCCGCAGTTATCCCGGATCGATTCGGGAGTTGGTTTTTGAAGGGTTCCGGGAAGCCGTGACGGATGCCGGGATCACCGCAAAGGATATCGATGCGTCGGTTGTCTGTTCGGCGCCGGAGTATGACAAACAGCGGTCGCCATCCGGAATTCTGGCGGAATATCTGGGACTCAATCCCCAACCCACCTTTTATGTGGAAACCCTGTGCTCATCCAGCAGCACGGGATTGAAACTGGCTTATTCCCTGGTGGCATCGGGCCTCCATGATGTGGTAGCCGTACTGGGATTTCAGAAAATGTCGGAAATCTCTTCCGCCGAATCCCAGGAGCGGATGGGACGTGGTGCGGATATTCAATGGGAAAGTCCCTTTGGAACCATGATGCCGGCATATTACGCCATGTACGCCCAGGCCCATATGGAAAAATACGGAACCCGGCTGGAAGATCTGGCAGCCATTCGCGTCAAGTCCGCCACATACGGCCAAATCAATGATCGGGCCGTTTATCGAAAGCCGGTCACCGCGGAAATGTTCACCGACCCCGCGGATATCATGGCCGGTCCGGTGGCCAGCCCCCTGCGGGTTGGGGATTGCTGCGCCAATGCAGACGGCTCGTCATGCATCATTGTCGCCAGCGAAGAGAAAGCCAGGCTGTTCAGCAAAAAACCCATATGGATTCTGGGTATCGGAACCGCCAGCGCCAGTGTCAATCTGACCGGCAGGGATCTGTTCACCGGCCTGCGGGCTGCGGAACAGGCAGCGGCGGCGGCCTACAAAATGGCCGGTGTGGGTCCAAAAGACATCGATGTGGCGGAAGTGCATGACTGCTTTACCATTGCGGAGATGATGGCCTACGAAAACCTGGGATTTGCCAAACCCGGTGAAGGAAAAGACCTGATTCAAAGCCGGGAGACTTACCGGGAAGGCAGCATTCCGATCAATGTTGACGGCGGACTGCTTTCAAAGGGTCATCCCATCGGCGCGACAGGCGGCAGCCAGATTCGAACGATTGTTCTTCAGTTGCGCGGTGAAGCCGGAGTCATGCAGGTCAAGGAGCCGGAAATCGGACTGGTTCATAACATCGGCGGTGTTGGAATTTACGGAAATGTAACCATATTGGGTAACCAGTAAGCTGGGGGAGTCATGAGCAAACCAAAAAAAGAAGCGGATGTCCGTTTTGGCAAATTCGGTACGGTCAGCTTCACCACCCTGACCAAGGTGAACGACTTTATTGACCATCTGGAAAATGGAAAGGTGATGGCGACCCATTGCAACACCTGCAACATAACCTTTTTCCCGCCCCGGGCCGATTGTTGTGGCTGTCTGTCCAATGATATGAAATGGCAGGAAGTCAGTGGCACCGGGAAGCTGGTGTCCTATAGCCGTCTGAAATTCGCACCCATGGGGTTTGACGGTGACCTGCCGTATTGTATCGCCCTGCTGGATTACGGAGATTATCGGGTTTTTGGACGTCTCGACAGCGCCCTGGATGACAGTGAAATCAGAATTGGCATGCCCATGACCACGGTTGCCAACAAACTGCCCAATGGACAGCTCAATTATGTTTTCAAAAAGGCGTAGATATGATTTTTACCGTGAAAATGGCTGTTCAGGTGCAAAGGGGCAAAGGCACAAAGTTTAATCGGTAAATGTCCAATTCCGGCATTGGGAAGCGGGTAGGTCAGGGTGCGACCAACGGGAGTTCCCTGACAAGCCAAACAGCCGGAATGCGTTCCAGCCAATGTCAGGTAGGCCGAACAACCGGCCAACCTGACCTACAGGCCTATCAGCTTGATTGAAGTCGGGCCGGAATTGAACATGCAAAACGCATCGATACCGGCCCTGTTTTTCCACCCTTTTCATTTCTGTTTGACCCTTCCGGAATTCCCATCGTAGGTATTTTACCCATCGGAATCGAATCGCTTCCAACCGTTTCCAACAACGGGATCAGACCTAAAAATTGCTCCAAAGCGCTCACCACACCATTCAAATCAACATACCCGCATTCTGGAAAGAGTTTTTTCTTGACAATTTTGCAGATACAAGATAGCTGAGATGTAGCTTTTTTATGGAATATGACGTTGTTCATTCGAGACTGAAAACAGGGAGAAACAATGATGTCAGATCAAAAGACCATCAAATTGGTTGTTGCAGAGGGCGTCGCCAGCATCTGGCTGGCCAGACCCAAACACAATGTCCTGAATATCGGAACCATGAATGAACTGAACCAGGTTCTGGAATCCCTCAAAAACGATATTTCCCTCAAATGTGTCGTGATATTCGGGGAAGGCCCCAGTTGGTGCGCAGGGGTGGAAGTCGGGGATCACAAACCGGATATGGTGAATGACATGATTGCGTCGTTCAACCGGATTTTTCAGTTGATTGATGAATTGACAGTTCCCACCATAGCAGCAGTTCAGGGCGCCTGTCTGGGGGGCGGTATGGAAGTGGCCATTGCCTGTGACATGATTATCGCCTCACAACAGGCGGTTTTTGGTCAGCCGGAAGTCAAACTGGGTTTTTTTCCACCCTATGCCGCCATTCGGCTGCCGGCACTGGTTGGTCCGGCAAAGGCCATCGAAATCTGCACGACCGGCAGACGATTCAACGCGGATGAAGCCCTGGCGCTTGGCATGATCAGCCAGTCTGTGCCCCATGACCAGTTTGAAACTGCGGTCAACAAACTGGTGGCAGAGATCAAGTCCAGCAGCCCCCTGATTCTTCGGATGAACAAGCTGGCGGTCAAAAAACATCTGGGAATGGATTTTGACAAGGCGTTGGCCGGCGTCAGTGATCTCTTTCTCAATACCCTGATGAAAACCGAAGACACACTGGAAGGCATTGCCAGTTTTGATGAAAAACGTAAACCTGTCTGGAAAAACATATAACAGGAGGCTGCATGTCCCAGATCAATAAAATTGGCGTTATCGGCGCCGGAAACATGGGAAGCGGAATTGCCCAGAAAATTGCACAGGAAGGCATTCCGGTTGTCATGATCGACACCCAGGAAGCATTTGTTCAGCGTGGATTGGGAATCATCACCGGTCTTTTAAAAGAGGGAATCGAAAGAAAGATTTTTACACAGGCCAAGGTTGACGAAATTCTGTCCCGAATCACGGCCACGACAGACATGAATCAGGTCGCCGATGCCGATCTGGTGATCGAAGCGGTTTTTGAGGACAAGGGCGTCAAAAGCGACCTGTTCAAAAAACTGGATGCGATCTGCTCCCCCAAAACCATTCTGGCCACCAACACCTCCAGCTTTTATGTCCGGGAATTTGCCAAACAGATCTCCAGGCCAGACCGGTTTATCGGCCTGCATTATTTCTATCATCCGGCCAAAAACCGCCTTCTAGAAGTCATTCCCCACGAGGGAACCAGTCCCGGGACCATTGAAAAATCGGTTCTGGCAGCCAAGCTTCATGGCAAAACCGCCATTGTGGTCAAAGATGCGCCCGGGTTTGCCGTCAACCGGTTTTTTGTGCCGTTTCTGAATGAGGCGGTGCGTCTGCTGGAAGAAAAAGTGGCCGATATTCCGACAATTGAGGAAGCCTCCAAACGCGCCTTCAAAATCGGTATGGGCCCGTTTCAGCTCATGAATGTGACCGGTATTCCCATCGCGGTTCATGCCGCAACCACCCTGGGTAATGAACTGGGTCCGTTTTATGCGCCCTGCAGAACCCTGAAAGAACAGATGGAAAAAAAGGAAAACTGGTCGCTTGACGGCGCAGTGGATGAAACCCGGGTTCAGGCTGTCATCGACCGCATGCTGGGCGTTTGCCTGGGCGTATCCGCGGCACTGGTGGATGAGGGCGTGGCCAGTATCGAAGATACGGACCGGGGCGCCAAAATTGGTCTTCGCTGGCTCATGGGCCCATTTGAAATCATGAACCGCATCGGCATCGGCAAGACGTATGACGTGGTCAAGGCCATCACGGAAAAATATGCCGATTTCAAGATGCCGTCTTTGCTGGAAAAGCAGAAAAATTTGGGAAAACCCTTTGACTTCAGATTTGTGGATCTGGAGGTCAAAGACGGTGTCGCCACCATCACGCTGAATCGGCCGGAAGCCATGAATGCGCTCAATGAAACCGTTGTGGCCCAACTGGATCAGCAATTTACCGAAGCCGAAACGCGCGATGATGTCCGGGCCATCGTGTTTCAGGGTGCCGGCAAGGCATTTGTGGCCGGTGCGGATATCCGCTATTTTGTCAACAACATCAAAGCAAACCGCATTCCGGACATCGTGGCCTTTACCCGAAAAGGTCATGAATTGTTTTTGCGCATCGAAAATTCCCCCAAGTTGACGATTGCCCTTCTGGATGGCCTGTCTCTTGGCGGCGGGAGTGAGCTGGCGCTTTCATGCCAGGCCATCATTGCCACTCCGGCCGGGTCCATGGCGTTTCCGGAAACCGGCATCGGCATTTATCCCGGACTGGGCGGCATGCTTCGCATGACCCGGCATGTCGGTCCCGAAATGGCAAAGTACTATGTATTTACCGGATTCGGCATCAATATGGCCGATGCCCGGGCCCTGGGGATCGTTGCGGCTGTTGTGGATCCGGCGAATGTCAATCAGGCCATCCGGGATATGATGGCTGCACCAAAACCCGACAAGTATCGATCACGAACACTGCCGGAAAAATTCCTGCCCATGGCCGCGATGTTCTCGTCGGAAAACGTAACCCGGCTGCTGTCCGGCAAACAACCGGAAAATGCACCCGCGGATCTGGCAGCCAAAGTCGCCAAAACCCTTGGCTTCAAGGCGCCGATTGCATTACGGATTTCCAATGAAATCATCGATATGCAGATTGGCAAATCCATGCCGGATGCCGTGGAAATCGAGCTGGGACGACTGGCCGAAATTTTTTCAACGGCAGATGCCCTGGAAGGACTGAGTACTGCCGGACGAAAACGTCCCGAGTTCAAAGGGGCCTGATCGATCATGTACGGTCAGCGGGATGAGATACTGGCTTTGGAAGGATGGGAGCGGCAAAATTCGCTGGATGAGCCCCGTCTTTCCGATGTCGTTTCCATGTATGAGGAAATCGGGTTCGAGGTTCGCCTCGAGCCCTTTGATCCGGAAAATGAGCCCGGATGCACCGCATGCATGACCGCATCCGCAGACCGCTACCAAACCATTTATACCCGCAGAAAAACGGATTGATGAGTATTGAGAGATGAGTAGTGAGTATAGAGAAGCCGCCCGGCGGCTGCTCAGCCTGAATGCTGTAAGCGGCGCCTTCAGTCTTCAGCCTTCAACCTTCAGTCTTTGAAAGCTACGCGCCCGTCCTTCTGTCATCCGGCGGAAGAACCGCGCATTGTTTTATCTTTATCACTGAACATTGTTCACTTTTTCATTAAGGATCGATTTTATGCATAAATTATTGACTGACAAACCCGGTTCACAAATGGTGCTCCTTGGCAATGAAGCCATTGCCCGGGGCGCCATCGAGGCGGGTGTCGCCGTGACCACAACCTATCCCGGGACACCTTCTTCCGAAATTTCGCTCAATTTTTTTCAGATGTCCCAGGAATGTGATCTGTATTTCGAATACAGCACCAATGAAAAAGTGGCGCTGGAGGTGGCGGCTGCAACCGCCAACTGCGGCGTTCGCACCATGTGCATGATGAAACACGTGGGTTTGAATGTGGCTGCCGATGCACTGATGACCCTGGCATATGTTGGCGTAACGGGCGGACTGGTGATTCTGACCGCAGATGACCCGTTCATGTTTTCCAGCCAGAACGAGCAGGATAACCGGTATTATGGCAAGCTGTCCGGCCTTCCAATCCTGGAACCGTCTTCCGTGGAAGAGGCCAAGAACATGATCGGGTATGCATTCGATCTGTCCGAAAAACTCCAGGAGCCGGTTCTGTTTCGGACCACCACCCGGATCAATCATTCGACAGCACCGGTTACCCTTGGCGCCATCAAACCCCGTGTTACAAAAGGCGCCTTCAAAAGAGATCCGTTCAGTTATGTGACGGTTCCCGCAGTTTCGCGAAAACTTCATGTCAGGCTTCTGGCCAATCTGGACAAGGCACTGGCGATATCCGAGACCTCGGAATATAACCGAATTTCCGGAAGTGGCAAATGGGGCATCATCTGCAACGGTGTCAGCGATGCCTATGTTCAGGATGCCATCGATGATCTGAAGATTGGCGACCGGACACGGGTATTGCGGATTGGATTTTCCCATCCCATGCCGACCCACCGGATTTCCTCATTTTTAAAGGACTGCGAAAAAGTCCTGATCGTTGAGGAAGGCGAACCGTATATGGAAGAGTCTGTTCGATCCATCGCCCAGGAATCCGGCATCATGATTCCGATCAGGGGCAAGGACAAGAACCTTTTTTCAAGGCTCTATGAATACAACCCCAGACAGGTTCGTGAGGTCATCGCCAATTATTTTGGTGTTCCCTACACGCCGGAGCCGGTTGTGGATATTTCGGATGTTCCGGAAATTCCCCAGCGTCCCCCCAATTTATGCGCCGGATGTTCTCATCGGGCCACCTTCTACGAGGTCAAAAAAGCGGCGGAAGGACTCGACACCATTTATCCGACCGATATCGGGTGTTACACACTGGGATTTCTGCCGCCATTGGGAATGGGTGATTTTTTGATCTGCATGGGCGGGTCCACCAGCACTCCCTGCGGATTTTCCCGGGTTTCCGACCAGAAAGTCGTGTCGTTTATCGGTGATTCGACATTCTTTCATTCCGGCATCACCGGCCTGATCAACGCGGTATTCAACCAGCACAATTTTACCCTGGTCATTCTGGATAACGGCATCACGGCCATGACCGGACACCAGCCCAACCCCGGTGTCGATATGAGTCTGATGAAACTGGATGGATACGGCAGACTGTCCATCGAGGAAATCGTCAAGGCCATCGGCGTTCCCCACATATCGGTGGTTCACCCGTACAAGGTCGGCAAAAGTATCGAGACAATTCGAGAAGCCCTGAATTTTAAAGGGGTTTCCGTTGTCATTGCCAAAGAGATGTGTACGCTGTATGCCAAAAGTCTTAAAAAAGCCAAATCCAGACCATTTACCATCAATGATAAATGCAAAAATCATCGGAACTGTGTCAATCTGCTGGGATGTCCGGCATTTTTCATCGAGAATGAACGGGTCAAAATCGATCCGGTCATGTGCGCCGGGTGTGCGGTATGCGCCCAGATCTGCCCGGAAAACGCCATTGTTCCATTGAAAGCGTAACACATATC
>JBFXFK010000067.1:0-9133 GCA_050179135.1 Desulfatirhabdiaceae bacterium | reverse complement strand
GAACTTTTTAAAATTAAGGGATTTTAACCATGTCTGATACAACAAGACTGATCATTGTCGCAGTAGGCGGTCAGGGAAATCTGTTGGCTTCCAGTGTGCTGGGCGAAGCGGCGCTCCTTTCCGGAATTCCGTTTCGAATGAGTGAAATTCATGGAATGGCTCAGCGGGGCGGCGTTGTCGAATCATCACTTATTTTTGGGAAAGCCGGCAGCACGATCATCTCGGATGGCGAGGCGGATGTGCTGGTCGGCTTTGAACCGTCTGAAACCCTTCGGGCCCTCAATAAATGCAATTCCAAAACCATCGTCGTCACCAACATCAGCCCGCTTCCACCCTTTACCGTAGCCATCGGAAAAGGTGTTTATCCGGATTTGAACCAACTTCAGGCGTTGATCCGGGCCAAAACCGCAAAACTGATTGCACTGGATGCGGCGGCCATGGCAAAAGAGGCCGGCAATGTCATGGCCGTCAATATCGTTCTTTTGGGCGCATTGATCCGAACCGGCGTACTGCCGTTGACAGCCGAAACCGTCAAGGCGGCGATTCGATCCAAAACAAAACCCGCATTTCTGGATGTCAATCTCAAGGCATTTGATATGGGTTTTCGTCAAAATTCATAATTTATCCCCCAACCTGTTGGTATTCAAGGAGAGATCGTATGTTCTGGAATGACACGATTGAAAGCATGCCGGTAGCCGATTTAAAAAAGTTGCAACTTAAAAAACTCAAGGAAACGGTTGCATGGGCGTATGAGCAGGTTCCCTTTTACCGCCGGAAACTGGATGAACTGAATGTGCATCCAAACGATATCCAGCATCTGGAGGATGTGGCCAAACTGCCGTTTACGGTTAAAAACGATCTGCGGGACAATTATCCGTTTGGATTATGTGCGGTGCCACTGAAAGACGTCGTAAGGGTCCATGCATCATCCGGAACGACCGGAAAGCCCATCACCGGCCCCTATACCGAAAGTGATCTGGAGAACTGGTCCGAGTGTATGGCCCGAAATCTCTTTGCCGCAGGTGTCCGTGAAGATGATATCGTTCAGAATGCCTATGGTTATGGCCTGTTTACCGGTGGATTCGGGTTTCATCAGGGCGCTGCCAAACTCCGCTGTACCCTTGTACCGACCAGCTCCGGACTGACAGAACGTCAGATTACCCTGATGAAAGACTTTGGTGCAACCGTCCTGTTCAGCACCCCGTCCTATGCCCTGACCATTGCCGAGCGGGCAGAGGAACTGAAGGTGGACATCCGGTCTCTTCCCCTCCGGGTCGGCGTATTCGGGGCGGAACCATGGACAATTGCCATGCGGAACGAAATCGAGGAGCGAATGGGCATCAAGGCCATGGAGGCTTACGGGTTGACCGAGCTTTCCGGTCCGGGTGTTGCGTTTGACTGCATCGAGCAGAATGGTCTGCATATCAATGAAGATCATTTTCTGGCCGAAGTGGTTGATCCGGTGACATTCGAGCCGCTGCCACTGGGTGAAAAAGGGGAACTGGTGTTTACATCTCTTCAGAAACAGGCCATGCCGATTCTCCGGTATCGAACCAAGGATATCACCCGGTTTATCAAGGAACCCTGCTCCTGCGGCAGAACCCTATTGAAAATGGAAAAGCTCTCGGGCAGAACCGATGACATGCTCATCATCAGCGGCGTCAATGTGTTTCCTTCCCAGATCGAGTCTCTGCTTCTGGAAATTCCCGAGGTTGAACCGCAATACCGGCTGGTTGTCAGGAAAAAAGGATATCTGGATCAACTGGTGGTTCAGGTCGAAGGAAAAAAGGATGTCTATGATGCCGGTCCTGAAAAACGGCTCCAGGTGGAATCCAAGGTTGCCGGACATATTCGGGGAATGATGGGCATCAGTATCGAGGTCAATCTGGTTGAGCCCAAATTCATTGCCAGAAGCGAAGGCAAGGCATTGAGAGTGGTTGACGAAAGGCCACGGCATCTGCGGTAAAAAATATAGGCTGAAGGCTGAAGGCTGAAGACTGAAGACTGAAGGTAAATATAAACTATCAGGCTTTCTGTCACCTGCCTCCCCTTCAGCCCTCAGCCTTCAGTCTTCAGCCTATCCCAAAGGTATCCCGTGACATCCGACAGCGATCTTACAAATTCAAATTCCTGTTTTGCCGCCGAGCAGCGGTATCGTGCATTTTTGAATTTTTTGCCGGATCCGGTGTTTGTATTCAATCTGGACAGTACGGTATCCTATCTGAATCCGGCCTTTGAAAAGGTATTCGGCTGGACTCTGAAAGAACTGGAAGGCAGGCATATTCCGTTTGTCCCGGAGCATCTGAAGGAAGAAACCCGGGAAGGCCTGAAACACCTGCTGGCAGAACGGGTGATATACGGGATCGAGACCCAGCGGTTGACACGGGATGGCCGGTTGCTCGACATCGTGATCGATGGCGCCATTTTTTATGACGAAGCCGGCCAGCCTGCCGGCCAGGTCATCACGCTTCGGGATGTCACTGCAGAAAAGCGGGTCAGCCGGGTCAATCAGGCCATGTTTCGAATTGCCAGGGCCCTGTACCAGTTCCGGCGCCTGGATGACCGGCTGGATTTCATTATCCGCGAAGTCAAGGAACTGCTGGCGGTTGATGGCGCGTCCGTGATTTTGCTGGACGATGACCGCAAGGAATTCTATTTTCGGGCCACCAATTTTGGCGATTCCGGAACCGGTCAACGCATGAAGGAAATCCGCTTTCCGATTGACAGGGGGGTTGCCGGACATGTCTATCAAACCGGTCAACCGCTCATTGTCCCGGATACATCCCAAAGTCCCTATTTTTTTTCATTTGTCGATCATGAAACCGGATATCATACCCAAAACATGCTCGATGTTCCCGTACGCACATCAGACCGCATCATTGGCGTGCTGTGCGCCGTCAATAAAATCAATGGCGGATTTGTTGAAGCCGATGTCGAGCTCCTGAGCGCCATCGCTACGACAGTGGCCTATCCCATCGAAAATGCCATCATCAATGAAGAACTGAAGAAATCCTACGAAGAGGTCCAAAGTCTCAACTGGGCCAAAGAAAAAGTCATTCACCACCTGTCCCATGAACTGAAAACCCCTGTCTCGGTATTGTCCGCTTCCATTGGTCTGCTGAAAAGCCGCCTGCCATCCGACACTATTCCGGGAGTCAAACGAATTCTGGATCGGGCAGCCCGGAATCTGGATCGGATTCTGGAGATGCAGTATGAGATCGAGGATATTCTACGTCAGAAAGATTTTCGGGCCTACCATATGATGTCGGATCTGCTGGAGGTTTGCAGGGATGAGCTGGAAGTTCTGGTTGAGGAGATTGGTGAGGATCGGATCGTGGACCGCCTGCGCCAGCGTATCGATACCCTCTTTGGCCCGAAAGATGCCATCCCTGAAGAAATTGATCTGGCCGTATTCACAAAGCAGTTGATCGAGAAGATACAATTTGAGTACAGTGGCAGGAAATGCAATCTGAATCTTGACCTGAGAAAGACCTCTCCGGTTTTCATCCCGCCGGATGTCTTGACGAAGGTGATTGTCGGACTCATTCGAAATGCGGTTGAAAACACGCCGGACAACAGTCGGATAGATGTTCGGGTGGCAAACGGCAGCAGCGGCCCGGAGTTGACGGTGGCCGACTTTGGTGTCGGCATAACCGCCGATGACCAGAAACTGATTTTTCAAAGTCATGTCACAACCCGGGGAACGCTTGAATATTCCACCAAAAAACCGTATGATTTCAATGCGGGGGGACGGGGATTTGATCTGCTTCGAATGAAGATATTTTCCGAACGATATCATTTTTCCATCCACCTGTCCTCGACCCGCTGCCGGTATATTCCCAGAAACGAGGACCTCTGCCCGGGTGATGTGTTGCTGTGCCGGTTCTGCAATCGCGTGGAAGACTGTCTGGCGTCCGGCGGAACCACGGTTACCGTGGGGTTTCATATGTAAGGCAAGTTAAATGGATATGACAACAACAGACATCAAAAATACTCTCATTAAAGAAGTTGAATATCTTTCCCCAGATGCATTGCAGGAAGTTCTTGATTTTGTTGAATTCCTTAAAATCAAGCGATGCCGCAGGCAAGCACAATCCGGACCATCTCAATTGAGCGTATATGATGAGTTGCACGCAATGGAGATGAATTCTCTAATCCATTTGGAAGAAGAATTTGCCAATTATAAAGAGAATTACCCTTGCTAACTAACGATCCCGTCATTGCCCGTTCGCAGTATCTTACGGTCATCTGGTAGATAAGACAATATTCAGGGGGCACCCATAAAAGGAGCGCCATGCTTAAAAATAACACCAAAAACGTAATTCATTTTTCAGATATCGTTACGGATATGGAAGATGTCAAAAAATAGCGACCATCTGTCTGATCAGGGCCGATTTTTTCGGGAGATGCAGATCGAACTGTTGATTCATGATTTAAAGGATCCGGTTTCGGTCATTGAAACCGGCGTTCGGACCCTGCTGGAACGCCGGGAAACCAATGGACCACTGTCTGCAAAGCAGGAAAAAACGCTCAGGCGGGTCCTTCGCAATGCCCAGAAAACCAGAAGCATGATGTACAGTCTTCTGGAAATTGGCAGATCCCAGGCAGGATGCCTGAACTGTATGTCTTTTTGCCCCGGGGAAGCGGTTTTTGAAAGCCTTGTGGAAGCGGTTGAAACCCAGTGCCCGGCCATCCATGATCAGTTACTGGCGGTGAAGGACAGATGTGATCAGATGCGGATTCTGGCGGCAGAAGGCATTTTGTTGGAGATAGATCCCGATACGGCATCCCTGGAAATATTGCAGGACCGGATAAAATTCAGTCAGATTGTTGGAAACCTGATTAAAAATGCGCTGTATTACCGGAAGAAAAAATTGCGTATTGACGTGTCAAAAAAAGATAGGCAGTTGATTGTGAACGTTCAGGACGATGGCCCTGGCATCGATTCCGAGCACCATGAAGCGGTTTTTCAACGATACACCCAGGTAAAGACACCTGAAAAGCTTTCCAGAACCGGTCATGGCCTGGGACTTGCCGGGGCCCGTATCATGGCCAGATGCATGAATGGGGATGTTTCGGTATTCAGCAATAAAGGAAATGGCGCCGTATTCCGTATGGTTTTGCCGGTTTCATGAAACCGTTTTGACCGCATATGAAATAACAGGTTATAAATGGCAAAACTATTTGATGTTATAGGCAAATCTATTGATGAGTATGTTATTGAATACAGAATTCATGCTACAAAAAGAATGTTTCAACGGAGCATTCATGAAGATGATGTTGAGACTATCTTGAAAAATGGGAAAATTATTTAACGGTATGAAGAAGACTTTCCTCTTCCAAGCTTTCTGATTAACGGGCAGACATCAGAAGGTAAACCTCTGCATGTGGTTGCGGGAATAAATCATACCGAAAGAATAATTGTGATTATTACAGCCTATGAACCGGATATATCAAGATGGAAATCTGATTTTTCATGGAGAAAAAAATGAAGTGTGCAATTTGCAGAAACGGCATGACAGAAAGTGGATATACAACTGTTCTTCTGGAAAAAGATGATACCACCCTGGTTTTCAAAAATGTTCCCGCTCAGATTTGCAGCAACTGCGGAGAAGAATATATTTCATCTGAAGTTAACAGGGCAATACTGAGTCATGCCAGAGAGGAATCAGGCAAGGGAATCACACTTGAAATGCTTCGTTTTGCAGCATAGCCGCCAAGTCAGTATGTCGCAGCCCTTTGCACATTCCTGACAGCCGACTCTTTCCTGTTGTCCGGCCTTAAAACCTAAAACCTGAAACTTGAAACTTAAAACTCTTTTGGAGGTGATCTTATGGCGGAAGCCCCGTCGTTGCTGAAGGGAAAGCGCATTCTGATCGTGGATGACGAAGAAGATGTGCTGGAAACCATCGAGGATATACTGGATATGGCCAGTATTGACAAGGCCAGGGATTATGAGACCGCATCCGGGATGATCAGGGAGCACCGGTATGACTTGGCAATCTTGGACATCATGGGTGTCAACGGGCTTCAGCTTCTGGAAGAGACGGTACATGGGGGAATTCCCACGGTCATGCTGACAGCCCATGCCATAACACCGGAGACCCTTATTGCATCGATCCGCAAAGGTGCGATATCTTACCTGCCCAAAGAAACACTGGCGGAACTGGATACCCTGCTGGAAGATCTGCTGAATGCCTATCAAAATGGCGTTCCACCTTGGGAGCTGTTATTCAAAAAGTTGGGTGCGTATTTTGATGAGCGGTTCGGGCCGGACTGGAAACGCAAAGACAATGAATTCTGGTCAGAGTTCAGCCGGACCTACAACATCGGCAAGGGAATTCAGAAACGGCTTGAAAATGATCCAAAGATTGTCGGAAAGGGGATATAGGCTGGTAAATGTCATATTAACCCTTGCCGGACTGTATGCGGCGTATGCCGGCCTGTTGTTTTTCATGCAGCGGTCCATGATATTTCCGCGCGGCATGATACCTGTTGCCGCCGGATTGTCACTGCCGAAAGATATTGACCGCTGGACCGTCAAGACCGAAAAAGAAACGGTTGAGGCATGGTTTGTTCCGGCGGCGGAAAACCAAAGCCGGTCTCTGTGCCCGGCAGTGATTTTTGCACATGGCAATGCAGAGCTGATTGATTTTTGGGTAGAACCGCTGAACCGGTTTTCTCAAAATGGCATTCACCTCCTGCTGGTGGAATATCCGGGGTACGGCCGCTCAACCGGAACCCCGTCCGAGGCCAGCATCAGCCGGTCCATGACTGCGGCATATGATCTGCTGGTGAGGCAAAATCGCGTGGATGCCTCCCGGATCATTTTGCTTGGCCGGTCCATCGGCGGAGGCGCCGTATGCCGTCTTGCCAGGATCCGGCCGTCAGCCGCCCTGATTCTGATGTCCACATTCACCAGCATTCGATCCTTTGCCGTCAGATACGGCCTTCCCCCCTTTTTGGTCCGTGATCCCATGGACAATCTGTCGCTCATTCAACAATATGATCATCCGGTGTTGATCCTTCATGGCAGGCAGGATGAAATCATACCCTTTCAGCATGCCCAAACACTTCATTCAGCAGCCAGAAACAGCAGGCTGATACCCTATGACAGCGGTCATAACGACTGCCCGCCCGACTGGTCCGTGTTTTGGACGGATGTTCTGGGATTTTTGAAAGAACACCATATTCTTTAGCACCCACCGACTCCCTCATTAAATCTGATAATTCCTGAGCGGGTAGGTCAGGGCGCCGCGGTTTTTTGCGGCTCCCTGACACCATTCCACAACCTGCATTGCGGCAGTCAGGTAGGCCAAACAACCGGCCAACCTGACCTACAGGCGGCACTTGGGCAATGTTCCGTGAAAATCAAAAAAATGATGGAGATATGGGGGATGTCGAAATTTCAAACCGGGTCATGGGGATGGATTGGATTGTGGGGTTTCTCCGGGTGTCTTCAGTTGCAATTTGGTTTTCGAAACGATATGAAGACAGAGAAAGACTTTGAACAAAAAGCAGGAGACCATGAAATGAAAAAAATGATAATGACCATGAAGCTGCCAATGCTGATGAAAAAGAAAAAAAACTGGTGGATTGCATCCTGCCCCATTCTCGATGTCATAACCCAGGGTGAAACAGAGGAAAAGGCCAAACAAAATCTGAATGACGCATTGTCGCTGTTTCTTGTGTCATGCTTTGAAAGAGGTACGCTTGATAGTGTGTTGAAGGAATGCGGCTTCAGACCGGGCAGAACTGGCAAAAAAATTGCGGACTATCCGGAAAGCAAATATATCGATGTTCCCATTGAACTATTGACCACGACAGGATGTTGCAGCAATTGCCACGCATAACCCCCATACACTGGAAAATTCTGGAATGTATCTTTCTTCAGGATGGATTTGTCTTTGAAAGGCAAAAAGGGGATCATAGGATGTATTCAAAACCCGGCTGTATTCGCCCTGTTGTCATTCCGACGTATCGTGATCGATCAGGATATTATCCGATCGAACATGAGAAGTGCTGCAATGGACACCAGCAAATATTTCGAGTATCTTGCCATTTGTAAAGACAGAGCGTAAATGGGCCTTTCATGCCATGACAGCCAGTGCAGCATCAAGGGGTATCTGGCAAATCGTCATGAAAGACAATATCACATGGCATGTAATTCTTTCCGCCAATCCAGCAGGTAGGTCAGGGTGCCGCGTATTTTTTGCGGCTCCCTGACACCATGCTGCAACCCGCATTTCGGCAGTCAGGTAGGCCAAACAACCGGCCAACCTGAACAACAGGCTGGTCCGAGTTTTGGACGGATGTTCTGGGCTTTCTGAAAGAACACCATATTCTTTAACACCCACCGACTCCCTCATTAAAAGGGTTATAAACAGTCAGGTTTTTAATGGTATCAAAATCTTTCACATTTCTGGTCAATAAACCCAAATTATTCACAATGCATGTGGCGGCAATAACAGCATCGGGAAGTTTAATGTTTATCATTCGTTTTAATTCGATTGTCTGCTCAATAACCGGATCGTCAATGGCCAAAACGAGTGCATTGGATAGAAAATCAGTCGCTTGATGGTATTCGTCATGCGTGGCTTCTTTCCAGCCAAGGAATTCGATTTTGTTTATGACTGAAATGATAAAGGATTCCTGGAATATCGTGTTCATTTTTTCAGTCATCGATCTGATAATTCCTGAGTGAAAACATAGATTAAAATATTGGTGTCGATTAAAAACTGCGATCCCATTCTTCCCTCATTTCTTTACAGACTTTATCCACATCTATCTTCTTATTGCGCCAGATGCCAAAATAATCTGGCGGATAAAATTGATTCTTGGCAATCTCACCTACCTGGTCAATCGGAAAAATAATAATTTCAAGTTCCTTGCTTTTGGCGAAGTTTTTCGGCAATTTGATAATCAGAACGTCGTTTTCCGGCTTTTGGCAAATTCGTAATGCTTCCATTTTATACAGTCCTTTACACTTTTCTCAAAAACCTGTTTGAAATTTCCATACAGGAGGTTGTCATCACGACAAACATAATGCTCCTACTGAGGTTTACCTGATTTTTGACATTGTAATTATACAATCCCCAAATCCGTTATAATCAGTTTAAGTGTAGTGTGTCAA
>JBFXFK010000066.1:3062-25397 GCA_050179135.1 Desulfatirhabdiaceae bacterium | reverse complement strand
CGTTCATTCACCATTGTTATGCTCATTCGTGCCAGTTGACTATCTTCTCATTGGAATATATTTCATGCCAAAGAGCAAATCTAATTTTTGAGGCCAGCAAGCAAAATTAGTGCCACGGATTCAGGACATTGACAGAGTTGTGACAAATCCCATCAAATGAAAAAAGGGGTTACAGCTATTAGCCATAACCCCTTGATTCTGCAAAGTGCCGAGGGACGGAATCGAACCGCCCACACGGGGATTTTCAGTCCCCTGCTCTACCGACTGAGCTACCTCGGCCCAAAACGGATTCATATTTAGTCAATCTTTGTTTTATTGTCAACAACATTTTGCCCCATATCCCCAAAGAAATATTGAATCAAGGCGCATCCCACGATACAGGCTGTTTCAGCCCGAAGGATTCGGGGACCCAGAGAGGCGGTAATGAATCCATTTGACTGCATATTTTCAATCTCTTTTGGGCTGAATCCACCTTCAGGACCAAATACGACGGCGATTGTCTTTCCGGATATCATGGCCATATCCGCGGAAAAGGATTTTGTTTCCTTTTCCCAGAATACAATTTTATGGTCACATGTCTGATGGCACGCAGCCATCATTTCTGAAAAGGGTAATGGTGACACGATTTTCGGCAAACGATTTCGTTGACATTGTTTGAGTGATTCTCTGGCAATGCTTTCCCATCGCTCTTTTCTCTGGATCAACTGCCTGGTCCCCAGAACCGGAACTGACCGGTCCGATACAAACGGCATCCATACAGCAGCACCCAGTTCAGTCACCTGACGAAGGATGGCATCCATTTTGCTCTCTTTCAATAGAGCCTGTGCCACAACAATCCGGAGGGAAGACTCGGTGTTCGATTTCAATCGGGCGGTGACACTGAGCTGGAGTGAATCGGGCAAGATGCGGTTGATAACCGCCTCAGCCTCGTTTCCAGCGCCATCCAGAACCCAGATTTTGTCCCCCGGTCTGCACCGTAATACATGGATGGCATGATGGGCTTCTGCCCCTGTCATCGTTGGGTGGTCTTTTATGATGTCATGGCCCGGCAAAAAAAAACGACGCATCATCCTATTCCATATCGGTTTTTAACTGTCGATATCGACGAAAAAAATGGCGAATCCGATTTTGGGCCTTTCCAAAAACGGTCCCGGCTGGATATTCCCCTCGTTTGGCAGGGATTCCGGCAGAGGTTCCGGTCAATATCTCAATACCTTCAGAAACGGTCCGGACCGCATATATATGAAACAGCCCCTGCTCAACAGCGGTGACAACATCTATTCTCAACATCAGATTGCGGATATTGGCATGAGGAATGATAACCCCCTGTAATCGGGTCAATCCTTTTGCCTTGCATACATCATAAAACCCTTCAATCTTTTCATTTACGCCGCCAATGGCCTGGACTTCACCTTTCTGATTCACAGAGCCGGTAACGGCAATTCCCTGACGGATCGGCATTTCGGACAGGCTTGAAATTATGGCATACAATTCGGCGGATGAGGCGCTGTCGCCATCAATTTCCCCATAACTCTGTTCAAAGGTGATGCTGATGGACACCCCGATCGGATACCGTTTGGCAAACATTCCACCCAGATATCCGGAAAGGATCATGACACCTTTATCATGATGGCTGCCGCTGAGTTTGGCTTCCCGTTCAATATTGATAACACCCGGTTTTCCCATGAAAATTTCAGCCGTAATCCGGGATGGTCTGCCAAATGAAATATCGCCAATCTGATAGACGGAAAGGCCATTGATCTGACCGATTTTACTGCCATCGACATCAATTAAAATCGTGTTGTCAACATAGGACTCATGAATCTTTTCCTCATACAGATTGTACCGGAACCGGTATTCGTTCAGGGCTCTTTGAACCGATTTCAGGGACACGCTGCTTTCGTTGTCCTTTTTGGACCAGTAGTCTGCCTCCTTTAACAGGCTGATGATATTTCCCAGCCGTAATGACAGTTTATTCTGGTCGGAAACAAGTGTTTTTCCGTATTCTATAATCGCGCAGACCGCATCCGCGGAAAAAGGCAGCAGACGTTCATCCCGACATACCCTGGCGATGAATTGGGCATATTGTGGGATCACCCCGTCGGTGACAGACACTTCGGAATCAAAATCCGCGCGAACATTGAAAATTTTGCTGAATTTGGAATCCAGATTTTGCAGGGTTTCAAAGAGATCATACGCACCCATCAGAATGACCTTGACTTCGACTGGAATCGGCTGGGGACGCAATGTGGCCGCCGCATATCCCAGATCCATGCTGATTTCTTCAATCGCAAGCTGTTGATTCTGAAGTGTTCTTTTCAGCGCATCCCATACAAACGGATTTTGCAGCAGGGGCTCGATTTCCATGATCAGAAATCCGCCATTGGCCTTCAGCAATGAACCGGCCAGAACCATTAAAAAATCGGTGATCAGCGCACCCTGTTGAGATCGTTTTTCAATACGGCCGATGACATTGGGATACGTGGGATTGGCTTCAAAAATGACCGGTGCACCGATGCTTTCATGGTGATCGACCAGGACATTGACCCGATATCTTCGAAAAAAAAATTCATCCGTTTCCGTGCCGCCATCATCCTCGGCATCCGTTTCGTCCGGCGGGGCAAACCGGTCGATATGTTCAACGACATCATTTAAAATACTGTCCAGAAACTCCTTGACACCCAAATGGGTTGAATAATCCGCCCGAATTCGTTTAAATCGCTCCGATACCAGCAGCCGGGTCACATCTTCGGTGATTTTTTGAGTTTTCTCGGCAATCAGATCGGTAATCCGGTTGATTTCACGAATCGTGGCATCTATTTTTTCCTGCATGTCCAGGATATTGCCTTCAATCTGCGTTTTTTTATTTCGGTTCAGTTTTGAAAATTCCTCCGGCGTCATGGGTTTTTCCTCATCAAAGGGAACCGCATGATATCCGGTTTCATCACTTGCTATCCGTAATTGCTTTTCTTCTGCCGCCAGTTCCAGTTTTTCAAACAGTTGACGCTGCTGCTCGCCATATTTTTTTCGGACTTTGGATAACCGGTCCTGATAGGAACGACCCTCAAAAGATTTGGGTAAATCCCTTCGAATATCTTCTATCAGGCGATTGACTGCCTTGCTGAAGAGCAGGCCCTTCCCGGATGGCATCTGAAAAACCCGCGGACAGTATTCATCAGAAAAATTGTTTACCATGCACCAGTCATCGGGTACCGGAAGTCCGGAGGCATAGCGGCCAATGATATCTTTCAGAATCGTTGTTTTGCCGGTCCCTTCACTTCCCGTAACAAAAATATGATAGCCCGGACTTTTCATGTTCAAGCCGAAATCAATGGCTTTGACCGCCCGTTCCTGACCGATGACCTGATCAAGCGGCTCGATTTCCGATGTATCGGCAAAGTTCAGCAGAGCGATATCACAGCCACTACGCAATGCGGATGCAGTCAGTTCCTGGGAATGATTCATATTCAGTCAGATCCTTTTACAGGCGGTCTGTAGCTATAGACTTTCGGAGTGCTTCAAAAAAAGAACCCCCATGAAAAATTCACAGGGGTTCCGGAACAAATGAAAGACAATCAGGCTGTCAGGCTTACATCATGCCGCCCATACCGCCCATGCCACCCATACCACCCATGCCCGGATTCGGCATTGGCATATCGGATTTTTCTTCGGGTTTGTCCGCAATCATGGCCTCGGTGGTCAACATCAGGGATGCGACACTGCCCGCATTCTGTAACGCAAAGCGCGTTACTTTGGTTGGGTCGATAACACCGGCTTCAATCAGATCCTCATAAATATTGGTGTCTGCGTTGAATCCAAAGGCGCCTTCGCTGTTTTTAACCTTGTCGATGACTACAGAGCCCTCATAACCGGCATTGTTGGCAATCTGACGAAGGGGTTCTTCAATGGCTCTCATGACAACTTTTACACCCAGTTTCTGATCGCCTTTTACCTTGAGTTTGTCCAGCGCATCGATACAGCGAACCAGCGCCACACCGCCGCCGGGAACAATGCCCTCTTCGACAGCCGCGCGGGTTGCATTCAGGGCATCTTCGACCCGGGCTTTCTTTTCCTTCATTTCGGTTTCGGTGGCTGCTCCAACATTGATCACCGCAACGCCGCCAATCAGTTTGGCCAGTCTTTCCTGAAGTTTTTCACGGTCATAATCCGATGTGGTCTCTTCCACCTGGGCACGGATCTGCTTGACACGCCCTTCAAGGGCGGAACGGGAACCGGCGCCATCAACAATGGTTGTGTTGTCTTTGTCAATGGAGATGCGTTTGGCTTTTCCCAAATCCGAAAGCGCCAGATTCTCCAGCTTGATGCCCAGATCTTCGGAAACAACCTGGCCGCCTGTCAGGATGGCAATATCTTCGAGCATGGCTTTTCTTCTGTCGCCAAATCCCGGTGCTTTGACAGCGGCAACCTGAAGCGTACCACGCAGCTTGTTGACAACCAGGGTTGCCAGGGCTTCGCCATCGACATCTTCAGCAATGATGACAAGCGGTTTACCCATTTTGGCCACCTGCTCGAGAATGGGCAGGAGATCCTTCATGCTGGAAACCTTTTTTTCATTAACCAGAATGTAGGGATCATCCAGATTCGCAACCATTTTTTCAGGATCCGTGACAAAATACGGTGACAGATACCCGCGATCAAACTGCATGCCTTCAACCACATCCAGTGTGGTTTCCATGCCCTTGGCTTCTTCGACCGTGATGACGCCTTCTTTGCCAACCTTGTTCATGGCCTCGGCAATGATGTTGCCGATGGTTTCGTCGTTATTGGCGGAAATGGTGCCAACCTGGGCAATTTCCCGCTGATCCTTGATGGGTTTGCTCATTTTGTGCAGTTCTTTTACGCCGGCTTCGATCGCCTTCTCGATGCCTTTTTTAATGGCCATCGGGTTGTTTCCGGCAGCAACCAGCTTTTGACCTTCCTCATAGATTGCCCGGGCCAGAACCGTAGCCGTGGTCGTGCCATCACCAGCCATGTCACTGGTTTTGCTGGCCACTTCCTTAACCATCTGAGCGCCCATATTTTCAAACTTGTCAGCCAATTCAATCTCTTTTGCAACGGTTACGCCATCCTTGGTGACCGTAGGAGAACCCCATGATTTGTCAATCACGACATTTCTTCCTTTGGGGCCCAATGTCACAACAACTGCATCTGCAAGCGTCCGAACCCCGTTCAGCATGGCTTCACGGGCTTTCATATCATATTTAATAATTTTAGCCATTTTAAGATTCCTCCATCCTCAGATTAGCCTTCAATAACGCCCAGAACATCGTCTTCCCGCATGATCAGGTATTCCTGGCCATCGATCTTGACCTCTGTGCCGGAATACTTTCCAAACAGAATCCGATCTCCTGTTTTGATTTCCATAGTCATCCGTTTTCCATCATCTCCCACTTTTCCGCTGCCAACCGCAACGACTTTTCCTTCCGCAGGTTTCTCTTTTGCGGTATCGGGAATGATAATGCCACCCTTGGTTGTGGTTTCTTCTTCAACTCTCTGAACCAGAATACGATCCTGCAACGGTTTCAGTTTCATTCTTGTGTTCTCCTTTGTTAACTGTTTTTCATTTATTTAAAATGTAGTAAGGCTCGTGATTCATCTACATGTGAACAGATTATCAAAATTCAACCCATCGTGCATATCCCTCCCTTCCTGATACCCGTATCCGCCGACTTTTTCAGGCGGAACAATGCCTGACACAGCACATGAGCCATCTGAAGCACATCCCGGGTAACGCATTGCCTGGCCGGTCTTCAAACAGGAAGCCGATATACTGGAAAAAAACCGTTTCTCACATTCAAATGAATGATGATTTTCAGTTGTCTGATTTGCTGTCGGTTGAAGCGGATGCTTCTGGCTTTGGCGGGGAAGGCGTGCCCTCTGCCGGCTTGGTGGAAGCAGCAGATTTATTGTTACCAGAGGCATAGTCAGTCACATACCATCCGGTTCCCTTGAGATGAAAACTGCTATGTGATATCAGTTTATGCAAACGTCCGGAGCATTTTTTACAGGTTGTCAGTGGACTGTCCGTAAATTTTTGAATAACTTCTTCCACCTGACCGCAGTGCGTACATTCGTACTCGTAAATAGGCATATTTGATCCTCCAATCCATAGACTTTTTCGATAATGGTTGCAAATTCACTATCGGGCCTTCAGAAAAAACAAAATATCATCTTCATCATCCGGTCCTGTGACTCAGTTTGTCTCAAAATCGACATTGACCGATTTTACAGCATCGGATTCAGTCAGAAGCTCCGGAGACGGACACAACGGACCGGGCATGACAAACGCCGCTGTTTTCAGAACGCATAGTTGATGATGAGGGTTCTGTATTCAGTTCCCTTTATTCACTCCGATAAAATAATTAACCTCTGACTATTGTCAAGCTGTGGAAAGTCAGATTTTTCATCGATCACGCATTCAAACAGCCATCCAGCAGGCTGTCCAGCGAGTTGAGCCACTTTTCAGAATGCACCAATACATTGGAAAGACCGATAACATTTACTGATGACAGGATTGTTCGCGTTGTTTCATGAACCCTTTTTTCTTCGATCAGGCGCTTCTCTGTGGCTGCGCTGAAATTTTGAAGAAATTTACTGAAACGCACAACATGAATCAGTTCATGGGTAACCAGATAGAGAATTACCGGAAAGAGACGCAACTGCGGAAACAGGGCAAGCTCATTCAGAATGGCATGATCATGAAGACAAATTTTGTAAAAATCATACGTCAATGATCCCAACGACGTATTTTTCGGTTGCCCCGCATACCGGATGACCTGTGCAAGCGGGCCCATAACGATTTCATCTTTGTTCAGACGACATCTTGTCAGAACATCATATCTGGGATGACTCCGCTGCCCTGATGGCAGCTTGTAGTAATTGTAAACCAGGTCTTCAGCCATTGAGGCAGCTTCCTGAACCTCTTCAAGCTGATTTGGATCAAACATCTGCATGGTTCCGCTGTTTTCCTCATGATCACCGTTTCGGCGAATGGCATAGTTATATAGTGTCTGAACGGAAACCTTTTTTGTATCATAAAATCCGAAATTCGAAGCACGAAATCCGAAACAATACCCCAAATAACAAATCCAAATGTTCAAAACGGAGCATTGTCTGACAGATCGTTTGGCTCATTCAGACATTTGAATTTTGAATTTGTTTCGAAATTCGATATTTGAATTTTGTCTGAACAGGAATTTTCGTTCAAACACTACCGTGTAACGGTTAACATAATTTGTATTTTTCTTCAACCGGATAAAACTGTTGAAATCCATCTTGAGTTATGAGAAAGTATTCAGATATATACAAAATAGCCCATTTTTAGTTGATCGGGCTGACAAACTGAAAAAAATCAGATCGGAACAGGGGGGGTGATCGGTTGGGTAGTGTGATTAAAAAACGCAGAAAGAAGATGACAAAGCACAAGCACAAGAAGCTTTTGGCGCGTACCCGCCACCAGAGACGGAAGGGCAAATAACGGCACATGACGGGTATTTTTCAGATACGGTATAATACGATTTTCATGGATTATGCCGTATCTGATTAATCGAAAACCTGGGTCCGCTTTTCAGATTAAACAAAATTCATGATCAAGCGGACCGTTTCAGGTAATTTTTCATGATGATGATTTACCGGCATCAGGGATTTTGCTGAAATCCTTTGAGGTATTTCAAGAAATCCGAGTCGGTTGACAGGATCAATGTGCTTTCCTCTCCCAGGGTCTCATTATAGACCTCAAGGGATTTGATAAACGAATAAAATTCGGGGTCCATACCATATGCTGCGGCATAGATGCGGGTGGATTCCGCTTCTGCCTTGCCCATGATTTCCTGCGCGGTACGATACGCTTCGGATGTAATCTGTTTTAAATCACGTTCCTTCTCACCGATGATTTTGGATGCCTCTCCCTTGCCCTCAGACCGAAATTTTTCAGCAATCTGTTTTCGTTCTGCGATCATCCGGCCATAAACCGATTCTCTGACCTGCTCGACATAATTGATGCGCTTGATTTTGACATCGACCAGTTCTATGCCAAAGGGTGTCAACTTGGGTTGGGCCTGTTCCAGGATGCCCTTGGTAATTTTGTCCCGACCGGTTGTGATCAGAACCGTCTGCTCCTTTTTGACATCCTCCAGGCCAATTTCAAATGTATCCAGCTCCCGGTTGGTAAGACGGACTGTCTCAATCAGGCTGTAGGACGTGATAAAGTTTCTGACTGCCGGATCGATGATATCGTCGAGTCGACCTTTGGCGCTGATCAGATTGCTGACCGTTTGAAAAAATTTGATTGGATCGATGATCCGCCATCTGGCAAATGCATCCACCCAGATATAGGTCTTGTCAAGAGTGGGGATCTGGCCCGGATCACCATCCCACTGAAGCAGATTCTTGGGAAAATAGGTGGTCTGCTGAATGAATGGCACCTTGAAAAACAGTCCCGGCGACAGCTTTGGATCACCCACAACCCGCCCAAACTGGGTTACCACCACCTGTTCGGTTTCATCAACGACATATGCAGATGAAAATCCGATAAAAATGACTGCGATGGCAACGATCAGAATCAATCCTTTTGATTTCATTTTTTATCACCCTGTAATTTATCAAGATTCAGCAAGGGCAGCAGATTTTTCTGGTCCGAGTCAATAATGATCTTGTTGCTGATCTTTGGAAAAAGGCTGTTCATCATTTCCAGATACAACCGCCTTTTGGTAATGTCCTTTGCCTTTTGATATTCGTTAAACATGGTTTGAAACCGCGTGGCATCACCTTCTGCCCGGTTGATCCGGTCCAGCGAATATCCCTCAGCCACCCGAATGGTTCTTTCCGCCTCGCCCCGGGCGGTCGGTATGGCCTTGTTGTATTCTTCCTTGGCCTGGTAAATGGTTTTTTCCTTTTCCTGAACAGCCTGATTGACCTCGTTGAAAGACGGCTGTACCGGACCCGGAACATTGGTGCGTTTCATTTCTATGGTGACAATGTTGATGCCCGATTCGGCATTATCCATTTCCTGTTGCAGGATATTTCGCGCCTCGATCGCAATTTCTTCACGTTTGCTGATGACCTCGTTTACACTTCGGTCTCCAACAACCAGACGCATGGCCGCTTCTGACATGTCCAGCAGCAACCGGCGGTTGTCATGAACCTTGAACAGATAGTTGTACGGATCCTTGATGCGATACTGCACAATCCAGGGCACCAGAGCGACATTCAGGTCACCGGTCAGCATCAGGCTGACATCGTTTTCATCCACGGCCGGCTGAAATTGCCCTTTCTCATTTTGGGGCCGCTCGCCCACAAACCCGAATTCTTCCTTGTAAACCCGGCGAACTTTGACTTTGGTGACATGCTCGATGCCCACCGGCAATTTAAAATTCAGGCCAGGTTCTGTGGTGCGAACATATTTTCCAAATCGCTGAATGACCCCGACCTCATCCACATCAACCGTATAAAAGGCGGATGATCCCAGATACAGCAACAGCAGAATCAAAACAACAATCGGTGCGCCGGGAAATTTGATTTCCTTGAGTTTATCGGCCAGTTCGTTGAACTGCGGCGGAATGCCCACTGTTTTTTTTGCCTGCTGCTGTTCCTTCAGTTTTTCCCAATCCCATGACATGATCGTATTCCTCTTTTCGGCTTCTGAGTGGAGGTGACTCCTCCAACCGATGGTATTCACTCCCGCTGAATCGTATTCAATATTCAATTAAATTAAGTCATCCTAACCATCAAGTCAAGCAAAACCGGGATGGTGCAAGCGGATTGAATTGGCGGGTTTCGTGTTGACATTCAATGGCCATATCAGGGATTATGTCAAAATCCATGATTATCACCGGTATAACATTTTCAGATAATGATTTTGGGAAGGCAGCGTGGATAGACCAATAACACATCCAAAATCTTTATCCTGAAAACTATAGTAGCAATTAAAACAGGCGCGCCATGAACCAGTTGTTCCATATCGGCCAAATTTTGAAGGAATCCCTGAAATCCTGTCGAAAGGAAAGCGCCGGTGCCCTTTCAACCATTAATGACATATGGACAGTTGCTGTCGGACCGGATATTTCAGAAAATTCCAGACCCGCCGCGATCAAAAAGGAGCTTCTTCTGGTGTATGTCACCAGCCCGGTATGGATTCACCATCTTCATTTTTCCAAACAGTCCATTATCGGCAGACTGAACGATTTATTGGGGAAAGCGGAGATATCGGATATCAAGTTCAAAATCGGCCCGGTATGAATCCACCTGACACCAGTGAGGATGCCATTTTCAATGGCCGAATCCGGCTGCTTCAGTTTCGATCGGGGTACCGGTTTTCAATAGATGCGGTCCTGCTCTCGGCATTTATCCGGCCCGGAGACAATGAAACCATTGTTGATATGGGCACCGGCTGCGGCATTATTCCCCTGATTCTCGCCTTTCAAAATCCCGGTGTCAGAATCATTGGCATTGAAGTGCAGGGTGCGCTGGCGGAACTGGCTCAAAAAAATGTGGTACGGAATGGAATGGAAAACCGGATTACGATACGACATCAGGATTTAAAAACAATTTGCAGGGAGGATTTGAAAGGTCCAATAGATCGAATCGTATCCAACCCCCCATACCGAAAAATCAATTCGGGACGAATCAATCCGGCCAGTCAAAAAGCCATGGCCCGGCATGAATTATCCGCCAGCCTGAATGATATCATGCGGACATCCGCGGCCCTTTTGGAAAAAGGCGGACGGTTCAATATGATTTATACGGCGGAACGGCTGACGGATGTGCTGACAGAAATGCGGATTCATGGAATCGAACCCAAACAGCTTCAGATGATACACTCCCGCATCCAATCGCCCTCGCGACTGTTTCTGGTTTCAGGCGTCAGCGGTGGTAATCCGGGAGGTCTGGATATTATGCCACCGCTGTATATTTATGGAATGGATGGTCACTACAGCAATGACGTGGCTGCCATGCTGTCACCGCCCTGAAACTTGAAAACTGGTATATGTATAACGTTAAATGCCCATGACATGGGAATTGCCGTTAAAAAAGGGCATTGATTGCCAGACCCGTGATGACTTTCGGATAAAAATAGGTTGTTTTCCGGGGCATGATCTCTCCTGCCTCTGCAATCTGCCGGACCTGATCAATCCGGGTTGGATTCAGCAAAAATGCGACAGCACCCGGTTGTTCTGTGACCGATTTTACTGCCGTTTCAACAGAACTCGTATAGCCGATCCGATTTTCGTCATCCAGTTGGGACGCATTGAGTCCCATAATATCCATTAAAATCAGTCGCGTCAGTACGGTGACATCCAAAGACAGCAGATTTTCAGATACATCTTGACCATACCGGTTTTTCATGACGCCGGGCTTCAGCTTCATCACCAGAAAATCGGACCTGGATTGCATGCACACCCCGATAATCGTCTGGTCAGAATCGGTTTGCATCGCCCGAATCAATGCATTGCCGGTAACGGAATCGGTTTCAGCGATACCTGGAACCGACACGATATCGAAATATTGTGAACCCGTTTCAATAAGCCGGTTTATCTGTTCCGGGTCCGTTTTCCTGACAATCCGGTGCGCCGGCAGAATGACAAGGCCCGGATCCTCCATGGCAGACAGATACATCATGACATAATTGGCTGGATGCGTCGGGGATAAGGCCGGTGAACGGGCCGCTACCTGGTTTCTGTAATTCAATGCGGTTTCATACCGGTGATGTCCATCGGCAATAAACAGCGCCTGATCACGCATAAAATCGGATACGGACTGGTGAACCGCAGAATCGGTGATGGACCAGACCCGATGCGACTGGCCCTGGTAATCGACAAAATTCATGGCCTCAATTTTGTTTTCCACAGCCTGGCGCAGCATGCCAATGAGGTAATTCTTCGGGTCGGAATACAGGGAAAATATCGGGCTGAAATTGGCATGGCAGGCATTCATCAGCTCCAGCCGCTCGGATTTTACTCTGGAAAATGTCGTTTCATGAGGCAGGATGACTTTCCTGTCAAAGGTTTCCAGACCGACTCTGGCAATGACGCCCCAACGTGTGACGGGCTGCTGATTCATCATGAATGTCATCCCGGTCAGATACAGGGTTGGTGACGTTTCCTGAATCAGCACCCCATCGGTCAGCCACTGCCTGAAACAGGCAGCCGCACGGGTGTGGCGGTTGTTTCCGGAATCATCCGTTTCTTCGGTTTTTCCCAGGATCAACCGGATGATATTATGAGGATGCCGGTTGTAAAAGTCGGTCTGCTCCGATTCTGAAATAACATCATACGGTGGTGTTGTCACGTCACCCAGATTCTGAATCCGATCTGGGTTATACACAATCCCTTTGAAAGGGTATATACGGGCCATTGGTTTTCCTTTATTTACTGAATCCATTTGGAATGTTTTTATATATGATACAACCGGATGATATGGTGATAAGACAAGAAATTGCGACAAATACTATAATACATCATAATATTCAAGCAGGATTATAATTTTATCAGGGTGTATCCGACAATCTGCCCACAAGACCATTGACACACAAAATAAAACAGGCTATTTAAGGCGGGTAAAATTTATTGTGTCGAAGGAGAGGTGGCCGAGCGGCTGAAGGCACCGCTCTCGAAAAGCGGCATCCTGTCAAAAACGGGATCGTGGGTTCAAATCCCACCCTCTCCGCCAGATAAGATCAGATAAGATCAGGGCAAAATTATTTGACATCAGGATGCGCATCCAGCGACATCATTATTTTTATGACTGGGCTTTTTGAAATTTGAACAGGGAATTATCACTCCGAATGGTTAACCATTCGGAAGTATCGGTTTCCCCAATCACATATTTTATTAATGGAGAGATGTCCGAGCGGCTGAAGGAGCACGACTGGAAATCGTGTGCGCTGTCAAAAACGGCGCCGAGGGTTCAAATCCCTCTCTCTCCGCCATATTCAAACCGGTTTACCCGATTTTTCGTCCAATCATTCACAATTCTTCACCCCTGTAGCCTTCAGGTTAAGGATTTCATGCCCGCTATGGTTCGGGGATGTACGGGACAAGCGTTATGTACACCCCCGAAATCACTATCCTGAAAACTATATAAGCAGGCAGAGACCCCGATTTTACCATTATGTCCTATCTCGTACTGGCCAGAAAATACCGACCGCAGTCATTTGATCAGATTGTCCGGCAGGAGCATGTCACCCAGACATTGATCCATGCCATTTCTTCCGATCGCGTGGCGCATGCCATTTTGTTTTCCGGGCCCAGGGGAACCGGCAAAACCACGATCGCCCGCATACTGGCCAAATCTCTCAACTGTCAGGATGGTCCAACGCCATCACCCTGTAATCAATGCAAGTCATGCAGGGAAATTGCTGCAGGTATACCGGCCGATGTTTTTGAAATCGACGGCGCATCCAACAACAGCGTGGACCAGATTCGCGAACTTCGTGACAATGTGCGGTACATGCCATCTCACAGCCGATATAAAATATATATCATCGATGAGGTGCACATGCTCTCCCTGGCGGCATTCAATGCACTGCTGAAAACCCTCGAAGAGCCGCCTCCCCATGTCAAGTTCATGTTTGCCACAACCGAGGCCCACAAGGTTCCGATCACCATCCTGTCCCGGTGCCAGCGGCATGATCTCAAGCGTATCGATCAGGACGCCATTTGTCAGCAACTGGAGTTCATCTGCGGGCTTGAAAACATAGCGATTCCGTCCAATTGCATCCGGTTGATTGCCCGTGAAGCGGGTGGCAGCATGCGGGATGCCCTCAGCCTTCTGGATCAGGTCATTTCTTTTGCAGATGGTCAGGTTTCGTATGAGGACCTGATTCAACTGCTGGGGGTGATAGACAGAAAACAGCTTTTTGATTTTTCCGACGCAATCCTGAAGGGACAGGCAATTGACACGATTGACCAGATACAGCTTGTTTATGAATCCGGTCAGGACATCAAACGGTTTTATACCGATGTTCTGGAGCATTTCAGAAATCTTCTGGTCATCAAGTTGGGGCGTCAGGTCGAAACCACGGTGTTATTGCCACCGGAAGAAATTACGGCCATGCGTCAGCAGGTTCAATCCGTATCACCGGCCTTTATCAACCAGATTTTTGACATTCTGTTTCAGCATGAGGCAACCATTCGATTTGCTGCCAATCCCCGGCTGGCCTTTGAAATGGTCCTGTTCAAGCTGTCGGAAATTCAACCGATTCTGACAATCGACAGCCTGATCGCGTCAATTGAAAAACTCAGAAACGATTTGAAGTCCAACCCGCCATCCCGGGCTCTGATGGAAGATCGCGCCGGATACAGCACCGAACCGGCCCTTCCCCCAATTTCAGAACCTGAATCTGCAAGCACCGGGGTCCACCCGCCTCCTTCCATGCCGATAACCGTTGAATCCCTGGATACCGATGGCGGAATGCTTGCAGTCAAAAACGAGCTGCTGTCCCGGCTGTCAGCCAGTCAGCCCGCACTGGCCGGTGCTTTTTCCCGATCCGGACTGTCCCGATCCCAAGACGGCAGTTTTGTGATCCATCCGGAAGGCGCCCGATTTTCAACCGACAAAATTCGAAAACATCACCCACTGATCCGGGAACTCCTGTCTGACATCCTGAAACAGAATATTCAGTTGATTATTCAGGAACCGGTCGATACAGTGGCCGTAAAAAAAGTCAATCCGGCAGACCAGTTGAAACGGGATGCAATCAATCATCCCCGGGTCGCAGAAGTCATTGAAATTTTTGGCGGCTCAGTGGTCGATATTCAGATCAAAACAGAGGAGAAAAGAGCATGAAGGGTATGGGAAGCATGATGAAGCAGGCGCAGAAAATTCAGTCCAGAATTCTGAAACTTCAGGAAGAACTGGCTGATAAAACCATTGAAACCACATCGGGTGGCGGCATGGTCAAAGTGGTTGCCAATGGCAAACAGCAAATCGTTTCGATTCATATCGAAAAAGAAGTTGTTGACCCGGAGGATGTGGATATGCTTCAGGACCTGGTTTTGGCTGCCGTAAACGATGCACTGAGCAAATCCCAGGAAATGGTGTCTGCAGAAATGGGCAAGCTGACCGGTGGACTCAATATTCCCGGACTGATGTGATTTTGACGCGATAAACTGCCATGAATTATTACCCATCCGCCATTCAGAATCTGATTAAACGGCTTGGTCGGCTTCCCGGCATTGGAGAAAAAAGTGCGGAACGTCTGGCCATGCACATTCTTCGAAGCCCTCGAAACGAGGCCGAACAACTGGCCCGGGCAATTCTGGATATGAAAGACAAGATCCGGCTTTGTGCCACCTGTTTTGGCCTCAGTGAAGGTGAAACATGCAGTCTCTGCGCGGATTCCAGGCGAAATCCCGGAATTGTATGTGTCGTGGAACAACCGGCTGACATGATTTCCATCGAACGGTCGGGCGCGTTTTTTGGCCGATATCATATTCTTCAGGGTGTTTTGTCCCCACTGGACGGTATTGGTCCGGACAGCATCCGGATTCGGGAACTGATGGCCCGCATCGAATCAGGCGGCATCGGGGAAGTGGTCATCGCCACCAGCACCAGTGTGGAAGGCGAGGCCACTGCGGCCTATCTTCATGATATGCTGCAATCAACCGGCGTCAAAATCACACGGATCGCCTCAGGCGTTCCCATGGGCGGCGATCTCAAATATGTGGATCAGGCAACGCTCAAAAAGGCAATGGATACCCGCCATGAATTCTGATATGACCGATTCCGGGGAGATATTTATCTGCCGGCAATGCGGTCAGTGCTGCAACGGTTATGGCGGAACATATGTGACAGAAGACGATATTCAAAAAATATCATCCTTTATCCATACGGATCCCGCCGCCTTCATTCGGGACTATTGCCGGATTTCCGGAGGCAAACCGCTTCTGGCCCAGGCAGAAAACGGATTTTGTATTTTTTTCAATCAGAACTGCACCATCCATCCGGTCAAGCCCCGGATGTGCCGGGCCTGGCCGTTTATTCCCGGTGTGCTGAAAGATCCATCCAACTGGTTTGCCATGGCAAACTCCTGTCCGGGCATGAACCCGAATGTATCCACAGAAACCATCATTGCCTGTGCTACCGCAGAAATAAACAGATTCAGTCGGTGATCCAGTCCGCATCATCTGTCATTTTATAGATGCTGTTTTTGCCATCGGATATGATTTTTTGTAAAATATTCCGGTGTATCAATTCCTGAACACTCGCATCCATTGCATCATGTGACGCATTCCAGCGGTCCATCAGATTTCGGGAAGAAATGGTCACCTGGTCATCATAAAGACTGCAGCATATCAGGTAAAGCGACACGGCTTCCGTGGAAAGACCCATTTTGAATATCTTTTGATTCATTGTTTCATTCACCAGCGGATTTTTTGTTGTTCAGCGAAAAATATATCGTATCGAGATGTGAGTCTGCAGCAGGGAGGGAACAGTCCTTTTTTCGGCCATTCCCGACGTGGCATTTCAAAGCTGCAATCATGAATACCTATTGAATCATCACCTTCAGCATCAGATCCCCTTTTAACCCGCCTGGTGTCTGCATACCCATACCCTGCAATCGCAGAATCATTCCTTCACGGGCGTGAGGCGGTACTTTGACACGAATAATCCGGTTATAAAATCCCCAGGGCAGATTCACCAGCTTGGCCGCGCCGGACACAGCTTCGTGGGGTGTAATGGTGATGGTCGCATAAAGATTGGGGTCGTCGCCGGCGCCGGACGGCCGGATCACCTGCAGGCGGGGGGTTGAGTGCTTTTCCGTGAATTTTTTGATCTGTCTGCTGACGCCGCCGGAAGGCGCATCGGTTGTCAGCATCCGGATTATCGCCATACCGAAAACAAATCCCCCGATATGCGCCCACCAGGCAATGCCGCCCGCACCCTGGCTGCCTGCTGCATTGAGAAACTGAAACAACAACCACATGCCCAGAAAGAAAAATGCCGGAATTTCCACAAAAAACGGTATGATAATAACAGGAATCAGGGTCAGTATCCGGGCACGGGGAAACATCAGAAAATAGGCGCCCATGACCCCTGCAATGGCGCCGCTGGCGCCAATGGTGGGAACATTGGACAAATGGTTGAAAAACAGGTGCGTCAATCCGGAAACCAGTCCGCACAGGAGATAAAAAATGAGATAGCGGATGGGGCCCACGCGGTCTTCGACATTGTCGCCAAAGATATAAAGCGACCACATGTTGCCCAGCAGATGCCAGAATCCGCCATGCAGAAACATGAAGGAAATCAGTGAAAACGCCTGTTGTCCCAATGAAAAATAGGCGGAAATCTGGGGGATCGTGTACCTGGCCGGAACCATGCCATAAATATAGATAAAGCGGTCCAGTTGGCTGCCCTGGGTCATTTGAATCAGATATACGCCCACATTGACAGCAATGATCAAGGTGGTAACCACCGGATAGCTGCGGGAGGAAAGGGTATCCCGTAACGGAATCATGCGGCTGCCGGACTGGGAAATTCAGAGGCTGTCATGACAATATCCATGCTGATATCAACACTTTTTGCCCCATGGGTCAGTGCCCCGACAGAAATGATATCCACGCCTGCACCGGCCAGCTCAACAAGCATTTCCTGACTGACGCGCCCGGAAACCTCGATCAGGGCATTCCCGTCGATGACGGCTGCGGCCTCCCGGATCTGATCCACAGACATGTTATCCAGCATGATCACCTCAACACCGGCTGCCAGCGCATCCCGAACCTCTTTGAGGTTGGAAACCTCCACTTCGATTTTGATCAAATGGGAGATATGTTTCCGGATTCGGGACACTGCCGGCAAGATTCCGCCATATGCGGCAATATGGTTATCCTTGATCAGAACCCCGTCAAAAAGCCCCATGCGGTGATTGGCAGCCCCGCCCATTCTGACCGCATATTTCTCCAGTGTCCGGAGACCCGGCGTGGTTTTTCGGGTATCCACCAGCCGAATCGAAAGCCCCTGAATCCGGTTGACATGGGATCTGACATGTGTCGCAATTCCGGAAAGCCGCTGCAGAAAATTCAGGGCCGTGCGTTCACCGGTCAACAGGCATCGCAATGTCCCCGCAATTTCCAAAATGGGTGAACCGGCATCAACCGAATCACCATCCGAATACAGCGGGGTGACCCGAACCGCCGGATCAAGCGATTCAAACACCTTTTTGGCGATTCCGGTTCCGGCCAGAATCAGGGATTCCCGGGCCCGGATCACGCCTTTTCCGGTCTGGAACGGGTCAATCAGATAATCGGTGGTAATGTCCCCGGTTCCAATGTCCTCTGCCAGAGCCAGTTCAATCAGTTTTTCCTCAAATCCGGTCATTACGGATGGGCTCCTGCCCCATGAATTGACTGTATTTTTGAGATATTGGCCTGAAGTTTTGCCTGCTTTTCAACCAGGGCGAACTGCTTTGATTTGACTTTTTCGATGACATCGTCCGGCGCCTTGCCCAAAAAATCCTCGTTATTGAGTTTCCGGATAACGGCATCCAGATCGGTGTTGATTTTTTTCAATTCCTTTCCCAGTCTCAAAAGTTCCTGATCCACATTCAAAACGCCCTCCAGTGGCACATGGATGACCGCATTTTCAATGATGGCGGTCGCGCAGGCCGGTGGTTTTTCACCCGGATTGCATGTCATGAGCGACTCGAGTCGGGCCAGATTCTGAATCCGGTTTCCATATTCCTGAACCACGGTCACAATCCGCTCATCAAGGGTCTGAATCTGACATTTCAGAACCAGGGACGGCGGCAGATTCATCTCGCCCCGGATGTTGCGAAGGGCGGTTGTGATATCGATCAGGATGGCCATGTGCCGCTCGGCATCCAGATCAATCCGGTTTTCCTGAACGTCCGGAAATTCCGCCCGCATGATGCTTCCGGATGTTCCGGGCAGCATATGCCAGATTTCTTCCGTGACAAACGGAATCATGGGATGCAGCAAAATCAGAATGTTTTTAAGAACATGCCATACCACGCATCGGGTGTCATTTCTGGCCTGCTCCCCTTCCTTTTCATACAGGTCGGATTTGACCGCCTCCAGGTACCAGTCACAGAATTCGTGCCAGACAAACTGATAGAGCTGACTGGCGGCTTCATTAAAATGATAGTTGTCCAGGGCATCGGTCACGGTTCGGGTGACTGTCTGGGATCGGGACAGGATCCATCGATTGGGAAGGGACAGTGGCTGATCCGGCAGGCTGGCGTAGCCCTTGTCCACATGCATCAGTGCAAAACGGGCCGCATTCCAGAGTTTGTTGATAAAGTGCCGGTATCCTTCAACCCGTTTTTCGGACATTTTAACATCCCGTCCCTGGGCCGCAAACGCGGCAAGCGTCAGGCGAAAGGCATCGGTTCCATACTGATCGCAAATCGTCAGGGGATCGATGACATTGCCCTTGGATTTGCTCATCTTTTTCCCGAATTCATCCCGAACCAGCGCGTGAACATACACATCCCGGAACGGCGCCGCGTTCATGAAATGGATTCCCATCATCATCATTCGGGCAACCCAGAAAAAAAGAATGTCAAAACCGGTCACCAGCACCGATGTGGGATAGTATTTCTTCAGAAGCGGGGTGTCATTGGGCCAGCCCATGGTTGAAAATGGCCATAGCGCTGAACTGAACCAGGTATCCAGCACATCGGTTTCCTGAATCAGGTTGGACTGGGCGCAATGGGGGCAACAGGCCGGCGCGTTCATGGCAACAATCAGATGATTACAGTCTGGACAGGTCCAGGCAGGTATCTGGTGCCCCCACCATATCTGTCGGGAAATGCACCAGTCACGGATGTTGTTCAGCCAGTCAAAATAATTTTTGACCCATATTTCCGGAACAATGCGGGTCTGACCGTCCTGAACCGCAGCAATGGCTTTTTCGGCCAGGGGTTTGGCCTTTACAAACCACTGCTTTGAAAGATTGGGTTCTACAATGGTTTTACAGCGATAGCAGTGCCCGACACTATGGCGATAAGGCTCAATCTTTTCCAGCAGCCCGTTTTTTTTGAGCGCTTCCACGACAGCCTGCCGGCAGGCAAACCGGTCCATGCCACTGAATTGGCCGGCGGCGCCATTCATCTGTCCAGTGTCATCGATCACCTTGAGACGGGGCAGTCCGTGACGTCCGCCAATCTCAAAATCATTGGGATCATGGGCAGGGGTTACCTTCAGGGCGCCCGTGCCGAATTCCATGCCAACGTAGGTATCCCGAATGATCGGAATCCGCCTGTCGGTCAGGGGCAGCATCACCTCATTTACCGGGAGATTCTGATATCTGGGATCATCGGGATGAATGGCGACAGCCGTGTCGCCGAACAGGGTTTCCGGTCGGGTTGTTGCAATCAGCAGCCCGTCCGAACGGTCTGGAAACGGATACCGGATATGATACAGAAAACTGTCCACATCCTCATGTTCAACTTCCAGGTCAGACAGTGCGGTATGGCACCGGTGACACCAGTTGATGATATAATCACCCCGGTAGATCAATCCTTCATGGTAAAGCTGAACAAATACTTTTCGAACCGCTTCGGAAAGGCCACTGTCCATGGTGAATCGTTCGCGCTTCCAGTCACACGATGCGCCAAGCCGTTTCAATTGATTGATAATGGCGCTTCCGGATTCTTCCCGCCAGGCCCATACCGCTTCAATAAATTTTTCCCGGCCCAGTTGGTGACGGCTGACGCCCTCTGCAGCCAGTTTTTTTTCAACCACATTCTGGGTTGCGATGCCGGCATGATCGGTTCCGGGCATCCAGAGAACCGAATCGCCCTTCAGTCTCCGATACCGGCATAAAATATCCTGAAGCGTGATATTCAGGGCATGTCCCATATGCAGAACACCCGTTACATTGGGGGGAGGGATTACGATGGAATATGCGGGGTCAGCCGTGTTTTCAGGCGCAGCAAACAATTCATTTTCTTCCCAGAAATCGTACCATTTTTTTTCCACTTCATGGGGCTCATACCCCTTTTCAAGCTGATTCAACGCCATAAAAAACACTCTCCTGTTCGATCATCAATGCAGATGCCGGGTTTTAATGGTTCTCCGGCCCGGTCATGCGGTTTATTCTTCGGTTTTTTCCATCTCATCCATCAAAAGCAGTTTGATATGCCGGATTTCCTCACGAACAACCTGGCTGACAATTGTCTCCAGAGCCGTTTCAATTTTTTCCCGAAACATCCGGTGAATCACCCGCTCCAGAGCCGCTTCGATCTGATCGTTTGTGATATTTGCCAATATCCCGGAATCATCCGGAATTGCGTCATTTTTCGTCTCCGGGGTCAAAACGGCTTTTTCACGGGTCATGGGCAATGCGGCTTCGGACGGGTCAACTTCAACACCAATATCATCCAGAAAAGACGCGGTTTTCACAGGGATTATGATATCAGATGATTTCGGTGAATCCGGCAGGCTCAATCCAACCTCATCCAGAAGATCCAGATCCTTTTCATTAAAAAATTGATCGATACCGCTTTCGTCCGCCAGCGGCGGCGTCAAATCAGGGGAATTCAATTCTGGTTTCCCGAAATCCCCGCCATCCATTCCATTCAAAACAGACTCCGTGTCTGTTGTAATGATATCGGATGAATCGACGGACCAGTTCATATCCGTGAATGCCGTTTTGATGTCCTGGTTTGAAGACAACAACTTGGAATCATCCTGAAAATCCGGCTGAGGAGGCATTTCAGCCGGCAGGGCCATATCCGGCTGTTTTTCTGAGAAGTTGAGGAGATCATCAAGATTCATTCCGTCATCATCATCGGTTGAACATATTTCGGGTTCGACCGAATCATCGGCTTCGATAGCATCGGATAAATCAATGACGTCCTCTTCTTCACACAGCCGATCGTCATCCTTCAGACCGATCCCGGCCGCTGGAGAAATTCCAGTTGCGTCTCCAGCGGATGATTGTATTCCGGGTTGATCCGCATCCAGAACAATATCCAGAAGGTCCACGATTTCGTCATCGTCATCAGGCTGGACTTGTTCTGTCAGTTCCAGGATGTCGTCATCAATCGTATCCAACAACGGCTCCTCTGTCTTCATCGATTGGGTTCCCATAATTTCCCCCTGTCGGGTTTTGACCTGAAGGTGTCAACATGCAGGCTGGAATGAATCCGGTTGTATCATGATTTACCGCTTGTTTTAATTGCCTTCAGCTATCATAAGGCATGGGGAGTGTCAACAGATTTACCCGATTTGCAGGGGCGTACCCATATGGTGACTCATTTTGCAACAATTTCATCTTGTTGCAGCAAGCCGATTGACAATTGGCACCTGGATTGATAAAAAACACCGCAATACGGAATTTTTACCGGATGCG
>JBFXFK010000066.1:0-2962 GCA_050179135.1 Desulfatirhabdiaceae bacterium | reverse complement strand
TATGTCTCAATGCATATCAAAAAAAGCCCTGCTTATCAATGAAATGGGCATTCATGCACGCTCCGCCGCCAAAATTGTAAAACTGGCCCAAAAGGCCCAATCCAACGTATGGATTATCCGGGATTCGGAAAAAGTCAGTGCCAAAAACATGTTCGATCTGCTTTCGATAGCCTGTCCTGCCGGTATCTGGATTGAATTTGCCATTGATGATGTCATGGACGTTCCGGTTTTGAATACCCTGGCTGATATAACCGAACTGGGTTTTGGGGAGTTCAACAATGATCCCGATGCGGAAATACACGAAATCCGGCTGAGCGGTGTTTCGGCATCATCCGGAATTTGTATCGGCAGAGCATATGTCGTTGATATGGATTCTGCTCAGGTCATCCGGAAATTTTATATTCCGGAATCGGCCATTGAAAACGAAAAGCAGCGTTTCAAGACCGCGGTCAAAAAAACCCGGGAGGAGATGATCGCCATCATCAACGACGCCTGTCAGGATATCAAGGCACATACGGATATTCTGCAGACTCATGTCAGCATGCTGAAGGACAAGCTCCTTTATGGCAAAATTCTTGAAACCATCGAATCCGAGAAAATCAATGCGGAATGGGCTTTAAAAAAGGTTGCTTCTCTGCTTCGATCCAGATTCAGCCGAATGACAGACTCCTATCTCAGGGAACGGGCCACGGATATCGCCCAGGTGTCTGACCGCATCCTGATCAACCTGACTGGTGTGGATATTGCCGATATCGCCCATATCGACCGGCATGTCATTCTGGTTGCCAGAGACCTGTCACCGGCCCAGACCAGCCAGATCAAGCCGGAAATTATCAGGGGATTCATCACGGACATGGGCGGTAAAACCTCCCATACCGGGATCATTGCCAGAAGCCTGAATATCCCTGCGGTCATGGGATTGAAAACGGCAACCGGCCAGATTAACACCGATGACATGATCATCGTGGACGGAACATCCGGAATTGTAATCGTTCATCCGGACGACGCGACATTGATGGAATATGCCCTGAAAAAAATCGACCATGAGACCCAGATTTCCCGGATTCTTCAATATCGTTATGTGGAATCCAGAACACTGGATGGCATTCGGGTTGGTGTCATGGGAAATATCGAAATTCCGGACGAGGCACATCATGTCATTGAAAACGGCGGTGATGGAATCGGCCTTTACCGGACCGAGTTCCAGTACATGGGGCGTTCCGATTTTCCGTCAGAAATCGAATTATTCGAGAGTTACCGGGATGTGGTTCTACAAATGGCGCCCAAGCCCGTAACCATTCGGACACTGGATATCAATGGTGACAAAGCCCTGAATCATGGCGAGATCCCGGAAGAACAAAATCCGGCGCTGGGTCTTCGCGCCATCCGGTATTGCATGAAACGGCCGGACATTTTCAAAACCCAGATACGGGCGATTCTGCGGGCGGCCCATTTCGGACATGTGCGTATTCTTTTGCCCATGATTTCCAGTTGTGAAGAAATTCTGGAAGCCCGAAAAATGCTGTCCATTGCCGGCGAAGAACTGAATCGGGAAAACCTGTCACACCGTTCCGACATAGAAGTGGGAATCATGGTCGAGGTGCCATCCGTTGTCATTCTGTCCGGCATGATGGCCAAAATGGTCGATTTTTTCAGTATCGGAACCAATGATCTGATTCAATTTTCACTGGCCATTGACCGGGGGAACCGGGATGTCGCCTATCTGTATTCGCCGCTTCATCCGGCCATTATCCGCATGATTCAGCAGGTGACAGAAAATGGCCGCAGACAGGGAATACCAACCTACATGTGTGGCGAAATGGCCAGTGATCCCATGAACATACCGGTTCTTCTGGGACTGGGGTTGAATGAACTCAGCATGAATCCCCAATCCATTCCCGCCATAAAACGGATGATCGCCTCCCTCAGACAGGATTCATGCGTCGAACTTGTCGAAAAAGTCCTTCTGTTGAAAACGACACGGGAAATCATGGACCTGGTTTACAACACATATGGCAGCCTGTTGTTTGCGGCAGTCTGATGCCATACATCTCTCATTGCAATGGATTAATCCGAATCTGAAAGAAATACCAATGGAACGGAATCATATCAAAATTGTCGCTGAAAACCGGAAGGCCAGATTCAGCTATTTTATCGAGGATGAATTTGAGGCCGGCATGGTGTTAAAGGGGACAGAAGTCAAATCACTGCGAAATGGCCGGGCCAATCTGAAGGATGCGTACGCCAAAATTCAAAATGGCGAGGTGTATCTCTATCAGCTTCACATCGGCGTTTATCCGTATGCCTACTACGGAAATCATGATCCGCTGCGCCCCAGAAAACTCCTTTTGCACCAACATGAAATCAGGCGGCTCTATGGACAGGTCAATGAAAAGGGCATGTCATTGATTCCGCTCCGTATTTATTTCAAAAACGGGAAAGCCAAGGTTGTCATTGCACTGGCCAAGGGAAAACATCTTTATGACAAGCGGGAAAGCATTCGCCAAAAAGACATGAAACGCGACGCTGACCGGGATTATCATCGATGATTGACATAGGGCACAAAATGCATTAATATTTCTGATGTAATAAAGCGTATTTCCCTTTAAACAGGGGGCGAAACGGTTTCGACGGGGATAAAGAAGTTTTGGCTGCATACCGAGTTCCTGGCTTCTCGTTAAACAGGCAGGAATAAATATAATCGCAGACGATTATAGATACGCTGTAGCCGCTTAGGCTACCGTCCAGTTGGGCAGGGCCTGCGGGCCTGACATGGGCGAATACAGCAGGATAGTCTGATTCCGACCGCCTGGTTCGAATCCGGCGAAACTTAACCAGGATAGCCTTGAAGATATCCCGCCTGAAGGAGCTCTGATAGGCGAAATTCAAAATTCAGGATAAGTATGTAGATGCCCGGATGGAATGTTTTCGGACGCGGGTTCAATTCCCGCCGCCTCCACCA
>JBFXFK010000065.1:0-25433 GCA_050179135.1 Desulfatirhabdiaceae bacterium | reverse complement strand
ATCAAACCGTTTTTTCGATCCTCGGCATTCTGAACCCCCCGGATCCCTTCGATGATCATGGCGCGTCCTTTTCCGGAAAGTCTCTGATGGATATAGTTGCCAACCTGGCCGGCCCCCTGAAAATTGTCCGGCCCGACAAACGGAATGGAAAAACCGCTTTTTGCCATTTCGCCGGCATCCAGCGGGTTATCCACATTGATGACACGGATATTTCCGGCAACCGCCTTTTTGCAGACCGGAACCAGCCGTCTCGAATCTGCCGGGGCAATGACAATGGCGCCATATCCCCGGGAAATGAGATTCTCCATGATATCGATCTGGTGGTCGATATCGGTTTCCCGATCCACACCAAAAATTTCCAGCGGAATGCCTTCCTGTCTGGCAAAGGCTTTGGCTCCGGATTCCATTCTTGAAAAAAAGGGATTGGACAGCGCTTTCATGACCAGGGCAATGGTTTTTTCATTTCCCGCATGGGCGGATGGGGCCATCAGCAGCAGGCAAAGCAGAACCGCCTGAAACACGGCCGGCATTCGAGGCATGGTGATGTGGGGAAATGTCATGGCGCACTCCTTTCGGCATCGGCAACGCATTGAAAATACATTCCGTATTGAGATTTGAGTCGTGCGTATCGGGAAGCTGCCAGGTCGCATGGCCGTCCGGCTGCTGCTTTGCCTGAATGCGGCACCTTCAGCATGGTGTCAGGGAGCCGCAAAAAGCCGCGGCACCCTGACCTACCCGCGTCCCGCTGAAATCGCTGGTGACCGGTAGGTCAGGTTGGCCGGTAGTTTGGCCTACCTGACTGAATGCGGTATGCCGTTCCTTCAGCCTTCAGTCTTCAGTCTTCAGCCTTAATCCCTTTTCATCGATGGGGGTAATCAAACCGATCAAAAGCGTTTTATCGCGAGAACGATCGCTTTTCAGACAAGGATTCTACCCGCCAATAGCAGCCATCCGGCTGTCAACCCGGGAAGTCGGCGAGGAAGACAGCGTATGCGCCATTGCCTTGTGACGCACGGATTCGCGAAAGATATCGGCAATTTCCTGGTCGGTTGCCCCATTTCTGAGAGGTGTTTTGATATCGTCCTGATGATCGGAAAGCAGACAGGATCGAAGCTGACCGCTGGCTGTCAGCCTCAGCCGGTTGCATGTGCCACAAAAATGATGGCTCATGGCGCTGATAAAGCCGATTTCCCCAATGGCGTCCGCAAATCGGAAGCGCCGGGCCGGCCCATCCAGGCAACCATTCTGAATCGGCTCCAGTGGGCCAATCGCCTGTGTCAGGCAGGCCTGAATTTCAGGTGTCAGCAGAGGGGTTGCGGCATTTTCGGCATCTGATCCAATCGGCATATATTCAATGAACCGGAAATGAAACGGCAGGGTCAGGGATAATCGGGCGATATCCACCAGTTCATCATCATTGACACCTCTCATGGCCACGGTATTGATCTTGATGGGAGAAAAGCCCAGTTCGGCAACAGCCTGAATACCGTCCCATACCTTCTGAAATACATCCAGTCCGGTAATGGTTTTAAACCGCTCCGGCTTCAGGGTGTCCAGGCTGATATTGATCCGCCGGATGCCGGCATCCCGGATTTCTTTGGCATGATGCTTCAGCAGTACACCGTTTGTTGTCAGGGAAACATCCCGGATACCCGGAAACCGAACCAGTTTCTCCAAAAAGCCGTACACACCTTTCCGGACCAGTGGTTCGCCACCGGTCACCCGGACCTTGTCAATTCCCAGATCAACGCCGATTTTTACGATGTGCAGGAGTTCTTCATAACTCAGAATATCCTCATGATTCAGTTTGGGAGACAATTTTCCGGGCTGACAGTACATGCACCGCAGATTGCACCGGTCGGTGATGGAAATTCTCAGATAACTCAGTTTCCGTTGATGGGGATCAATCAGTTTCATCCATCGCCCCCTGCATCATGACTTGCCTCCATGATCGACAATGGCCTGACATAATCCGGGAATCGTATAAACCGATGCGGTGACATGAACCGTCAGCCCTTTTTTTTCTGCTGTCGCGGTTGTAATGGGTCCGATACTGGCCAGTGTGACAGAATCGAGAAGTGCGTGGGTGCGATCCGGCGGGAGCATCGCCAGAAAATTCTGAACCGTGGATGAACTGGTGAATGTGATGATATCGACCTGATGATTTTCAAGAAGGGAAATGAGGTGTCCGGCATCCTGCCGGGTGCTGTGGGTATGATAGGCCGCAATATCATCCACCTGTGCGCCCATCCGGGTCAGTTCTTCGGGCAGTATGCTCCGTGCTTCCCCGGCGCGCGGCAACAGAATCCGTTTTCCGGCAACCGGTTGATTGGAAAAGGCTTCGATAATGGATTCCGCCCGAAAGCTCTCCGGCACGATGTCACTTTTGACACCATAACCCAGGAGCTTTTCCGCCGTTGCCGGGCCGATGACCGCGGTCTGAATCCGGCCCAGACTGCGGGAATCCAGCCCCTTTTCAAACAGCCTGTCAAAGAAGAACTTTACGCCGTTGACACTGGTGAAAATCAGCCAGTCATATGTTGGCAAATTATCGATGGCCCGGTCCATTTCGATCCAGTCTTCGGGAGGGGATATGGTAATAACCGGAAATTCGATGCAGTTGGCGCCCAGCCCGGAAAGTTGAAAAACCAGATCACTGGCCTGCTCCCGGGCCCGGGTGACAACCACGGTTTTTCCCATCAGGGGACGGTCTTCAAACCATTTCAGCTTGTTCCGAAGCCCCACCACCTCGCCAACCACAATGATGGAGGGTGAACCGATACCCGATACCCTGACCGCGTCAACAATGGTGGCAAGCGTTCCGGTGACGGTTTTCTGGCGGTATGTGGTTCCCCACTGAATCAGGGCAACGGGCGTATGCTCCGGTTTGCCGTATTTCATCAGATTGCCGACGATATTCGGCAGATTTTTGACCCCCATAAAAAACACCAGGGTGCCAATGCCCTGTGCCAGAGATGGCCAGTCAATTTTGGATTCGGCCTTGGTGGGGTCCTCGTGGCCGGTGACAAACGCCACGGTTGCGGTGTAATCCCGATGGGTCAGGGGGATGCCGGCGTACGCCGGGGCCGCAACGGCCGATGTCACACCGGGCACGATCTCGACCGGAATGCCGTGTTCGATCAAAAGTTCCGCTTCTTCGCCTCCCCGGCCAAAAATAAAGGGATCTCCGCCTTTCAGCCGGGTCACAATCAGACCCGATCTGGCTTTTTCCAGAATCAACTGATTGATTTCCTGCTGGGGCAACGTGTGATCGCCGCCTTTTTTGCCGACATATATGCTCTCGGCTTTCGGGGAAACATACCCCAGCAGTTGCGGGGATGCCAGATAATCATAAATCACCACATCCGCGGCTTTCAGACATTCGATGCCCTTCAATGTGATCAGGCCCGGATCTCCGGGCCCTGCGCCCACCAGATAAACCTTACCCGTTGACTGAGTCTGCATGGTCTTTCAATTCTTTCAATATGCGATCCGCACCCTGCGCCAGAAGCGTTTCCGCCAATTCCACGCCGATCGATCCGGCTGACAGGGCCGGGCCGGATGCGCGTTTGCGGATCATCTGTTTTCCATCCAGGGAGGCCACCAGACCGTCCAGAATGAAGGTTGTGTTTTCAATTTGTCCAAACGCCGCAATCGGAACCTGACACCCCCCTTCCAGCCGGTTCAAAAATGCGCGTTCTCCCAGCACGGTGATGCGGGTGGCCTCATGGTTCAGCGGCTGAATCCGGGTCGCGGTCAGTGGGTCATTTTCCCGGATTTCGATGCACAACGCCCCCTGGCCCACGGCCGGAAGCATATGTTCTGCGGTCAGGTACTGGCTGATATGGCTGCCGAGTCCCAGACGGAGAACGCCGGCGGCCGCCACGATAATGGCATCCATGTCCCCGGATTCCAGTTTTCGAATCCGGGTGTCCAGATTTCCCCGCAGGGACACAATGGCAAGATCCGGCCGCAGATGAATCAGTTGGGCTGCCCGTCTCAGGCTGCTGGTGCCGACAACCGCATGGGGCTTCAGGCCATCGAGCGGCGTTTTATTTTTGGAAATCAGCACATCACAGGGGTTTTCCCGCACCGGAACCGCGCCGATGCACAACCCGTCCGGAATATCCGCCGGCATATCCTTCATGCTGTGAACCGCGATATCGATTTGGCCGCCGATCAGTTGATCTTCAATCTCCTTGACAAACAGACCCTTGCCGCCTACACGGGCCAGCGGCACATCCAGAATCTTGTCGCCTTTGGTCTTGATGATGACCAGTTCGACACCAAGGTCTGCATGACGGGATTCCAGTTCGGATTTCACCCAGTTGGCCTGCCAGAGCGCCAACTGGCTGCCCCGTGTGCCGACTCGAATGGTATGTGCCATCAGTGTCCGCACCCCGCGCAACTGCTGGCGCTGCATCCACCACAGGATGACGACGAAGCGGCTGTTTTGACAGGTTCTCCGGCGCCCCCTTTGCTGACAAATCCGCAGATGGACATTTTCCGGACAATTTGTGAACTGCTGCACGCCGGGCAGCAGTCCGGCTCCTGGCTGCGAAATACCAGGTGTTCAAAATTCTGTTCGCAGGTGTTGCAATGATATTCATATATTGGCATTGAATTGATCTCCTTTATTGATTTCGAATATCGACAATCTGCTGAATCCATGCCGCACAATCATAACCCAGTTGACTGGCAATCCGGAATTCTTTCATCGCCTCATCCAGCCGGTTCTGGCCAAGATGAATGCGTCCCAGCCGGAACCGGTACAATCCGTTTTGTGGGGCGATGTCCACACTTTTGCTGCAGAACACACTGGCAATTTCTGAATTTTCACCGGTTATATCATATAAATGTCCCAATGCAGACAGCGATTCCGCATCAAACGGATTTTTCTTTATCGCACGGGTAAACGCCGTGATGGCGTCCGGATTCATCCCCAGCGCCATGAGGCTCTGGCCCAGAACGCGAAGCGCCTCTCCGGCCTCCGGTTTCAATTGAACCGCCCGCTCCAGACACGGCCAAGCCTTTTGGGGATTGCCAAGGGTCAAATGCAGCTTTCCGGCCTGAAACATCACTTCAAATATATCGTTTCCCAGCGGTTCTGCGGCCGTGAAACAGGCCTCTGCTTCCGGCAGGTTTCCGGCCAGCAGATTCACAACCCCCTTGTTGTAGATGGCCATGACCTCTTCGGGGTTATGGGTCAATGCCATATCAAAGTATTTCAGGGCAACATCATATGCTTTGTTTACACCAAAACAGACACCCAGACTGTTCAGGACATTGACATTTTCGGGGTCCAGAATCAGGGCCTTTTCAAACTCCTGAATTGCGCCGGTAATATCTCCCTGCTGATACAGCACATCCCCGCTGATATTCAGGGAAAGTGCATCCAGAAACTGGTCGCAGTCCGGCCCCAATAATAATGCATGATTCAGGGCTTTCAAGGCATGGCTCAGGGTGTCGTGACGGCTGAAGTCGCTTGTGGGGAAAAACGACGCACCCATGGAGACCGTCAGATTCATGGAGAGCTTCAGGTTGTCCCGGATTGACTGCATCAGGTCATGACAGCCCGACTCCATCAGATTTGGAAAAAGGCCACAAACCGTCATCGCGTCAAACAGACCCCATACCGGCGAATATCCATCGGCGGCCTTCTGCAAAAACAAATGAAGGTCATGGCTGTTTCCCGGGCTGAACCCGGTTTGCCGAGTGACCGGCCGGATCATCAGCACACCAAAGCTGTCAACCGATTGGATAAATTCGGCAACCCGTTCATGAAACCGGTCCCCGGACAACAGCGTCGAAATCGCGGTATCCAGCGGCATCCTGTCAGTCGTAAAGGCCAGGGCTTTTTCCGATAGTCCGTTCGGGGGAGATGATTTCGACAGATATCGGGTTATTCTGTCACTGACAGGATGATCCGCTGACTGATGGGATGGCGTAAAGAGAAAAAACGGATCACTGTCACACCGGTCTGCAATCCGGCATGGGGTGGCGCACTGAGTCATTTTCATTGGGACAATGTCCTTAACAGATCTGTAACGGCAGAAGCAATGATGGGATATTCATCATCCATCAGTGTTCGAATGTCCAGAATGAACCGATCCGCTTCAATCCGGCCGATAATTGGAATTGACTGATGCCGCATGAAGCGTTCAATGCCGGCGGCGGATAACCCCGCGATGGCAAAACCGATCCCGACCGACGGAATGTCCAGAAGCGGCAGGGACCCGCCGCCCGCCTGGGAGAATATATCCATCACCCGGATGTCGATGCGGGAATCCGGAATCCGGGACAGGAGGGAAAAGAGGTTTTCTGCCCGTTCGGATATCTGTTCAACCGGTTGGGTCAACATGCGAAGGGTGGGGATGGTTTCAACCGCCTTTTCCGGGTTCCGGTAAAGCCGAAGCGTGCCTTCCAGGGCCGCCAGCGTCATCTTGTCGATTCGAAGCGCCCGGGTGAGCGGATTTTTTTTTATTTGGTCGATCAGGTGTTTTTTCCCCAGAATGATGCCGGCCTGGGGGCCCCCCAGCAGCTTGTCGCCGCTGAACGTGACAAGATCGGCGCCACTGGAAACAGATTCCTGAACCGTTGGCTCATGAACCAGACCATAAGCCGAAAAATCGATAAAGGTGCCACTGCCCAGATCTTCCATTACCGGAATGCCATGACGCCGGCCCAGCGACACCATATCGGTCAGGGACACGCCCGATGTAAAGCCCATGATTCTGTAATTGCTGGTATGGACCTTGAGAAGCAGTCCGGTCTGTTCCCGAATGGCCGATTCATAATCCCGCAGATGGGTCCGGTTGGTGGCGCCCACCTCTTTCAGGATGGCGCCGCTTCGGGTCATGACATCGGGAATGCGAAAGGAACCGCCGATTTCGATCAGCTCTCCGCGGGATACGATGACCTCTTTTTCCCTGGCGGCTGTGTCCAGGCACAGCAGAACCGCAGCCGCATTGTTGTTGACCACCATTGCGGATTCCGAGCCGCTGATTTCACACAGGATATCCTCGACCGCACTGTACCGGGAACCGCGTTTTCCCTTGGCCAGATCGAATTCCAGATTTGAATAACAGCAGGCGGTTGTGCACAGATGATCCATAACCGATTTGGCCAGAATGGATCGGCCCAAATTGGTGTGAATGATGATACCGGTGCCGTTGATGGTTCGCCTGAGATTGAACCGGGTCAAAACCCGTGCGTGATCTTTCACCTGTTCCATCAGGCTGGCATCCATCAACCGGCTGCCGGACGGCATGTCCGACGGATTCAGAATGGATTGGCGGGCGGCATCGATGGTCATCCGGATGGCCCGAAGCCGGACGCTCCGGGGAATGTCTGTAAAAAACGGGTCTGCTTCTGCCAGTTCCAGCAACCGTTCCACGGCCGGAAGCTGTTTCAGCAGATTTTGCTGTTCGGATGTAAGGGGCATAACAACCAGTTGTGAATGATGAATGATGAATAACCCATGATGAATTATAGACTTTCAGAAAATTAATTTCGCAAGGCAGCAGGGAGGGAATTGGCCTTTTCTCGGCCATTCCCGACCGATAACGCAGCGAAATTATTTTTCTGAAAGTCTATAAAAGCGTTTAATACCATTACCTCATGAATATGTTCAACCCTATTTTCTTGTTTTATGGCGGATGGGTGGATGCACAAAGCACTTTCAATATCTGCCGCTTTCGATTATGATTTGTCACTTTTGAAATTCTGGCCGGAGAAATGCCTGGCGGGTACCTGAACGAAAACTTTAGTTTTTGATTTTTTTATTTAAAATCAATCAGTTGATTTTAAATTTTAAAAAATGAGAATTGCGATTCTCTTTCCTTTTCACGATTTACGATTTCAAGCTTCAGGGAGGTTTTATGAAAAATATCCTGGTCACCGGTGGGAGCGGATTCATCGGGTCCAATTTCATTCGATATCTGCTGGCACAGCCGGATTTTGATGGTCGGGTTGTCAATATGGACTGCCTGACCTATGCGGGAAATCCGGAAAATCTGGATGGCATTGATCAGGCGTATTCAAACCGGTATGTGTTTGTCAAATCGGATATCTGCGATGCAAAAGCCGTTGAGGCCGCATTTCAGCACTACAACATCGATGCGGTTTGTCATTTTGCCGCTGAATCCCATGTGGATCGATCCATTGTGGGGCCGGACGATTTCATCCGGACCAATATCATGGGCACATTCACGCTGCTGGAAATTTCCCGGAAGTATCAGGATCAACTGAAACTGTTTCATCATATCAGTACGGACGAAGTGTATGGCTCACTGGGTGCGGATGGTTTTTTTGTCGAGTCCACCCCCTACAATCCCAGCAGTCCGTATTCCGCTTCCAAGGCCGCGTCCGATCATCTGGTCATGGCCTATCACCGGACATATGGAATGCCGGTGACCCTGTCCAACTGCTCCAACAATTACGGCCCGTACCAGTTTCCGGAAAAGTTGATTCCGCTGATGATTCTGAATGCGATGGATGGGAAATGCCTTCCGGTTTACGGAAACGGCCTGAACGTAAGAGACTGGCTGTACGTGGTTGATCACTGCGCCGCCATCTGGCTGATCATGAAACAGGGGAAAAGGGGCGAAACCTATAATGTCGGGGGCCGGTGTGAAATCGCCAACCTGAATGTGGTCCAGACCATCTGTGATCTTCTGGATGCCACACTGTCGTGTGATTCCGGTCAGTCCCGGCGGGATCTGATCACCTTTGTGAAAGACCGGCCAGGACATGATCAGCGCTATGCCATTGACTGCTGCAAACTGGAAAACGAGTTGGGCTGGACACCGCTGGAATCCTTTGAAAGCGGCATCCGGAAAACCATCCAGTGGTACCAGGATCATCAGGAATGGGTGTCACATGTCCGAAGCGGTCAGTATCTGAAATGGATCGAAACGCATTACGAAGGGAAAGGGGGCTGAACCGGGCAAGGGTTCAACCTCCTGTCAGCATGCGGCCCAGCACGGTTCCCAGAATGATGACCGCCAGAATCAGAACCAGTATCTGCTGGTCGGCGTCAAAGTGGTTCATGTCAGGAGAAAACCATGTTTCAGCGGATCATCGGGATGAATGAACAACTGATTCATACCCATGATATGCGCGCTCCCGGTCACTTCCGGCACAACCGCCATAAAGGGTCCGACGTGGGATTCTGACACTAATCTCGCCCGGAATATGCTGCCGATGATGCTTTCATGAACAAATTCCTGATTCATGCCGATTGCCTTTCGGGCATACAGACTGGCCAGCCTGGCAGATGTACCGGTGCCACAGGGCGACCGGTCAATGCCATTGTCGGCAAAGAACACCGCATTCTGGAAGTTGGCGGTACTGTTTTTTGGCGGACCATAAAACTGGACGTGTGTGCATTCCCGAATGAATTCCTTTTCCGGATGAACAATCGGAATCTGTGCATTCACCGCATCCCGAATGAGACGTCCCGCCCCGATGATGCGGCCGGCATATTCCGGACCGATCTTCAGACCCGCAGCCTCGGCCGGTACAATGGCATAGACATTTCCGCCATAGGACACATCGAGGGTCAGTTTTCCGATTCCCGGAACATCCACAACAGCATCCATCACCATGACAAATGAGGGGATGTTGCGAAAAGTGACCTGTTTGGCCTGGCCGTCCTGCACATCCACCCGAACCCGGGTCAAACCGGCCGGGGTATCCAGTGTGATGGTGGTCACGGGTTCTGTCACCGTCACCATGCCTGTCTCGACCAGTGCCGTGGATACCCCGATGGTGTCATGACCGCACATGGGCAGGTATCCGCCGGTTTCGATAAAAATGACACCGACATCGGCGTCCGGGTGGGTGGGTTCGGTCAGTATCACGCCCGACATCACATTGTGGCCCCGGGGCTCAAACATCAGGGACGTGCGAATCCAGTCCAGGTGCGACTTCATGTACTGCATTTTTTCAACAATGGTCTTTCCGGGAATATGGGGAATGCCGCCGGTGATGGTCCGGGTGGGTTCTCCGCCGGTGTGCGTGTCAATAGAGGTAAATACCCGACTGATTTTCATTTGAATGGTCTCCGATGTTTTTGCATTCTGATATTGGCGTTTACCGTGAAAATACATTAACCCGTTATGTATAACCATAAAAAAATCATTGTGGTCATGCCGGCGTACAATGCCGAATTGACCCTGCAAAAAACCTGGAACGAGGTCATGGCCCAGGGCGTTGTGGATACGGTTATCATTGTGGATGACGCCAGCCGGGATGATACCACAGCCATTGCCCGGTCCCTGCCCCATACGCTGGTGTTTACCCATGACCGGAACCGGGGATACGGCGCCAACCAGAAAACCTGCTACCGGATGGCCCTTGACGCGGATGCGGACATCATCATCATGGTCCATCCGGATTATCAATACACGCCCAAACTGATTCCCGCCCTGACATCCCTGATTGCAAACGGGCTGTATGACTGCGTGCTGGGCTCACGAATTCTGGGCGGATATGCCCTGAAAGGCGGCATGCCGGTCTGGAAATATATATCCAACCGGTTTCTGACGCTGGTGGAAAACATGATGATCGGCGCCAAACTTTCCGAATACCATACCGGTTATCGGGCATTTTCCCGCCAACTGATTGAAAAAATACCGTTTCAATTCAATTCCGATGATTTTGTATTTGACAACCAGATGCTGGCCCAGATTGTCTGGATGGGCTACACCATTGCCGAAGTCAGTTGCCCCACCAAATACTTTGCAGAAGCCTCATCCATCAATTTTACCCGCAGTCTGAAATATGGATTCGGCTGCCTTCAAACTGCGCTGATGTTCCGCCTGTCCCGAATGGGGCTGATTCATTCCCGGCTGTTTCCGTGACCGGCGCATTACCCTATACCGCTTTTCACCCAAATCCTGCAATCAATTTATAACATTTTGAAATAAAGCGATATTCCGGATACGGGCTACAGGGCTATATATAATGGATTGCTTCCATCCGGAAAGCTGCTCCATCTGACACGTTGAAATCTGGCTCAAAGGCTCATCCGAACAATATAAGCTGTAGGGGGAGGACCGGACATCGGCAACCACATCGATTTCATTTTTTTCAAAGCCGCAATGAATTCGTAAGGGGTGAATCCGGAATACCCGATCGTATATAATAATTTGATTTGTTTATTCATTCAAAACCATCGATCCAATATCCAGAATTGGCCCATCAAAAAACAGGCTTTATTTTTAAGCCGAAACGTGTTTAATTAACGCGCTCACCGGATTGGATTCACCCCGATATTTTCCTACAATCCATCCATATCATTATCCTGTCAGGAGGCTGATTTTTGCAACATCATTCTGTCCGATACAAATTTGCCGGTCATCAGACATTTGCCTTTCGATTCCTATAGATATTTTATAAAATAAAGTACAGAAAGCACCTACGTCCCCCAGGACGATAAAGTGCAGAAAGTACCTATATCCCCCAGGACGTGTATTCATTATGTGGTTGCACGCAATCGTATTGGATAGTCAGCTATTGTCACTTCTTTTTTTGATTGACATTATTTTTTGATTTGTTAAATTATCACACATTCCCCCCCGGAGATAGCATCTCCGGGCCGACGCCTCCATCACGGAGGCGTTTCTTTTTTCCCCCACGATTAAATGTCTCTTCATGTACCAAATAAATGTTTTCGAATAAACCGATATAGCACAACTATTTTTTCTTTATCGTCAAGCCCTCTTCCAATCGATTCTACCGTTGTGTTGAGCATGTTATCCATTGCGATGCCATTCGATGATAATTCCGCGCCATTGGATTTTTGACGACACTGGGTGAGGTATCGCCGTTAAAACCCACGCGGGAGATGATTGGCTATGCCCTATGGACCGGAAATCCGGAAAAAAATACCATTCAGGAGGCTTTGGCAGAACTGACCGGACGGTCCCTGATCACATTTCGAAAGTACAACAACACCTATCGGATATGGGAAGGCAGTGACATCGATATCAACGCCCGGGCGGCAGAGGGCGAGCGGCGTACCCGCAGTGAGGTTGATCTGGCCCGGATGATTACGGGTCTGGCCGGTGACAGGCGGATGGTGGCCAGGCGCCACAGCTATGACACGGGTGCATTCCGGTTTTTTTCTATCGCCTATGCCAATACACCGGAAGAGGCTGCTGAAATGCGGAAAGAAACCTTTTCTTCCGATGGCCGGATCATGGTATGCCTGATTGAAACCGCCCGGTCAGAGTCGGATTTTATCTATCTTGCGGAAAATGAACAAACATCTGCCCAGTTGTTTGCCATTCCCCAACAGATTGGCCCGCTGCAGGCGGTTGCCACCGAATTGACAGCCCTTCAATGGGTGCAGGATAACACGCCGGAACTGCGGGATGACCGGGCCGCCCGTCGGGAACTGGCCCTTCGGATTGCCGATGCAACCCAGATGGAATAGCGGATTTTGAGATGTTGATTCGCTGTCCGGAGCTGTACGCAATATCCGGAAACCGGTTAGCTGGCCAAAGATTGGTTGTTGTGCAGCGGTTGGCCAGGGGTCTTGATACACCTGCTCAAACCGTGCCGGTTGTTCGAACGATGTTTAAAAAGGTAAAATCACTCAGCAAATTCGCCTGGAATACTGGTCTGCTGGACCCCAAGACAATTGCACTGCGTAAAACATTTGTTCTCAGACTCGCTCTTGCCAAACTCGCGGGTTGCGCTTTGCGTGAGCCACTGCAATGATGGAAACGCTTCGCTCTCCCTCGACAAAGAACACACCGTAAGGGAAACGCCGCATAAGCGCACGCCTAATGACGCCCTTGTACACGACTGGATAAATCTGGGGATCTCTTTCGATTGCAGCCATCACAGCATCCACGCACAAAAAGAACTCCCCTCCCAAATCAGGAACTTGTTGCTCATACCACTGGTAGGCCTCGGCAAGATCGGCTTCTGCTTCCGCTCTGACGATCACCGGTTTTTTCATGATCTGGACCAATTGCGAATTCGTTCCTTAACTTCGTTCCAAGGAGACCCGGCGTCCGGATTCAGGTGATACGCCTCTAACCTGCGATCAAGTTCTTTTTTTTGGTCTTCGCTGAGCGAAACGGCCTCTGGGACTGCCGCAATGCTATCCCAGATGTCTTCAACCATTTGGATCCGCTCGGCAATGCTCAGTTCGAAAATGTCTGCTGTTTTTGTGCTCATAGCACTCTCCTGTAATGTTTCATCCCCCGTGCATAATGCGGCCTGATATCCACTACCAACGTTTGAGCTCACTGGTTTTCGCGGAGCACAGCGGATGAAAAATCCAGTGTAGCGATTTGTTATGCGAAATATTCGAGCTTTCCTTCAGTCACAATTCAATCCCCATTTCACCCAGGAACCTGGAAGGGTGTTTCGTCCAACCGAAAACCTGTGCCGAGAAGGATAAGGTCAGGCTTTCCTGTGTGCGGGTAATGGCAACAAAACAGTTACGGCGTTCCTCCTGCATTTCAAGAGAATTGTCGCCTTTCTTAACGGCGGCCCAACTGGGTAGCTGATCCTCCACCAGGCCCATGAGATAGACATGTCCGAATTCCATCCCCTTCGAAGCGTGGATGGTGAAACAGGGGATCGCCTCGGGCGGTTTCGGCGGGGTTTTGGAGGTTAGGTCAAGTTCGTGAAGCAACTGATGTAGGCTAACATCCTCCCCTTCGAATTTCTTGGTTATTTCGGCCAAGAGAAGTTTCCAGACCTCGCGTTCCTCCTCGAATTCGTTGAAAGCGTTTTCATCCGGCCGCGATGTTTGCTGACAGGCTTCCGCCCATTTCAGGAGCTTTTCCGCGAAGTCGCGGTAATTCAGCGAGTTCAGAAGCGGCTTGATGCCGGCTTCGAGCAGCCGCCGGGTTTCTTTTTCCAGAGCGTCGCGGCGCTTAACCTCGTCAAGCCAGGAACGTAGCAAGTCCTTACCGTCGGCGGATGCGCGTGAAAGCACGGGATCCAGTTCGATGCTGATGCCTTCCATTTCGTAAAACGCCTTGGAAAGCCGCGATAGCGATTGCTTGTCTTCAGTTGAGTTCACCATGCGAAGAACGGCGTGCAGCATCCTTAATGGAGCGCTTTTGAATTCATCCTTGCGGGCAGCGTAGTAGACCGGAACACCCGCTTCTTCAAGTTTGCATCCGGCCAAGTCCAGAAGCTTTTTCGTCCGGGCGAGAACGGCACAGTTTTTCCGATCTTCAGGATTCCTTTGCGATATGTCTTGCGCGATCCACTCTGTTTCCTCATCCACGGTGTTGAAATGGAACACCCGCACGACATTGCCGCTTTCACCCTGCTTGACAGCTTTCAACGGTTTTTTCCCTGCGGACCGGTTGAGATTCTTTTCAATAAGCGCATTGGCCAATTCGATGACCAGCGGCGGGCAGCGGTAGTTTTCTGGAAGTTGCAACTGGGAGACGCCAAAGTCGTCCCGCAACGCCTGAATCCTTTTGGGACTTGCGCCGTTCCACTGGTAGATGATCTGATCGTCATCGGCCACGACAAACAGCGTCGACGGATCTGGCTGGGCGATGAGCGAGAGTATCCGATACTGGGAATGATTGGTGTCCTGGAACTCATCCACGAGGATATGTTTGAAAACCTTGCGGACATGCTTCACCAGAAACGGGAATTTGCTCAGAAGGTCAAGCGACTCGGCAATCAGGCTTGGAAAATCAAGGGAATTCGTCCGACGCAGTGCTTCCCGGTAGGCGGCATAGACACGGGCCAGTGGAACGGCGTTTTCCACGTTTGCCTGCTGGAGAAGAATTTCCGCCTGTTCCGGCGGAACACATTGTTCAAGAAGCCGGGTGACCGCCGGTAGGAGCTGGGATGCCTTGAAATGGCCGGGCAACGAATAGGCCAAATCCTTGTGAATTCGCCCAAGAACAGAGTCAAGCAACGCCTCGCGGTCGGCGTCGTTCGAAAGAATCTGGAAATCCGGACGGAAGCTAAGGTGGTTGCCATGTTGCTGAAGCAATTCAGCCGCGTAGGAATGAAATGTGGTGAGCCGGACCCGGCCAAGTTCGCCGGGAACCAGTTCCTCGACCCTGCCGCGCATCTCGGCTTCGGCCTTGTTGGTGAACGTCAGCGCAAGAATCCGGAAATGCTGTCCGGCGGATTGTTCCAGAATTCGGGCGATACGGCTTGTCAGCACTCGTGTCTTTCCTGAGCCAGGACCGGCCAGAACGAGAAGCGGTCCCTTGTCCCACAGCACTGCCTCACGCTGGTTTTCGTTCAATGTTGATAAATCGATCATATTTTTCAACCTCCGGCCAGTTGGACAATGCGGGCAATGATGTCTCTGATTTTCTGCGGGATAGCACCTATGCCGCGCTGCCGGACTTCCGCCGCCAATGCCTGGGCGAAAGCCGGTTTCCCGCCTGCCTGTTTGATAGCCGCATCAATCAGTCCTTTTGTTTTCTTGGCATCATCACCAGCGGCTTGCGTATCAATTTGGTTTCGGGTTTGAGAAAGAACCATGCTCAACATGAAGTCAGAGTACCCGTTGCTCCAGAACTCATGTTCGATATCAGCGTTGTTTAGCGTCGCGGCGCGATCCGTGATGGTCTCACCGTTTTTAAGATGTTTTTTTGCACGGGTAATATACCCACGCCCTTCTTTATCGCCATCGACCATCATGAACCATTGAATGCCAAGGGCCTTTGCGAGTTTTATGAATGGCTCTCCCTTCTCAAATGCCTGACTGAATTCAAGAACCGAGAAGCTGACTTGATCCTGCGAATACCCCATCAATTCGAAAATCAACGGCATGAGGTGGAAATCCGATTCACCTTCCACCAACAGCCAGCAACGTGAAAACAGATAATGTCCCTTGGCAAGACGTATGCTGTAGTCAATGGCCTGTAGTTCCCGATCCAAAAAGACTCCGCTCTCTACCCGTCCGATTTTCGTCTGTCCATTGTGTTTGTAAAGTCTGCGCAGCGCCATGACCGGGACCCGCGAGACCAGATCGCCGGAATGGCTCGTCACGAAAATCTGCCCCGTCAATTTTTCCAGAAACGATCCAAGGGCGCGGATCGCAGAGGGGTGGAGATGAGCCTCGGGTTCCTCCAAGGCCAGAATCGGCGTCGATTCCGGGGCGAAGGCCTCGGCCAAGTTGGCGGCGGCGAAGGCCTGAAATAGCATCAGCACGGCAAGGCTCTGGGTTCCTTCGCCGTGGCGATGCAAGGGAAGCTTCGCGCCGTAACTCGATTTCAGATACACCTGGATTTTTCCGACCATGTCGAAAACACGGGTTGGGATCGCTTCCAGCCCCACGGGGTCGCCCGAGTCCAAAGGCACGAGCCGCCCGGCGTCAGCGATTTTTTTCGTCACCTCGGTCAATCCGGCGTTCGCGCTGATCACTGACGTGTTGACCTCCCGGAGCATTTCTTCGATCTTTTCCCGCTGATCGTCGGGGAGCTGGATGGATTTCAGGAATCCGCTCCAGAACTGGCCGTGCTGCCCGAACTCCTGGGATGCGTCGCGCAGCGCCGAAAGGAAGAAGATCGGCACAAACCTGGAAATCAGATTGTGTGGTGTCGCGTTTTTGAGAACAAGTTCCGCGCCGCTGGAATTGAGAAAGGCCCATTTAGTTTCAAATGTTGCAGTTTCCGACTGAAAAGCACCTTTTGCCTGCAACCAGATGTGATTCAATCCGGCTGTCATATCCAACTGGATCACTTCGTTCATCTGCTGGACGACCATGTCGGGCCACTCGCTTTCCTGTTCCTCGGCGAAATGCAGGATGATCGAAATCGGGTCGGCCGTTTGCGGCGTGGCTGTCTCGTCCTTGAGATGAAAATCGTATTCGGTGAATCGGCCGTTCCGCCGGACGCCGAGGCCGCGCGTCAGAACCAGACGGATGGCCTCCAGCACCGTTGATTTGCCGGTGTTGTTCTCACCAATGAGCACCGTCAATCCATCCAAGGGCAGATGCAGCGAGCGGACGCCGCGAAAGTTCTCTAATTCTATTTCTACTAGCTTCATCGATTTCGTTATGCGCTATTTATGTGTGGTGACCATTGTTCCGATTTCCGTTCGCACTGCTCGCTGAGCAAGAACAACGTCCAACTCCGAACGGAACCCCTCCGCTTTACCCTCACGCAGCAACTGGAAGAACGGATTGTACGATTTTGGCGACAGCCAGTTGTGTTGATAGCGGGTGACAATCTCCGTCTTACTCAACCACTGGTTTAGTCGTTCAAAGTGGGTTTGTGCGTAGTCGAATTTTTTCTGGTTCTCCGGCGATGGATCAGTGATTTCCGAATCGTCCTTGATTTCGATGACATAGATCATGTCTTCCTTTTTGACGAAGAAATCCGGACTGAACTCGCCTCGCTTGGGGTGCTCCCCCTTCTTCCATGCAAACTCGATGGTATAGTATCGCTGGGGTGCGCTTTTCAGCCATGCGTCCAGCACAGCGGCATTCTGCCGCTCACACAACTGACGAATAAATTTCCGTTCAGGTGTGGCATCGGCAATCGCCATGTTGCAAGGGGTCTTGAAATCGTGCGTGTTGGTGATAATCTCGCGTCCCGCCCTAAAATCACCGTCCGGATCCTCAACCTCACGGAAGAACTCGAGTTGCTCGTCTGGAATCGTCTTGTCGCAGTCCGGCGGAATAAAAGCCGTTTTATCCCCACGACGGAGTTCGGCGGCGCTGCAACTGATAGCCGAGCGCTCACGGGTCGTCAAGGCTATTAGTACCTTCGGCGTCAGCGTGTAGACGACGCGTTTCGCCGTCTTGCGCCGAAGAGGTCCTATGGCTTGTAGAATCTTCTGGCGGTTCTCTTCGGTAATCCGCCCGCTCTTGATTTTCGCCCTGTTTGCCGACGCTGTAACAATCTCCAGACAACGCTTCCTCGTGAACTTTCGGGTGTAGTTTGTCCGGTCTTTCGCATCTTCCGCGTCTTTCGATTCTTCGTCGATGGACTGCAGGCGACGGTACATCTCTTCTGCAACTTCTGAGAGTGGATACGTCTTGTGCATGATCTGTGTCTTGAATTTAGTGTGCACCCCCGTAACAGCGCTCTCATAGTCGATCGCCACATCCTCGAGTTCCACCTGTGACGGAAGATCCACATAGCCCTGTTGGAGTAAGCGATATTCGCCCTTCTTTGCGAAGTGGGCCGTGTCGGTCTCCAGCGTGTAGTCCAAATTGTGCAGGTCGAAGTGGTAGGGTGAGTCGTCAAGAACGCGAGAACTAAGTCGGCGCTCGATTTCGAGTATCTCGTCCACGAGGTGCTTGATCCGACCTGCCCAAGCGTCGTGATTGAATACGGTTACAACTGGGTCAGCTCCTTGCCAGCCCTCCGGGCGACGCAGTCCGCGGCCGAGAACTTGGGCGATTAGGAGCTTACTGTTAAACGCTCGTTCCTCATGCGGTACTATCTGGAACACGTTCTTAACGTCCCACCCCTCGCTCAGCATCGACACCGAAACGATCCACTCGACCTTGCCCGCTGCACTGTCCACGGTCTTGAGCCTGGCGACGTTGGGCTGATGTTCGGTTGCCGATGTCACCGGCAGCACTTTCGCCGCGGCTTGGTCGGGCTTGAGCTTCTCCCGCTCTTCGAGGAAAGCTTGGAGTTCTTCACTCACCCGCTTGCAGGTCTTAATATCCCTTGTGACGATGATCGTCAGCGGGCGGATTTGACGCCTCTTAAGTTCTTTCTTCCATGCCAGGTGACGGTTATAGATGAGCTGCCACTTCTCCTCCGGGTTATCCGTCTGGGGCATTTCAGCCACGTATTGCACCATTTTGACGAAACGTTGCTCGATTGCCTCGCGAAGCGAGTAGCGGCTTACCACGTCAGCGAAGTATTCGTCACCGATGTAGCAGGTGCCCGACACACCCAGAACATAGCGAAATCCGTACTCGGGATTGAGCAGAAACTCCTTCCATCGTTTCACGTTGGTGCCGGTGTCGTTTGCTACGTGGTGTGCTTCGTCATTCAGGACAGCTACTCTGTCACCTTTACCGATCAGGCTGTCACGGATCGACGACTTCACATGCTGCAGGATCGCATGGTAGTTTTCCACACAGATGGAGCCGTCCACAATCGTCTCTGAGGCGTTGATGATTTTGGGCACGCGCACCTTTGCATTAACTGGGAGCAAGTCCCGCAAATCTGCGCTACCCGCCAGATCTCGGAACTTCGTCAACAGGCCGGCCTCGATGGTATTGGACGGGCACAGAACAAGCACGCGATCCACCAAACCCTCGGCAAGCAGTATGACTGCCACCCCATAGAGCACGAAGCTTTTACCGGTCCCGGTAGCCATGTCAAGGGAACACGCAAGTTGGTCGGGCAACTGAAGATGAGACTCCATACCCTTCCACGAACCATATCGCGGTTCCAACACTCCATTGACCTTGAAGTTCTCCTCCGCCAACACCCGCAGGTTCGCATAGTTTCCGCCGGCCATAAAGCGCATGACGGTCCGAATAGCATCCTTCTGGTACTCGCGAGTACCGCATAGCTCATCTATGAAAGGCTCGTATCGAGACTCATCCCACACGGCCGGGTCGATGTTATTTGTGACCTTGAGGACAAGATCCTCATTTTTGAATGCCTGTCGGTCGCCACACCTTGGGCTCATTTCCGCACCCCTTTTCTGACCGCCTGCTTGCCGATCACCTTCTTTGCGGCAGTCTTCTTCGTGGCCGGGACTTCCCGATCTTTCGCAGGTGTCCGTTTCCCGACCTTTCCAAAATCCTTCGCATCTATAAGTATCCGGGCCTCGTTGCCGTATATATCGAGGAACACCGCCATCATTTTCTGACCCAACAAGTCGGGTCGGAACGTAACCTTCCATCCCGACTTTTCTATGGCATCCGCATATTGGACATCGTCCAGATCAAAGATTTGAGTCTCCTCATCATAATCGAAATCCAGCATGACCATGGAAAGTGTTTCCCTGTTGCCCTTTTTCTGGAACGGCTCGCGCACCACAGCATCGCTCCGGAACGTCTTGATTTCGATGAATGCCTGTCCCAACAGTTCGGCCTTCGGCTCCACCCGCCCGAGTTTGTATTCGAGTTCCGGCGTACGGATAAAATCGAAACCAACCGCCTCGACCGTATCGTTCACCGCCATTTCGTCAGCGGGCTGTTTCAGGGCTGTAAACTCGCGACGGTGCAACTCGTGGATGATGGAATACGGAATGCGCAACGCGTAGTAGCGAACACCGTTGTGCGTGATGTAGTCTTGTTGGAAGTCGAACGTCAACGCAGGCGCGATGATGAAGACTTTATTTCCGACGCGGGATCCGACGGCCTCGTGGATTTCCTGAATAGTCTCTTCGCTGATGGCCGCATCCTTGTGCTCAAAATGGTTGAACACCATCACGTCCGCACCTTGGCGATAGCCGTCAAACATTATGCCGCCGACTTTGTGTGGCTCGTCGCGACACTGAAAGAGTTGCAGCGCGAAGAATCGCCAGTCCTCCCACGCCAGCTTCCGTAATTGCGAGAAATCATACAGTCCGGCGTTGAAAAGGTTGAAGGGCTTGGGCTTTAGCTTTGCGCCTTTGTTACCAATCTCCTTGCAGAGGTTGAACATACGCTTTTGAATCGTGTAAACGGCCAGTTTGCCACAATCTATTCCGATCCATCGCCGGCCGAGCTTTTCGGCAACGGCTAAGGTGGTACCAGCCCCAGCGAATGCATCAAGAACTATATCAGCGGTGCCGGTAGATGCTCTGATTATTCTCTCCAACAGTGCTTCCGGCTTCTGAGTTGGATATTTAGCGTTTTCTCCTGAAGCAAATTGAACAGGCGATATGTCAATCCAAATGCTTTGAAGAGGGCGCCCTTTGCTCTCGTCAAGATATTGTTTTAAACGAGGGACGTTGCCTTTCGGTGGCCAGTAGATTTTTCCCTCCGCGTCAAGCTGGTCAAGCGTACTGATCTTGACTTTCCAATGGTTGCCAAGTTTTGAGGGATCTACACCGCGCCATGGCTTGCCGGATTCTCCATTTCGCAGCCCTCGCGCTGTCAAGTCGCCAATACTGAAAAATCGACCATCGACCTCTTTGTACCTATAGAATTTTTTAACATACTCTTCGGAATATTTGGAGAACTGCGATTTGAAAGGAAAGGTCCCAGATTTAGTATAAAAGTAGATGACATCGTGAATATGATTATAAGTGTGCGAGTCACTGCGCGCGGAAAGTCTTTGCCAGATGATTTCGTTACGGAAGTGGTTTTCGCCGAAAATTTCATCGAGGATAGTCTTGATGTAGTGGCATTTTCGCCAGTCAAGATGAACATAAAGAGCACCATCATCAGACAATAGTTCTCGTATAAGAATTATCCGTTTTCTCAGGAACTCAATAAAGGTGGCACCGGCTACCCTGTCTTGGTAGGCTTTCTGGTCCTCAGTTCCTGCAAACTCCTGCTTTGTGGCAAAGGGTGGGTCGATGTACACAAGTCGCACCCCCGGCGTACCATCGGCATTGCATAGCTTGCCAGCCTTCTTCATCTCCAGCAGGGTCTTCATGGCCTGTAAGTTGTCCCCGAAAATAAGCATGTTATGCCAATCGGCACCATTTGCGCCGTAGGTGCGGACAGGTTGTAGCGGAACGGCGAGCGTATCGGCAAGGATATCCTCCTCACGTTCTTTGCCGTGGTAGACAAGCTCATACTCCCGCTTTTCGGGTGGAAAGAGAATCCGCGCCCATTCGGGCGAAAGTTTCTCACCCTGTTGGATCAGGCGGACGATTTCTTCACGTTGTTCCGGTGTCATCAAATACTCCTTGTTTGAGAGCCTATTTGCTTTGGGGCGCCAAACACTCAAGGTTCAGCTCAGCCATGAGTCCGGCATCTGCAAAACTGAAAGCAGAATCACCCGCCACAATAATATGGTCCAAAAGCGTTACGCCAATTGGACGGAGTGCCGCGAGTACATCGGCGGTAAACATGCGGTCCGACTCGCTCGCCCCCGCCGAACCCGAGGGATGGTTGTGGCCCAAGATCAAGGCGCTGGCGTTTACGTGCAGTGCCTTGGCGACGATATTGCGGATGGCGGGTCGTACCTGGTCAACTGTCCCTGTCGCGAAAAGCACATCCTCAAGCAACATATTCTGCCGGTTGAGGTAGAGACCCCTAAAATGCTCGTCGGGCAGACCGTGCAGGCGCGCGGTAAGGTAGTCCACAACCGAATCCGACTTGCAGAGTCTGACCTTTTCTCGGCTGTCCGGGAGTTGAGCGCGACGCGCAATTTCAAGCGCGGCGGAAAGCTGGGCAGCTTTTGCCCCCTTCAGCCCTTTGATCTCTTGGAGAGCGGAGAGAGGCGATTCCATCATGGCGCGCAGTGAACCGAAACGCTTAATGACCTGCCGCCCGAGTTCGACTGCATTCGTGCCTTGATATCCGACGCGTAAAAGAATGGCAACAAGTTCGGCTTCCGTCAGAGACTGAGGTCCCTGCTGGAGCAGTCGCTCCCGTGGCCGATCTGACTTCGGCCATGATGCGATGCCTTTGGACTGTTTTTTGGTAGTCACACCCAAACATACCTCGCTTGTCGGATTGCTAATAGCCGACTTTGATTTCCATGGGACGGTGGGACGCCCTTTATATTTTTATATTCAAGAGGCCGTAAGGTTCATCCCGTCCTCATTACGAATCGCTCACCCTTTTTCACGGCAATACTGACGAAAATAATCACACCCCCTCCAAGCTCTTGATCCCATCATTTGCGGTCAGAATCCGCATTTGCTGGATGGCAATTCTATTCAGACTCTCAAGTCGCGCAGCCTGAGGGAGGCCATCACTGATGAAATGTGCATTGAGATTTTCAAGATTTGACAGACAGACCAATTGCGATATCTCGGCGTAATCCCGGATATTTCCTTTTCTGCCCGGATTTGCCTGCCGCCATTGGGCGGCGGTGACCCCGAATAGGGCCATGTTCAGGACATCTGCTTCGCCAGCATAGATAGCGCTGGTCTGGGCTTTGCTTAATTGCGGCGGAATCAGGTTTTCTTTAATGGCGTCTGTGTGGATGCGGTAATTGATCCTGGCCAGGTTCCGGCGAATATCCCAGCCGAGTTGTTCCCTCTCCTGGTCCTTGAGGCGTTGGAATTCCTTGATCAGGTAAATTTTAAATTCAGGGCTTATCCACATTCCAAATTCAAAGGCAATATCTTTGTGGGCGTAAGTCCCCCCATACCTACCGGCTGTGGCCTTTAAACCGATAGCGTTGGTTTTTTGCGTCCATTCCTTAACGCTGATCTTGTAACTGTTCAAACCGGCTTGACTTTTAATTATGGCAAATTCGCCATAATTAAAATCGGGGTTGTATATCCGTTCCCAAATTCCCAAAAATTCAACTGTGTTTCTATTGCGCAACCAATCGGAGATAAAAAAATCACCATCCTTGGCCCTTAACATGTCTGTTAAAGAGATGTAATCATCATCAGCCACTTTGATGATTGAGACTTCAGTACCGTTGACATTGATTTTCTTAACCATTTTTCACCTCGATTTTCACCGTCGTAAGGGACATCCTATATTAAGCATGTCAAGCGCTTTTTTGTGACGAATGATATCAGTAACTTATAATCAATTGAATTTAAAGAACAAGCAGGATCACCTGCCCGAAAATGACATTTTAGGCATTTTTCTCATCGGCAGTCATCTCACTGCATCGTCCTCATTTGTTTGATCGTTACTGCTATCCGGCATCTTCCAGAATGGAACCGCCAATCATCCCTTATCCAAACTTTCTGAGGGCAATGAGAAACCCCTGGTTATTTCCCAAACGAGATCCAAATTGGTCTCAACGTTGATAAACGGGTTCTCTCGCCGATATTTATCTCTTGCTAATCAAATCATTGGCTGTCCGTATCGTCCTTTCAATATAATATCGAATGCGGGTCTCTCCCTGATGATGCCGCCAATCCTTTCTTTCGGACAGAATCCGTTCATAAACCCCATCCGGGGATAGCCCCCGACGCAACAATGCCAGGGCATAGGCAAAATCAGTGGCGGATTCATCCTGCTTTTGATAGTCGTCCCTTCGAATATCAATTGAGGGAAAAGATCTGGCACACACACATGCGTGAGAGGGGAAAGAAGAAGCATTACCCTGTCCAAGTGGTAACCGGGGAACATTACACTCTGACCGGTAATCAATCCAGACCAGCCTGGCAAGCGGATACCCGCTGTCTGTTCGATGCTTGGGCTTGGTATTTCGAAACCCGGGCGCTCTTCCCCAACGGTGTCTGGGGGTGCATCCGGGATCAGATCCCAGTTTATTCAGCCAGTAGCGCTTTTCTTCATCATCCAGATCACGACTGGAGTGAATCCATATCTGGTAGGATTCCGGTGATGTCTCCACCACCAGCCTTCCCGGTTTCCAGGTACCGTTTTTCCGATGATCTTTTTCTATCAATGACCCGGTAATATCATCACAAAGCATGAATCGCTTTTCCATGACGTCATCGGGTTTCATCAGGATGTGGTATCCCTTGGCGTTCATGGCTTTCAGGTATAAGATATTCCCTTCTCTGGCCGGCACTTGCCAGCGGCCCTGTTTCATATCCAGAACCGAAAATTGCCATTCATGAAAGTATCGGTCCAGTTTATCCAGTATGCGCTTCATGTGAATCCTCCGATGAACCGGCTCTTGATTGTCCCTCCAGAAGTCCCTGCTTCAACGTTCGTAAACAGGCTCAGTCATCGGAGGTTCACACACCAAGAAGTGCACTGTTGAATTCCTGACCACTTTTCATCATGCTCCAGGCAATGACCAGCATCTTAGCACTGATCTTCACCCGCATGCGGGTCTTGATTCCCCGCTCCCTTTCCCGGCCTTTCAAACACCGGGTAAACAACTGTACGAAGGTATTGTTTTTTGAAGTGGCTACCTGGGCCGCCTGGTACAGACCATACCGCAGATCCCCATTTCCTTTCTTGCTGATTACCGGCACGGCCATATCACTGGTTTTACCGCTTCGACTGGCGCTCAGATCCAGTCCGGCGATCCGCAGCAGCTTTTTATGGCTGGTAAATCGAAACGGATTGCCGATTATCGATATCACCACCGCAGAAACATAAGGCCCAAAACCCGGAATCGTCAGCAGCCGATCATAATAGCCGGTTTCTTTGGCTATATCCTGGATTCGATCCATCGTTTCGTCCAGTTGCCCCTTCAAAACCTCCAGCCGGTCGACAAGCATTTTGGCCTCGAACCGGGTCGAATCATCCACCTGGCAACCGATCGATTTTCCCGCTGCCTCATGAATCCGTCTCAATCGATCCATCTGCCGCTGTCCCGGTTTCGTACGCGTCACCCGTTTGACAAAATCATTGAACGACATCCGGCTGATCTCTTTGGGATCTATGCACCACCGGATGATGGCCATAGTCTCCGGGTGGCAGCCATCCATATATTGATCCAGCTCCGGAAAAT
>JBFXFK010000064.1:0-25705 GCA_050179135.1 Desulfatirhabdiaceae bacterium | reverse complement strand
ATGATTTATAAACACATATTTTGGCACTACATTTATATTCCAGCACCCGAATGCTGATTTTATTGGGTTTTCAACCCGGCACCATTCGAAAACCGACCCCGGAGACACCAAAAACCATGAAGTTGGGGTAACGAAATGATGGTCATTGACATCCGTGTACTGGTCATTGCATTGGGCATCATCCATGTCCTTCCGATCATCGGGTTTACACTCCAGTATCTGGTCAAAAAATCCTTGCAGGGGCTTCAGGTCGGTATTTAAATGTCTCCGTCAATTCGCTGATTTGACCGGAACCAGTCGAAACAATCGGCCCCGGGCCCCAAAACGGCCGTCTTCCAGCAACCAGATGGCGCCGTCCGGTCCCTGCTCCACTTCACGGATGCGGGTCCCCATATCAAACCGTTCGGCCTCGCGGGCGTTGTCGCCATCAAATTCAATTCGTACCAGTGACTTTGAGGACAGACCGCCCATAAAGCCATTTCCCGTCCAGTCCGGAAACAGGGTTCCGGTGTAGATGATAAATCCGGCTGGCGAGATCACCGGAGTCCAGGAGATCACCGGCGCACGGAACTCCGGTCGGGTGTGGTGGTCCGGAATCGGTTGACCGTCATAGTGATCGCCGTCAGAGACGATCGGGTATCCGTAGTTGGCTCCCTTTTCGATCAGATTCAGCTCGTCACCACCCATGGGACCCATTTCATGAACCCACAGTCGACCCGCATCATCAAACAAAATGCCCAGCGGGTTGCGATGACCCAAAGACCAGATCTGTGCGGTGACGCCGCCTTTATCCGCAAACGGATTGTCGGCGGGGATGCTGCCATCGTCCGCGAGTCGGATGATCTTCCCGAGGTTGGCCTGCATGTCCTGAGCCGGATCAAACTTCTGCCTGTCCCCGGAGGTGATCCACAGCATTCCGTCGCGATCGAATGCAATGCGATGGCCGTAATGTCCTTGTCCGGAAACCTTGGGCGCCTGACGCCAGATGACCTGCAGTTCCTGAAGCTGACCTGAGCCCGCCTGATCCAGCACCAGCCGGGCACGCGCCACAGCCGCCCCGGCGCCGCCCTTGCCTGACTCTGCATAGCTGAGATAGACCAGATGGTTTTCGGCAAACCGCGGATGCAGCACCACATCCCCCAGTCCCCCCTGACCGCCATAGGCGACTTCCGGAACGCCGGAGACAGTGCCGCTTTCCAGTTTTTCAATGTCAAACAGCTTCAGTTTGCCAGGTTTTTCGGTTACCAGCAGGCGACCGTCAGGCAGAAATGTCATGGCCCAGGGCTGGTCAAAATGCGTGACGTCCCGCACCTCGAACGACTTGTTTCCGGCCAATGTCGCGCCGGGGTTTACGCCGGCGGCCGGACTGCTGTCCGCATATGCTCCGAACAGTATTGCCATACATACGACGCAAAACAGATGGTTAAACATGATTCCCTCCTTGTGTTTGTCGCCAACAAAACGCCACGTTTCATGATACGTATAAATCAGGCATAACCGGTTGTCACCCAATTGATGATCAAAGCCAAATATTGCTTTCAAGATAAAGATTTTGGGTGGGTTATCGGTCGGGGTTTTTACCGGGTCTGGAAATGGAAAACCAGGTCAGCCGGGACCCGCTGTGGAGAAATCTCTTTGAAAACATGACGGTGATAGGGACAGGTGTATGTCAATTCGGTGGCTGTGTCAACTCCGATGCAGGAACAATCTGAATCGATTTTCGGATGTCATTGATTTTTTCGGACAGGATTCTGCAGGTCACATCATGGGGATGGCCTATGGCAATGGCATGTCCTTTATGCATGGCGGTCTGAATCAGAAGATGAATCTGTTTGCGGACCGCATCGGGTGAAACGACATGATCCAGAAAAACATCCCGCTGGGCAAAGGGAACCCGGAACAGTTTGGCGGAAGATTTGATCATGGAATCGGATGTGGTGCGACTGTCAATGAAAAACAGATTTCGAAGCTTGATGGTGGATAACACCTGATCCATTTGCGGAGATAATGCGGTAAGCCTGGATCCCATATGATTGTTGACGCCCCGGATATGGGCAACCGCATCCAGATCGGAATTAAGCTGGGCAATCAACTGGTCGGGATTCATGCTGGCAAGCAGAGCGCCCGGTCCGGGATCGACATGGGGAAACTCGCGGGGCTCCATCGGCAGGTGAAGCATGATTTCGACACCGGCTTCAGAAGCCATGTGAACAATCTGCTTCTGGAATGGGCTGCCGGGAAGGACTGACCATGTAATGGCCGGATCGACCTGAATCAGTCGTTTTGCCGCCTGAATATCATACCCCATGTCATCAATTACGATTGCGGCGCGGGGACGTTTGCCGATTTCCGGAAGCGGCGGGGAAGTGATCGGTGCGGGTTCAGCCGGCTCGGTAAGGGGATAGACTTCAAACACGGGTGGTTTGACAGTCGGCGTCGGCACGGGGGTATTGTCCGCTGGTTTGGGTGACGGCGCTTTTACGGTTGGCGTGGTTACTGGAGGCTTGATTTTGTGGGCAACCGGCGGCGGCGGCGGCGGTTTGATGGAAACAGCAGCCTTGCGTGTCATCAGCCGGTTTAGGGCCAGACCGGCAATCAGTACCAGAATGATCAGAATTCCCACACAAATCATGATTCGCTTCAAATAAACAGTTCTTGAAGTGGATGATTTCTTTTTGCGGTTTCCCCCTGTTTTTTTCTTTTGTTTTTTTTTATCCATGATGCGCATTTTGCGGTTCTGCCGGTAAACCCGTCAATGGGTGAACCAATCAACGGGTTTAACTATAGCTTTCAAGATCAGGATTTTGGGTGTGTTACATTATCTTAAAAGCGATATTAACCGGCCAACCTGTCAATTTTTCAAACCTTTGAAAACATCGTAACTGACCAGAATCTCCAGTGCCCGCATCACCTGGTTGTCGGCTTCAAGGCGCTCCTGAGAGAACGAATTGTCTGGGGGGGCGCTTTCTACCGGTATTTCGGATTCCTTGTCAGTCTCCGGGTTGACAATTTTCTTTCGGATGGCAGGCTCGGATTCCTCCTTCAGATGATTTTCCAGATCCTTTTCTTTGGGCATCATGCTTTCCATCGCGCCAGGCTTGGCTGATTTTTTTGGGGGTTCATATTTCACGACAATATCGGGTTCAATTCCCTTTGCCTGAATGGATCTCCCATTTGGGGTATAATAGCGGGCTATGGTCAGTTTCAATCCATACCCATCCCGAAGCGCTTCCACATTCTGAACCGATCCCTTGCCAAATGATGTGGTTCCCAGAATCAGTGCCCGCTTGTGATCCTGAAATGCACCAGCCACAATTTCAGACGCGCTGGCGCTGCCGCCGTTGATCAGGACAATTATCGGATAATTTCGGCTGACATCATCGGGCTTTGCGGTAAACACCTTGGCATGCTTGTCCTGACGGCCCTTGATGGACAAAATGATACCTTTTTCAATGAAAATGTCTGCCATTTCAATTGCCTGATTCAGCAGCCCCCCGGGGTTGTTCCGCAAATCCAGAACCAACCCTTTGAGCTGTCCATCGGTCTTTTCCAGTTTTTCCAAAGCCTTGATCAGGTCCTGGGTTGTATTTTCCCGAAAATTGGTCACCCATACATATCCGTAATGGGGTCGAAGCATCACATACCGGACACTTTCAATGGGAATGACATCCCGCATGATCTCAAAATCCATCGGCTCGGCCGCACCCTCCCGAAGAATTGTGATTTGAACCATTGTGCCCTTGGGACCCCGGATTCGACTGACCGCGTCCTTCAGGTTTTTGACGGGCTCGTTACCGACACGGCTGATGACATCACCGGCCTTTAGTCCGGCGCGATAAGCCGGTGTCCCTTCAATCGGCGACACCACGGTCACCAGTCCTTCCTTTAACGTGATACTGACACCGATACCCGTGAATTCTCCCTGTGTATCCACCTGAAGATCCCGGTAATCCTCGGGTGACAGCAGGGATGAATGCGGGTCCAGGCCATGTACCATTCCCTGGATGGCATCCTCCACCAGTTTTTTGGCATCGACCGGATCCACATAATTTTTTTCTATCAGTTCAATTACATCAGAAAAAAGTTTCAGTCCTTTGTAGGTTTCTTCATTACTGGCTGCCAGATCCCGATAAAATCCGGCGCCAACAGTCCACAAAATCACTGAAATCGCAACGGCCATCCACAATCTGACCTGTTTGAATTGTTTTATGGTCATGAATTGTCCTTTCCAATTGTCTTTACCGTTAAAATATCCATCATCCGTCACCCGCTTCCATTTGAAGCCATTGTCTGACATCCAGAGGCTCTGCACGTTTCCGGATTTCAAAATATACCCCGGAGCGCGATCCGAGATCTGTCAAACCCGTGGTTCCAATGACGTCACCACCTTGGACGGTATCATTTTTAATTCTGAAAAAATCGGTCAGGTGCGCATAAACACTGAAATAGTGTTCTCCATGATCAATGATGACCATGTTTCCAAATCCTTTGATCCATTCTGAAAACACGATTCTGCCGGAATGAACCGCGCGAACCGGTTCTCCCCGGTCTGTCAGAAAATGAATTCCGCTGCGATTGATGGCAGCATTCAATCCGGATTCGAACAGTGCATCCGACTGGCTGACCGGTTTTCCGGAAACCGGCGGCTGCAACTTTCCTTTTCTTGATGCAAACCGGATGCCTGAATCAGATTCACGGATCTGGTCATTGTCCGGACTGATATCCGGCGTGTCATCCCGTGCCAGCGTTTCCAGTGTTTTGTCCAGACGCACAGAGGCCTGTTTTAGCGCTTCAATCGACCGCATTTCAAGCGCTTTTTTCGATCGGATTTCAGCCAGCAGATGATTATGCCGGTTTTTTTCGGCAGATAGAAAATCCAGTTTCTTCTGAATCAGACTGTTTCTGTCCGCATTATCCTGCTGAAGCCGCATCAGTTGATCTGTCAACCCGGTCAAGACCTTATGGTGATCAGAAAATTCATTCAGCAGTTTCTGATCATGGGACAGAATGCGATCCAGCATGGCCTTTCGATGTTCAAAATTGGAAAGCGTTTCTGCGGAAGCCAGAATGTGCATCGATCCCAACCGGCTCAGTTTGTACAGCGTTCTGAGTCGAATGGCAGCCTGTTGTTCAATCAGCGCCATTTGATTCATCGCGTCTGTTCGCCTGGCGTCGATTTCATTGATCCGGCTTTCGATCGATCGGATTTCTGTCTGAAGCGATGCCAGTTCGTCCTCAGTCTGGTTTATTCGTTTTTCCATCCGGCCCAGGTTTGCCAGAATGGATTTTTCCTGATCCGTAAATGACCGGATTTCTGTCTGTCGTTTTTCGATATCGGATTGAATTTGCCGGGTCTGACGTTTCAGACCGGATATTTCAGTGGACCGATTGGCCGGTTCAATGACATCCGATGATGTTACCGCGACATATTCAGGGCTGTCACTAACAAACCCGCGTATATCATGATTCAGAAGAATTTCATACCAGCCATTCAAATGATTGTGAATTTCAATCTCGGTTTCTTTGGGGAGAACATCGATCACTGCAGATTCCCGGGAAGGCATTTCACGCACATTCAACCCATCCGCAACAATCCGTCCCCGAAGAACACCCGGAGCAGACAGGACGGTACAGGGCATATGCAGCACCCATATCCCGATACAGATCATTCCGATCAGGCGCGTAAAAAAGGTCTGACCGCAATCAGACATCCGATCCACCCCGCAATCATGCAGGCTGCCAGAATTACCAGTGTCGTATTGACTGGCAGAAAGCTGATGATAAAAAATCCGGGAATTGCCCCGCTGCCGATCCGGGAAGCGAGAAGAAGATACAGGCCAAAAAGCAATCCCAGCCCCAAAAGTCCACCTGTCAGTCCCTGAATGACACCCTCCAGATAAATGGGAGAGCTGATAAACCGGTCTGTTGCACCAACCAGCCGCATGATCTCGATTTCTTCCTGTTTGGATAAAAAAACAAGCCTCGCCGTATTGGCCACAATAAAGGCGGACGCCATAAAAAAGAGCGTGATCAGGGCATATCCGATCAGTTGAACCACCTGAACGATTCCGGCAAACCGCTCCAGCCATTGCTGACCATATTCCACATTTTCCACACAGGAAATGGATCCCATTTTTTCCGCAAATGCCGAGATGTCTTTCGGCTGGTTTATATCCGGCTTCAGGCGGATTTCAAAGGAATCCGGAAAAGGGTTCACCCGCAATCCGTCCAGAAGGGATGTCTGATTTTTCATCAGCGCTTTCATATCGGTCATTGCCTGGTCCCTGGAAACAAAGCGGACGTCGGCAACCGCGGAATTTTCCCGGATTTGTTTGAAAATGACCTCAATCTGATCGGCGCTGCATTCGGGCTGAAGATACACCATGACCCGGACATGGGCATGGGCATCATCAATCCAGTGGTTGACATTGGTCCAGCACATCAAAAAGGCGCCGCAGATGATGACCGAAAACGCAATGGTCAATACGGCGACCAGATTGATAAACCCATTGTCGCGAATATCGATTAAAGCCCGTTTTAATACCGATGGCGTTTTCATATTATGGTGCTTCAGATTTCAATCAGGCAAATGATTCGCTGTCGTAATTCACGCTTTCCGGAAAACAGGTATCCTTTTTGAAATCCCCCACAAGAGCACCCTTTTCCAGTTGAATCAGCCGGTTTCCCATTTTGTCAATCAACGTCTGGTCGTGAGTGGCGATAATAACGGTGGCGCCGTTTTGATGAATTCCCTCAAACAGGTTCAAAATGATATCCGCCGAATCCGAATCCAGATTTCCGGTGGGTTCATCCGCCAATACCAGTTTGGGGTTGCGAACAATGGCTCTGGCCACGGCTATCCGCTGCTGTTCTCCTCCAGAAAGGGTAATCGGATAGGCGTGCTGCCGATGTTCCAGTCCTATTGCCCGCAGAATGGCATGCACCCGTTTTCGTATCATATCCGGGCGTTCCCCCAACACCTCCAGAGGAAGCGCCACATTGTCAAAAACCGTTTTGGTTAGAATGAGTCTGTAATTCTGAAAAACGATGCCAAAAATTCTCCTGAAGACCGGTTTTCGCCGGCGACTGATCCGGGCTGTATTCACACCGTCAATAATGATCTGGCCTTGGGAAACCGGTTCTGCCAGATAGAGCAACCTGAGAAGTGTGGATTTCCCAGCACCACTGGGGCCGGTTATCAGCAAAAATGTGTTGGGTTCAATATCCAGGGTAATATCGGTCAGCGCTTTTTGGGCGCCATACTGTCTGGATACATGAAACATGCGGATGATTGGCTGCTGCAGATTTTCTGACATCCCTGTTTTTCCCGGACGGACAAAAAGGATATGGCATAGGGGTCGGAAAACGCTGTTTTCGTTGACCCGAAAAAGAATAATTGGTATAAAATACCGAGTTCAAGAAATGCTGACATCGGTTTTTCTTGCTCAGGGCCTCCACTGAACCCCATTAACAGGCTTCTTCCATATCAGTGGAGGCTTTTTTTTATACGATAATCACAATTAAATCAATATATACTGAAAGGGGCTTCACGATTCATCTCCCGTGGGAAACCATATATGCTTTTCAAGAAGGACAATTTTACCACGTCTTGTCACAGATGGACTTCTAACCATTCAGTTATCTTGAAAATACGTAACAGAATTTTCCCCGTTATTCATTAACCCATATCATTTCCGCCAAATGGAAAATCAAGATGAAAAATGAACTGATTCAATTGCTTTGTCAAAAATCATTCAAATACAGCCAGGAACCGGTTTTCAAACTGGTATCGGGCCGAATGAGCCATTACTATGTCAACTGCAAGCCCACAACCCTCAGCCCCCGGGGCATTTTTCTGGCTGGTCATCTGATTTACGATGCCATAAAAAATGCGGGTGTCTCAGGCGCAGGCGGTTTGACGTTTGGTGCAGATCCACTTGCCATGGCCGCAGCCTTTGTATCCGAAATGATGCACAACCCGATTCAGGCCTTCAGTATTCGAAAAACCCAAAAGGATCATGGCATGATTCGATGGATTGAAGGAGACCTTCAACCGGGCGACCGGGTTGCGATTCTGGAAGATGTGGTCACAACCGGCGGATCCACCATCAAGGCCATCGAACGCGCCCGCAACGAGGGAATGGAGGTTGTTCGGGTCGTGGTTCTGGTGGATCGGCAGGAAGGCGGTCTGGAAATGATTCGGGAACACGTCAAGGACATCCATGTCATCGTCACACGGGAAGATCTGCTTCAGATGATGAAAACCGGTTGATAAAACATGAAAATTCAGATTTCCCTGTTTGCCAACTTTCGATCCTGCTCCCCGGATCATTCCGGTGCATTTGTAACAGAACTGCCTCCTGCTTCCACTGTCCGGACACTGATTCAATCACTGGGTATACCATTGGACGAGGAGCGTGTGGTACTGATTAACGGCAGACATGGAAAAGATGACGTCACCCTGAGAGACGGTGACACTGTCGCCGTTTTTCCGCCGATGACCGGCGGGTAAAATTGGATATTCATATCAGATATGGTTTTTTTATAATTTGTACCATTCACAACAAAAACTGGAGGAAATTGAATGCATTCTGTTTTTATGGAAGGAAATGAGGCCATTGCCTGGGGGGCAAAGGCCTCGGGATGCCGGTTTTTTGCCGGCTACCCCATAACCCCTGCAACCACGATTTATCAGACCATGATCAATATTCTGCCGCCCGATGGCGGCATTGTCATGCAGGGCGAAGATGAAATTGCATCGATCGGCCTGTGCATGGGGGCTGCCATGACCGGTCTCAAGACCATGACCGCCACATCCGGGCCGGGCATCAGCCTTTACAGTGAACAGATATCGTTTGCCATCGGGAGTGAAATCCCCCTCGTCATTATTGATGTTCAACGCCTGGGTCCGTCCACGGGCTCCGCGACCCGGGGGGCTGACGGGGATATTCAGTTTTTGCGGTGGGGGAACAGCGGCGGCCTGCCTGTTGTCGTTCTGGCGCCCGAAGACGTCCGGGACTGTTATACATTGACGCAAAAGGCCTTCAATCTGGCCGAACGGTTCCGGTGTCCGGTATTTGTCGCCTCCAACAAGGAAATCGGCATGACCCGGGAAAATCTGGATCTCGATTCCCTTGAGCCGGTTGAAATTCTTGAGCGCACCATTTCAAATACCCGGGATGGATTTCTTCCATTCAAGGCAGCATCGGATTCCGGGGTTCCTGATTTTCTGCCCATTGGCGACACGGTTCCGGTTCGACAGACCTCGTCGACACACGGGCCCGATGGCTATATCACAACCGATCCGGTCGTCATCTCTCAGATGCAGGAACGCCTGAGAGACAAACTGGAATCCACCATCGACTCTTACAGTTATTATGATGCCGTTATCGAACCCGACGCCGATACCCTGATCATTACCTACGGGGTGTCTGCCCGGGCTGCCCGGGCCAGCCAGCGGCAACTGAAGCAGAAAGGAAAAAACGTCTCGCTTCTGATTCTGAAAACGCTCTGGCCGATTCCGGATCAGATCATCCGGCAGTTTGGGAAACCGGTTTCGCGTGTTGTGACGGTTGAAATGAACCTGGGACAATATGTCCATGAAATCAGACGCATTCTGCCGGAAAAAGAAGTCATTTTTCTGGGGCATATGGATGGACGCATGATCACCCCCCAACAGATACAGGAGGCCGTCACCCATGACCAGCTTGATTAATACCAGCCGTCCACCGGTCTTCTGCCCGGGCTGTTCCCATGAACGGATCACGCTGGCTTTGGACAAAACGTTTCAGAACATGAACATTGCAGGCCATGAAATTGCACTGGTCAGCGATATCGGATGCTCGGGCCTGTTCGATACATTTTTCAACACCCATGCCTTTCATGGACTGCATGGCCGCGCCCTGACCTATGCAGCGGGCATCAAAATGTCGCGACCCGATCTGCATGTGATTGTGACCATGGGAGATGGCGGGCTGGGAATTGGCGGCGCCCATCTTTTGTCTGCCTGTCGGCGGAATCTGAACATGACCCTCCTGATTCTGAACAATTTCAATTTTGGCATGACAGGGGGCCAGTTTTCCGCAACCACGCCACCCGAGGCATCTGTCGGCTCCGGCTTTCTGAATCAACTGGAACGCCCCCTGGATGCCTGTCAGGTGGCTTCGGCGGCAGGAGCGGCGTTTGTTGCCCGGGCATCCTCCTATCAGAAGGACCTGGTTGATCTGCTGGAACAGGCCATCCGGTTTGACGGCTTCTCAATTGTGGACATGTGGGGTGTCTGTCCGGGCCGCTATACGAAAAAAAACAAGATCACACCGGCCAGTATCGGAGAATCTCTGGCAGGTCTTCCCCCCATGACCGGTGTTGTCGAAGCCAATATGCGGCAGGAATACGGCGCCCACTACCGGCAGATTTCGTCCGGATTGAAACCGGCGCGTACGCCAAAAGGCGTGGCTGTCAATTTCAAGCCTTTGTTCAACAACCGGCGGGAGGTCATTCTTCTGGGCAGTGCGGGGCAGCGCATCATCACGGCCGGTGAAATCATCTGTCTGGCAGGCATGAGCGCCGGCCTGAATGCGACCCAGAAAAATGAATACAACATCACGGTGCTGCGCGGGCCATCCATCAGCGACCTGGTCCTGTCTTCCGATCCCATCGGCTACACCGGCATCGAACATCCGTCTGTTGTGGTCGCCATTGCACAGGAAGGCATTGACCGAAGAAAAGGACTGTTTGCGAAGCTGGGTCCCGAATCCATGATTCTGGCGGTCAAGGGGCTTGTTTTACCGGATTCCCCGGCCAAGGTTCATGAAATCGACATGAAAGCGCTGGGCCTAAAGTCCCAGGACTATGCCATGGCAGCGGTATCGATTCTGGCCGGAATGAATCTTATCCTGAATGCCGACATGCTGAAACAGGCGCTGGAATACCGGTTCCGGGGTTCTGCACTGGAGGCGAGCCTGACTGTCATGAATCAGTGTCTGACGACAAGCTGATTGACAAAAGGAAATCAGTAAGAAATAGCGAAACCCAACATGATGATTTTGTTGGGTTTCACTTTATATATCATGATGGACAGATGTTATCTTCCGGATGATGCCGAATCCAGTATCGTTTTAATGCCGCAATAATATTGGGATCCAACCTGCATTCCGACTCCTGATCCAGAATGGCAAATGCCTGAGCCGGTGTCATGGCGTTACGATAGTGTCGGTCGGCGGTCAGTGCCTCAAATACATCCGCAACAGCAATGATTTTGGCCATAAATGGAATTTCCGGAGTTTTTGCGCCGCAGGCATAACCCGATCCATCCAGGCGCTCATGGTGGCTGGATGCAATCAGCGGTACATTACGATATTTTCTGGCAAAATGCATCTTTTCCAGAATTTTTCGTGTGATGGTGACATGCTGCTGAATGTGACGATATTCGTCTGAATTGAGTTTTCCAGGCTTTTTCAGAATATGATCATCAACCCCCAGTTTTCCATAATCATGCAATAACGCGGCCACGGAAAGTATATCCATTTCGTTTTCACCAAAACCAAGCTCACGCCCAATGCCCACGGAATATTTTTCAACCATTTCCGAATGACCTGCTGTCAGGGTGTCCTTTGCATCAATGGATGCGGCCATGACCTTCAGAATACTTCTGAACTGCCTTTCCTGCTCATTGATCAATATGGCATTTTCGAGCGATATCGATATAATGGACGATATTGAGCACAGGATTTCCATATCCTGTTCCGTAAACTGGCCAGCGCGTTTATTGATTGCCTGAATCACGCCGAGGACTTCTCCAACCTGATTTTTGACCGGAACGCAAAGAATGCATTTTGTTCGGAATCCGGTTAAATCATCCGTTCTTCTGTCAAATCGCGGATCAGCATACGCATCGGGAATGTTCACCGGTTTTCCAGTTACAGCAACATGTCCGGCTATCCCCAGGTTAATATTCAATATGATGGACCGTCTTTCAATTCCATCGGCATAAAGGGATTCCAGACTCCCTTTCTCATGATTCAAAATATATATTGTGCCCCGTGTACAGCCAATTTCCTCTCTGATATTTTCAATAAATTGCTTGGCGCTCAGTTTTTCCGGCGAAAGAAAAAATCCCCTGCTGATCAAATTATCAATTTCATTTTGAACAAACAGTTCATCTTCTTTCGAAAAAAAACCGGTCTTTTTATTCAAAAACTGAACAGCTCCCAACCAGCCACCTTTTGAATCAGGGACTGGTACTGCCAGCAAGCTTTCTGTACGGAAGCCATATTTTTTATCAATATCTTGATAAAACAGAGCATTTTCATATGCATTGGCCACATTTATGGTCTGTCCCGTAAGAACAGCCATACCGGCAAGACCCATTTTAATTTCCAGGCAAACTTTGCAGGAGCCCAACCCCTCGGCAAATTTACTCCATAACTGTCCTTTTTCCCAGTCAACCAAAAACAGGGAGCTTCTTTCCGCATTCAAAAAACGGGATATCTGTGACATAATGATTGGAAACAGACGATCAAAATTGTGCTCGAAGCCAATGCCTTTTCCAATTTCGATAAATCCTTTCAACTGATCGTTTTCGATCTGGAGCTGTTCAAGTTGATACAGAATATCCGAGTGCTCTGTTAATGTCTCTGTTGCCATGATCACCTCTCTGTCCAATTGGCCGGACATGAAAAACAACCCCATTTTAAGTAATTGGCCTTCTCGCCAGTGATCTGCCTCACATGAATGCTAACGCTTTTAAGATAATGTTGTTTACCGCCATTCCAGGCTCGATCCGGAATCCAGAAAAGATAAATCTTTTTACCTGTCTACGGATTCCCGCGTTCTCCAAAACGACGGCAGTGAAATATTTTCAAGGCGAGCACACATTCCCTCTTGAATAAATTTGATTTATTAAACTTGACCAATACATTCAATTATTATAGTTCATAGAGCAAGGACAGACCCATTCGTTCCTGCATTACCAGACAGACGATCGTTTCCGACACTATAGCTTTCAAGATAAAGATTTTGGGTGCGTATCGGTCGGGGATGGCCGAAATCTGAAATACGATAATGATGGCATTGTCAGACTGCTTTCACATGAGTCAGAACAATGTGGAGCTGGCCACAATAGCAAAAATGTCGAGCCGTCAGGAGAACGTCATTATGCCCCGATCTGTAACGTATATGCTCCGTCTCATTTTTTCCTGTGTTCTGATTTGTACGGTCATTTTGTGTGCGGATCAATGCAACGCCGGGAATACCGAACACCAGAAAAAAATGGTGACAGACACGACAGTCGATCAATCAAAACCCGATAATGCTGCCCATTCACCGGAAATCGGTGAAACCCTGCCACTCTGGAGTTGCCTGCCCTTTGTCTGCATGCTGCTTTCCATAGCCCTTTTCCCCCTGCTGGCGCCCGATTTCTGGCATCATCATTTTGTAAAAGTTTCCGCGTTCTGGGCAATTCTGATGGCGTTTCCATTTATATACCAGTACCGGATGGTCGCCATTCACGCAATCCTGCACATTCTGATGGCCGATTATATTCCGTTTATCATTCTGCTATGGTCTCTTTACACCATTTCAGGCGGCATACTCCTTCGGGGCGATCTCCGGGCCACACCGATTATCAATCTGCTGATGCTTGCCATTGGAACCCTGTTGGCGTCATTTATGGGCACTACCGGCGCCGCCATGCTGATGATCCGTCCGTTTCTTCGAGCCAACAGCCATCGAAAAAACCGGACATTCATGGTGGTGTTTTTTATTTTTCTGGTTGCCAATATTGGTGGCGCATTAACGCCGTTGGGTGACCCGCCCCTGTTTCTGGGGTTTCTGCATGGTGTCCCATTTTTCTGGCCGCTTCATATTTTTCCGCACATGCTGATCACAACCCTCATCCTGATGGCCTGTTTTTTTATAATGGATACCTTTTGGTATCGCAAGGAAAAATCCTTGACCAAACCCCGGATCATTCATGATCGGGAACCGTTGAGACTGGCGGGATGGCATAATTTTTTATTTCTGGCAGGCGTTATCGCCGCAGTTTTATTCAGCGGGATCGTAAAATTGGGTGAGGTGAATGTATTTGGCATTCATCGCTTTATTCAGGACTGGCTCCGGGATGGATTTCTGATTTTGATGGGTATTTTATCACTTGTGACGACCCGGATCACCATTCGTGAAGATAACCAGTTTACCTGGTTTCCAATAAAAGAGGTCGCGTATCTCTTTATCGGTATTTTTATTACGATGATCCCCTGTCTGGCGATTCTGAAAGCCGGTTCCAAAGGCCCTCTGGCCATCCTGATCAATGCGGTTCAGACCCCTGCCCATTATTTCTGGGCTACCGGCTCCCTGTCCGCTTTTCTGGACAATGCACCAACCTATCTGACATTCTTCAGCACCGCCCTGGGCGCACATTATCCGGGCATGACAGAACCTGAGGCCGTAAAACAACTGATCGCCCAGAATCCCGTTTATCTGAAAGCCATTTCAGCAGGGTCGGTATTTTTTGGCGCATGCAGCTATATTGGCAATGCGCCCAATTTTATGGTGCGTTCGATTGCAGAGGAATCCGGAACCGCAATGCCCAGTTTTTTTGGCTATATTTTTCGCTATTCCTTCATTTTTCTGATTCCGGTTTTCATTTTAATTTCCATGATTTTCTTTTAGCCATGCAGAGAGGGTTATCCTATGGAGAAAATAGAAAAAATACTATTTCATACCCGTTTCAGAGAAATGGCCTTTCAATCCCTGGAATCCCTGCTGGATTTAAAAGCGGCCGGGCTGAAAGAAATTATACTGACCCATATCGTCCCCACCGAAGATGTATCGTTTGTCCCGTATGGTGGTTTTCTGAAAAACGAGGCCGAACGCCTTGTTGAAGCAGCACGGATCCGGTTTGTCGACTGGCAGGACATGCTGACGCGAAATGATGTCCAATCGAAAATTATTGTGGAGGTCGGTCAAACCAATGCCAGGATTCTGTCAATTGCCGAAGAAGAAAAGGTTGACTGGATTGTGACCGGTCGAAAAAAACGAACGATGTTTGAAATGGTTTATGTCGGTTCACATCTTCTGGACATTCTCAGGCGAAGCGACAGGCCGGTGCTTATGGACAAGTTCTGTGCGGAATATCAGGACAAGACCTGTGTTCTGACACGGACAAACCCGCATATTTTTTCACGGCCGCTCCTGGCCACAGACTGGTCCTCCCCCTGTGAACATGCCAGAAATCATCTGCTCGCTCTGCGCCCCCTGATTGAACGGATTCTGATCGTGCATGTTCTGGATGAACGAATCACCCGGGGGCGTAATGGATCATTTATAAAAGAACTCGAATCCGAAAGCCGTGACCAGCTTGACTCATGGCGAGACTGGTTTGATAAAAACGGTATACAGGCGGAAACCCATCTTACAGCCGGAAGGCCGGTTTCAGAGATTATCAATCTCTCACGAAATTATCAGTCCACCCTGATGGTTCTTGGTAGAACCGGAAAAGACTGGTTTGAGGAATATTGGCTGGGCGGCATATCCCATCGTGTTGCAGAACAATCGGAATTGCCGGTCCTGATGATTCCATAGTTGGCTGATGCCGCAATCAACTTTCCAATCGGCGGAGTGGCAAAAATGATCATGGGAACAAAACCGGTGAGCAGACAACCTTATCAAAATTCATAACCATCCGGCGAGCATCTGTTGAATACACTATTATCAAACACAAATATCGCAATTGTTGGCGCCGGAAGGTTCTGTATCGATTTCCTGCAACTTTTGATGCGTCCGGAATTTCAAAATGACGGAGTCGCCATCCAGGGGATCGCAGACATCGATTCCAATGCACCAGGTATTCAGTTCGCTTTGAATCATGGAATCGAAACAACGGCAGACTACACCACCTTTTTTCAAAATGACCGGCTGAATCTCATCATGGAATTGACCCGGGATGAGGCTCTGGCAGACAAAATCCGCAGACAGATGCCGGATCATCTGGAATTGATCGATCATTTTGAGGGCATGATTCTGTGGGACAGCCTGAAAATTTATCTGGAAAAACAAAGGTGTCTGGAAAGGCTTGATCAAATTTGCAAAGATCAGGCAACTGTTCATCAGGCAATTGAAACATTTTTCCAATCTGCTGCAAAGATCGCAGAGGATCGCTGCCGATATTCGCACCGGATTGAGAAGGAATCGATACGGCAACAGCAGACCATTTCCCAGATCATTCAGGGCAGCACCATCCCCACATTTGTAATTGATCGGAATCACGTGGTGACACACTGGAACAAAGCACTTGAAAAACTGACCGGTTTTCCGGCAAAAGACGTTGTCGGAACTTCCCGTCAGTGGGCGCCGTTCTGGGAACGGGAACGACCATCGATGGCGGATGTGATTCTGGATCAGATCGGCGCAGATGAAATTCAGAAATTGTATGGCGCCAAATGGCAAAAATCGGCTCTGATTGAATCGGCTTATGAAGCGGAAATCTTTTTCCCGAAACTGGGAGATGGGGGGAAATGGTGCTTTTTTACGGCAGCGCCCATCAAGGCTGTTAACGGTGAAATTATCGGCGCCATTGAAACCCTGTGGGATACAACAGAGGATAAAAAGGCTGAACAGGAACGGGAACGACACACACGGGAACTCAGCACGCTGTGTACCATCTACTCTGCGCTGAATGCACCGGACCATATCACCGGAAGGGTTCAAACCGCCATAGAAGAGGTCAAACGGTTTCTTTGCGCAGACTGCGTCTCCATTTTTATGGCGGATAAAAAAGGCGGTTTCAGCCTCCAGTATCGTGATCAAACCCAGGATTCTTCCTGTACAGATCTTCCGGTGCCTCTTTATGCCGAAATGGCAGCACAGGCCATTGCCGCAGGAAAATTGATCATTTCAAACAATCTGCCGCCACAAACCGAAAGAGATGACAAATCAGAAACACCCAAATCGATTGCCACCATTCCCATCAGCACCAAAGAGCATAAATCCATGGGCGCCATGATAATCGGCTCCCGAACTGCCAACCGGTTTTCTTATCAGGATCAGCACATGCTGGAACTGATTGGAAACCGGATCGGTGCGGCGATTGAAAATGCCATTCTTCAGGAACAGTATATCAAATCCGAAGAAAAATACCGGTCCCTCTTCAACAACGATCCCCATCCCATATTCATTCTGGATCCGGTTACATACGATATTCTGGATGTCAACCAGCGGGTGGCAGACTGTTATGGCTATTTGCCCAATGAACTGATCAGTCGGTCATTTCTCATTCTGGGAGATGATTCCGATAACGAAATTCCCGGACTCATGCAAAAACTGGGAATCGATCAGTCTGTTTTTATTCCCAGAAAACGCCATTTCCGGAACGGCGGAAATCCCTTTTATGTCAACATCAATATCCGCCGCGCCCGTTACGGGGATATCGAAGTCATGATCGCATCAACAACCGATATCACCGAAACCATCGAAAAAGAAACCCAGCTCATTCAGGCTGGCAAAATGGCGACCCTGGGCACGATGGCCGCCGGAATGGCTCATGAACTGAATCAACCTCTCAATGTCATTCAGGTCTGTGCCGATTATTTTCTGAAAATGACGCAGAAAAAACAGCCGATACCTGAAGATGATCTGATTTCCATTTCACAGGATATTAGCCGCAATATTCGCCGGGCGTCTGAAATTATCCGACATATGCGGGATTTTGCCAGACAGTCGGAAGTCGTCCGGTCCCGGGTCTGCATCAATGATCCCATACGGGATGTATTCAAGGTTCTCGGCCATCAGATCAAGGCCCATCAGATTGAACTGGAACTGTCCCTGGATTCCGGAATCGGATTTATTCTGGCGGATCACAACCGGCTTGAACAGGTTTTTGTCAATCTGGTGTCCAATGCCATAGACGCGCTGGATGAAAAGGCTGTAAAATTATCCGGCCAACCCTTTACCAGACAGATTCACATTAAAACCCGCCGGACAGATGACCGGGCAATTGTTTGTGTCAGGGATAATGGTATCGGTATGTCCCGGGACATTCAGAAACGAATATTTGAACCCTTTTTCACGACCAAAAAAATCGGCAAGGGAACCGGGTTGGGTGTCAGCATCAGCTATGGCATCGTTCGGGATTATGACGGCACCATTCAAACCGAAAGCATTCCGGGAGAGGGAACGACTTTCACATTAAGTTTTCCGGCTTTGAAAGATTGAAATGGAAACAATCCTGATCATCGATGATGAAATCGACAACACCAAAATTCTGTCCATGTCGCTTCGAATTGACGGTTACGCAGTATTGACGGCCTCCAGTGGAGAAGAAGGGCTTTCGGTATTTCATGAGAAAAAGCCCGAAATTGTCATTACAGACATCCGGATGCCCGGCATGGATGGATTGGAAGTTTTAAGACAGATTCGGCAGGCAACAGATTTTGCAGAAGTCATTATCATTACCGGACATGGAGATATTGACCTCGCCATCGAGGCGCTTCAAAACGGGGCATCCGATTTCATCAACAAACCCATTCATGATGAAGCGCTGGCGGTTGCCCTGAAACGGGCCCATGAAAAACTGGCCATCAAACATCAGATTCAGGAATATACCACCGGCCTGGAAAACAGGATTCAGGCCGCGACAAAAGAACTGAGACAGCAGGCCTATTTTCAGCAGGAGCTGATCAACAGCGCCAGCGATGGCATTATCGCCATGGATAGTCACCTGAACGTAATCCTGTTCAATCCCGGAGCCGAGCTGATTTTTGAATATCGGGCGGAAGATGTTCTCAACCGGTTGAAAGGATTTGATCTTTTTCCTGAAAATATGGCATTGGCATTGGCATCCGCCATGAAAAACAACGCCCGGCACATCCACAGACAGGAAATTGACCTTCAATCCGGAAGCGGAAAATCGATTCCGGTCAATTTTTCCGGCGCCGTTCTGTTTGATCAGGAGGAATCGATTGGCTGTGTGGCATTTCTTCAGGATTTGCGTGAAATCAAACGGCTTCAAAACGAATTGATTCACAGCGAACGACTGGCGGCAATCGGTCAGACAGTCGCGGGCCTGGCCCATTGCATCAAAAACATTCTTCATGGTCTGGAAGGCGGCAGCTATGTCCTGGATGCCGCGCTCAAACGGAATGACACCGTAAAGCTCAGCTCCGGATGGGATATGATTCAGCGGACAATTCATCGGACAGCCGGCCTGCTGCGGGATCTGTTAAGCTACTCAAAAGACAGACAGCCCGAATACCAGACATGCAGTCCCAATCAGATTGTCAATGATGTCTGTGATCTGATGGAAGACTTGGCAAAAGATAACCAGATCGCCATCATCCGCAATCTGGATTCCACCATTGAATCCGCAAAAATGGATCCGCAAACAGTTTACCGGGTAATTTTGAATCTGGTCAGCAATGCGATTGATGCCTGCATTTTTGATGAAAATCGTGAAAAAGTCTTTGAAGTTCGGGTATCAACCCGGTATGCTTCCAATGACCGCATTCGTTTTGAAGTTGAAGATACGGGGTGCGGTATGGATGACAGCATCAAAAAACAGCTTTTCACCTCATTTTTCAGTACCAAGGGGTCCAAAGGCACCGGGCTTGGGCTTCTGGTCACCCAAAAATTGATCGAAGCGCATCATGGCGCCATTGCGGTTCAATCCGAGCCGGGTAAAGGAACGGTCTTTACTGTTTGGTTGCCGGTTGATAGTGGTCAGTAGTCAGTCCGCTTTCAGGCGATGATTCATTGCCATTTAACGTGAAAATGGAAAAACAGAAGTCAGAAGACAGAATTCGGAATTCAGAATAAAAAGGTATCTGTCATTTTCATAGATGTGGGTGAATCCATCCGAAATGATTCATGAGCTTTTACCGTGAAAATGCTTTTACCGAAAAAGGGATCACCCATATCCCGTCACTCACGACGCACACCCTTTTTATTTTCCTGGTGATAAAATGACGCAGACAATTCTTCTGGTTGACGATGATCCGGATGTTCTCACCCTCAATATGACAGTTGTGGAGGAAAACGGCTATATACCAATCCTGGCGGAAAATGGCGAAAAAGGATTGGAAATGGCAAAAACAGAACATCCCGATTTGATTATTCTGGATATTTTGATGCCCAGACAAAGTGGCATCAAAATGTATCGGGCCGTAAAACTGGATGAAACGCTCAAAACCATACCGGTTATCATTCTTTCCGGAATTGCACAGCAATCTTTTCAAAAATCTCAGGAAACCCTGGCCGGTTTCAGCGGATCGCCTGTGCCCGAGCCCGAAGCCTATCTTGAAAAGCCGGTAAGCCCGGCCGAGTTGGGTTCAACCATCAAGCGGATCATCGGTCCGGCAAAGAATGAATGAATAACGGTTTTGTTGATTTTTTCCATGCAAAGGCTCGAAAAGAAGGAGACGTATGGGCATCGAAAAACTGCTTTTTGTCACCCGGTTTGAAGATTTGAGCTTTGATGATCTCAAGCCCCTTCTGGAACTGCGAAAAGCCGGTCTGAATCATATTGTATTTCTGAACGTGATTGAATCCGAAAAAGTCAGACTCCAACGCGGTGTCGGGTTCAAGAAGGCAGAGGCTGTCCGCCTGAAAGAAATTGCCAATGTCCGGTTTATCGACTGGGCAGAGACCCTTTTTGAACAGGGCCTCGAGGTAGGTGTCTATATTGTGGTGGGCAATGTGGTCGAGCAGGTTGTCAAGGCTGCCAAAAATGAGGAAGCAAACCTGATTGTCATGGGTCACAAGACAAAAACCCGGCTTCAGGAGTTCTATACCGGCGTGGATATTTCCGAAATTCTGGAAAGAACCCATATCCCGGTTTTAATTCATAAAGAGCCGCCGGCGCCACTCAGGACAAATATGCACCCGTTTCAAAGACCCTTATTGGCCACTGCCTGGACACCGGCATCGCTTCATGCAGTCGAATTTTTAAAACCGGCAGGACCGGTCATCGAGGAGATTCACATCCTCCACGTGGCCGATAAAGATGCGCTGAACGGGGATTCGGCCATGGTGGTTCAGGAAACCCGAAAAGTCACCCGAAAAAAGCTGGATGAGATCTGTATCCAGTTTACATCCATGGGCGTTTCTGCCAAGGGACATGTGCATATCGGTGATCCGGTCAGAGAAATTGAACAGGCCGCCCAGGAACATCATGCCAGCATGGTTGCATTGGGCATGTCCCGCCGGGCCGGCTGGCAGGAAAGATGGATGGGCAGCATTCCCAAAACGCTGATGGACCGATTGTCCATTCCGGTTTTGATCGTTCCGGCGGATGAAAAGTCTGGAAAGCTATAGCTTTTAAGATAATGATTTTGGGAAGACAGCAGGGAGGGGATAGGCCTTTTCTCGGCCATCCCCGACCGATACCGCACCCAAAATCTTTATCTTGAAAGCTATATAGTTCAGAAAGGATAGCGGATCACATGTTGAAAGAACTGACCGATCTGACCATGGACCTCATTCGCATACCGTCCATGCAAAACAATCCGGATGCCATCGCGGCCTGCGCAGAATATATCGGACAATATCTGGGCCGGATTGGGGTGTCCGGTTTGCGCCTGAATCACAATGGCGTTCCATCCATTCTGGTCATGCCCGGAACCGGAAAGGTTCCGGTTTTGCTGATGAGCCATTTTGATGTGGTGGATGCGCCGGCTGAATTGTTTGAGCCCCGGATTGAAGGCAACAAACTGTTTGGAAGAGGCAGCATCGATGATAAATATGCGGTGGCCCTGTCCCTGCTCCTTTTAAAAAATCATCTGGATCAATTACAGCAGAACGGCCGGGGACAGAGGGATCTGCCCTTTGGCATTCTGATGACCGGTGATGAAGAAACCGGTGGCGCCAATGGCGCGCAAATGGCCCTGAAGCAGATTGAAGCCGATTTCTGTATTGCCCTGGATGGTGGCAGTCTTGATAAAATCGTAATTCGGGAAAAAGGAATTTTTCGCCTCAAACTCGTTTCCAGAGGCAGATCAAGTCATGGGGCCAGACCTTGGCTGGGGGATAATGCCATTGAAAAGCTGATGCGGGATTATTTCATTATCAAGGAATTTTTTAACGTCACAGATGTGAATCACTGGCATAAAACCCTGACAATCAGCATTGTTCAGGCCGGAAAATCCCAGAATCAGGTGCCGGATTATGCCGAAGCAATTCTGGATATCCGATATACGGAACAGGATGACATGATGGACCTGGTTGACCGGATGCGGTCCGCCATACAGGGTGAACTTGAAATTCTGTCACGTGCTCCGGTCTTCAGGTCCCCGCCATCACCATTTCTGGATCGTCTTCTGAGCCTGTCACCCAAAACCGTTACGGGTTCCGAGCATGGCGCCAGCGACGCCCGGCACCTCATGGATCATGGCATTCCGGGTATTGTATGGGGCGCCGATGGGGACATGAGCCAGCATTGCATGGATGAACATATCAATCTGGACAGTTTTGCGATGCTGTATCAGATACTGGACCAATTTCTTTTTCACTTGAGAAGTTGATCAATTTCAGTTAGGAAAATGGTCATGAAAATCGAATGATGTCTTGGAAATCCGAATCATACAGGAAAAAAAACCATGCCACTGACCATTTACAATACACTGACACGAAAAAAAGAACTGTTCGAAACCGTTGAGTCCGGAAAAGTTCGCATGTATGTCTGCGGCCCAACCGTATATGATTCCTGCCATATCGGCCATGCCCGGTCTGTCGTGATATTTGATGTCATCGCCAGATACCTCAGGGCCACGGGATATGATGTCACCTATGTCCGGAATTTTACGGATGTCGATGATAAAATCATCAACAGGGCCAATCAGATGGGTGTTTCCAGTCAGGATGTCGCAGAAAAATACATTCGGGAATTTTATGAGGACATGGATGCCCTCAAGGTGGAACGGGCGACCCTGGAGCCCAGGGCCACCGGGCATATCGATGATATCATCCGGATTGTTTCCCGGTTGATCGAAAAGGGGATGGCGTATTCCGTGGATGGGGACGTCTATTTTGCCGTTGAAAAATTCACCGATTATGGCAAACTTTCCGGCAGAAAACTGGAAGATATGGAAGCCGGCGCCCGGGTGGATGTGGATGAACGGAAACGCAATCCCTTTGATTTCGCACTCTGGAAAGCATCCAAACCCGGCGAGCCGGAATGGGACAGCCCCTGGGGAAAGGGACGGCCCGGATGGCATATTGAATGTTCGGCCATGAGCTCATCCCTTCTGGGCGAAACCATTGACATTCATGGGGGCGGCAAGGATCTGATTTTTCCCCATCATGAAAATGAAATTGCCCAGTCTGAAGCTGCCTTTGACAAACCTTTCGTCCGATATTGGATCCATAACGGATTTATCAATATCGAGAGCGAAAAAATGTCAAAATCTCTCGGAAATTTTTTACTCATTCGCGATGTTCTCAAAAACACCCATCCCGAGGCCATTCGACTCTTTTTGCTGTCCAGCCACTATCGCAGTCCGATTGATTTCAATGACCGGGTTATCGAAGACGCGTCTGCCAATCTGGAAAAACTGTACACCCTCCTGATACGGACAGACAGTATTCTGGACAGTCCATCCCGTGCACCCGATCGGGAAAACGGTGAATGGTGGCTTCGATTCTGCGATGCCATGAATGACGATTTCAATACGGCAAGGGGAATCGGAATTGTTTATGAAGCCGCCCGAACCATGAACCGGATGATGGATGAATTTCCATCCGATGCGGATAAAAAAACGCTTTCCGTGCATCGCTGTGATCTCCTGAAAATCGGCGCTGTTCTGGGCATCCTGACCGAATCCCCGGATCACTATTTTGAAACCGAAAAACAGAAAAAACTCAATCAGTCATCCATTGACCCGGCAATAATCGAAAAACTCATCCAGGACCGGGCCGAGGCCCGAAAATCCAGAAACTGGCAACAGGCCGACGCCATCCGCAAACAGCTTGAAGCCATGCAGGTGATTCTGGAGGACAGGCCTGAGGGCACAATCTGGAAAATGACCTCATGAAACGTTTTTGGGGCATCGTGGATTTGCCGGGGAAATGCATCGACAGAAAAAGCGAATATTGAATATCGAACAAGGAATATCGAAGTGTGAAGTTTTCGGCGGCATTGCCGGACCGCCTAAAGCCGGATTCATCCTTCTGCGGTTCCTTTTTCGATATTCTGCTGTTCGCTGTTCATTTTCATCCCTTGGGGGTGAACCATCCATCATGCTTCATGAGCCTTTACCGGAAAAATGACACATTCCATCTTAACACCATTCCATCCCACACAATCGGTATCCACCGGTATTCCCTTTCTGGACAGCCTGCTGGGCGATCTGTTCATCGGTGACAATGTCATCTGGTATGACGATGCCGGCAGTCTGGCCAGCGTCTTTTGCCTGAATTTCATGCAGACATCCCAATCCCTGAACAAGGATATCATCTACGTCTGTTTTGACCGCTCGCCCCGAAATCTGTTGGACAAACTGGGACCACTCGCAGACAATCCCAGGCTGGTCATCATTGACTGCTTCACCTTCGGCAAAGGAGCCGGATCACCGGTGTTTCTGGGATTTTATGAACAGGCCACACTTCCCTGCACGTGTCGGATCGTGCAGGTAACACACCCGGAAAATGCGGCAGCCGTAATGGATGTTTTTTATTCCGTTCATGCCGAACTGAGTGGCGATGTCCGGTTTATCTTTGAAAGCCTGACCGGGATGCAGGAACTTTGGGAGGGCGAGGACCAGTTGCTGAATTTTTATGCCCACTCGTGCCCCAGACTGTACGAACTGAATACGGTGGCATACTGGATGATTGAAAAAAAAGCCCACTCTTCCAGGTTTCGGGCCCAGATCAATCAGATTGCCCAGGTGGTGATCGATTTATCGGTCAAACGGGGAAAAACATCTTTAACCGTGGTCAAGGCGGAAAAACGACATCGTGAGCACCTGCATCAGTCTCAGGACTATTATACACGGGATATGCAGGTGGTTTTTGATGCAGAAGCCCATGTTCATGGCAGGATTGAGCTGGGAATGCGGCTGAAAGAGCTTCGAATCCGGCGGGGCATGTCTCAGACCGGGCTTGCCCGTCAAATTGGTGTCACCCCCAGTACCATTTCCCAGGTGGAAAACAACCTGATTTACCCGTCTCTGCCGGCGCTGTTAAAAATGGCGGAAATTTTGAATATTCCTGCCGGTCAACTGCTGCAGGACGCGGTATCTCCTGCCCGCAAGATTCATTTTACGGCAGGAAATGCCACGGAAATCAAATTTTCCGATCAGCCCGGGAACACGATTGCCGGGTGGCATCTCACCGGGCTCAAACCCGATGCCAGAATTCAGATCCATCTGATTGAAATTCAATCCAAAGCCAGAATTTCTCATCATTTCATGATGCACAAAGGAGATGAAACCGGGTATCTTTTGAGTGGTGAACTTCAAATGACATTGAACACGGTCGTCCATTCGATCAGTCCGGGGGATGTCGTCTATCTTGAAAAGGAAACGCCATCCCAATGGAAAAATACCGGGACTGAAATTGCACGGCTTCTGTGGATGACAGCCTCATGACCCATCAATCCGGCGCCTTCCATTCAATCCGTATTGCGTCAGGATGAAGACATGACATGTGAGAATCCGCTTCCACAGGTCTGCCTTCATCCTTTTATCCTTCAGCCTTCAGCTTTTATACCAGCCCCTGA
>JBFXFK010000063.1:0-27167 GCA_050179135.1 Desulfatirhabdiaceae bacterium | reverse complement strand
AGGAAATAAAATCGAAGAAAATTGAAGAAGAATGTCTTAATGAATTTTCATGAAGTAAAGTCAAAAGAAAAGAACAACATTTTCAAACCGCCGAATAAGATACATTTTCAGGTCGCCGCTGACAATATGACAAGAGGAGGCATTCTAAGCATCAACTTCCCCCAGGCATAAACGGGTTCAATCGCCAGGCCAGTTAAAATGTTCGATAACCAATCGGGGTGATTATCTGGAAAGATGATTCATTTCGATATCTTTTCGTAACCAGGTATTCACTACCGTATTTACGTCCATTTGCTTCTCATCAGCTAATTGCTTTAGAAAATCGGCTATATCCGGATCAAGATAGATCGGAATGTGAAATATTGCATCAGGATTATAAAATTTCCCCCGTTCAGCCCGAGAAAAATCATATTCAGACTTCATATTATCCCCCATATTGTCGCCGTTCACGTTTTGTGGCCTTTCTAGCAGAAATGATTCGAATCATAACATGTTCATCGCTATTTACGATTTGAAAGGTGTGTGAAATGACCAGTATGATGCCATGATCATCATGTCCCATAGTAATCCAACGTTTCTCATCTTGACTGTGATCATCATCAAAAATGGTCATCATCAATGGGTCTTTGAATACACTTGCTGCTCTATGGAAACCAATTTTATGGTTTCGAATATTTAATTCGGCTTTATGAGGATCCCATTCAAAATGATAATGCATACCAGTCAACCCTCCAACACTATTCGGTCAACTGAACCGAAGCCACCACACCGAAAAAATGCGGTTTCAACTGGTCATCCACATAGCCTTCGGTATCCACTTCCAGAGTGGACAGATCCATCCGGGATGAGATATCGTTTCCATACCATAAGCTATAGCGGCTCCGGAATCGGTCAACAAGGGAACATCAGATAGTTTTGATCATAATCCGGGGATTCAATTCCGTCAACTCCGGGTTTTCTGTCGGCGGGAAGGCATGGGTAATCCGGCAGCCGGTTGCGGGGCCGGTTTGGCAGATTGCCAGGTGGGGTGGACAGCAAACTGCGGATTGGCGTTATGGCATCACCGTAAGCCGATTGGGCGGGAAAAATCAAAATGATCATTCCGGCTGGATGCTGAAAGCAACTGGCTGCATATCTGAACCCGTAACCGGATTATCGGGGTCTGACAGTTAAATGGATCAATCCGGACAAGGCCGTACCAGGGTCCCCATATCAACGAATAATCTTCACTTTCTACATAACGTACCCACCCCATGTTTTTTCGGATTGAGCAAATCCTGAAATGTACCTTCCCATGAATGACAACCGAATATCCGGGGTACGTCCCAAAAGCTCGCTCAGGGATAGGGTAATAAATTAAGCCCCTTGATAAAGCAGTAATCGCGCTGATTTTTAGAAATTAAAGGCTTTTTCAGTATTATTGCTGTCGCGGCAATCAGTGCGTCGGGTATTGCCAGTCCATGGCTCAGTCTGTATTGGCTAAACAGTCGGACAGCCTTTTCTGAAATATGCTCATTAATTCTGAAAATCGCGAATCTTTTCAAGAATTGTTCTATGTTTTTCAGTTCAGCTTTATTGCGACATCCAGCATACAGTTCCATCTGAGTTATAATACTGACGGCTAATTCAAACTGATTTTCAATATTATTCACGTAATTAATTGCATCACTGATTTTTAACGCGATATCAATCAAAATATCAGTATCAACAATAATCAGTTCTTTTATTTCCACTCTTGCTGTCGAAGTTTTCTTACCCATTGAGTACTGTCCTGTATATCTTCCCGGTTTTGCCACATACCTATAAACGGTTCATCGAGTAATTTTATCTGTTTTTTTATTTGATTGACTTTAAAAAGAGATTGTGACGGAAGATGCTGATTTTTTAAAAAGGCAACAAAGTCAAATACCTGTTGCTGTATCTCCGGTGGAAGCGTTTTTATTTCATGAATGATATTTTCCATTTTCATGTCTTGAATCTTTCTTGATGATGGCGCACAGCGCTGCTATTCAGCGATGCAGCTTTTTTCATCCAGAGAATTGGCCTTGTTATGTGTTTGAATGCCACTCCCCAGACAAATGATAGGATGCAAAGCGCCGGGAATATGAAGCATGATTGCCTTGTCGTACTCTATTTGTATCACGTCCGCCCAATATGGCAAGTGGTAATATCTTGGACCGCCCCATGCCCCGAGGCAAGGATACGTTATTGGTAACAGATCAAGGTTTTGGCATGGGTGTATCCTATACCAATATCGGAACTCCGATATTGGTTAATTTATTGAATTAAAATGTAATATATCGATTGTCAAAAAGTTTTGCCCCCTCACATTTCAGCCTGTCGCTACATGTCTGAAGCACCTGCACCAGCCCGGGCAGGGATGGTGTAATTTAATCCCGTTGTAGATAAGCTCCTTAAAAATGCAGAGTTCCGTCATTCCGGCGAACGCCGGAATCCATAGCAGGTGGCATGAATGCAGCATGGCAGCTTCTATGCCCAGTGGCTGACCACTCCTGGATTCCGGGTCAAGCCCGGAATGACGCCTATCCGCCATTTGTTAAACGACTACAACAGGGTTGATTTACACCCGGGCAGGGATGGTCCGACCGTTTTCTTTTCATTCTCTGAGCACAATGCTGGATCTGCTGCAGAGGATTTTCCTTGTTATGGCGCCATCGCTTCTTTGCAGCCGTAGAAACCGGGGCGCCTTTGGTATCAGCCGTTTCCATTCAGCTAAATGCCGTTTCCGGTTTCCGTACCGATCTTTCGGCCACGTTGGGCTGCCTGACGGGTTGCGGATTGCCCCAGCCTCGGTTTCAAACCCGATTCAGTAGCCGGAAGGCCCAGTCCGGTCGCTGCCGATGGCTCAACATGCTTTTGGCTTTCACGCTATCGGGGTTATTCCTGGATTGAGCAATTTCTTGGGTGTGCTCCTTCCTCTTGTGATCCCTGCAAGCCGGATGGTCAGAAATCATCAAGATGGGTTTTCTGGCTGGCAGGATGAATGCCGCCGGGATTCCCAAAAACCTGATCCAAAAAAACTCCCAACGTTTTCATCGCCAGTTCATGTTAATATAGGATGTCCCCCCACATTAACTAAAACCGTTTTGACCACCCCTCTACTCTACCACACTATTCCCTTTTCCGAAAAAGCTCTGCCTACCCGATTATGCCACAGTTTTAATCCAATTGTAGGCAGCATCCACATTAAATGATTTGGCCCCATATCCGATATCTCGCAATTCTTTGGGAATGACAGGGTCATGTTTTTCAATGATCGTATTGGGGATAAGACTTGCAAGCTGTGTGGCGCTTACCGTGGGGTTGCTGAGAATTTGTTTAAGTACCGAAATAAACTCATCGATAGTGGTATTTCTGATATCGACAATGCCGCCAAAGCATTCTGCTGATAATTCGTTCATTCGTAGCAGCACAGTTATCGTGTTGGTCGTCTGATCACCAAGCCATGGAAGGGCTTGAACCGTGCTGCCTGCCTGAATAATCTGCGTGTGATCAAGATTTAATGCATGATAGTTGTCTATCCCTTCTTTAAGAATCGATTTGGCAGCATCATTTAAATAGATGGGAGTAATTTTTTCACTATAAACCCGCCGCATTTCCTGCCGTACGATATCATGCACCATAAGGCCATCACCGCTAAATTTAGGCGGTTTTCCGCCTTTAGCCTTTTTCAGCCCAATCAGCTTATTTTCATCATCAACGAATAAAACCTCCCAACGTTTGCCCGCAAATATAATGTGTTGCTCGCGAACTAGAGGTTTATCTATTGGAACCGTGCCGATGGCCTTCCCATTAAACTCAAGTCTGTATTCCTCGGGTGTGTTAAAAGCGGTGTAGAAGGTATAGTGTTCAACAGCCTTTTCGCCTTTATGCCCTAAAACGAGCTGCCCATCCTCGGTTTGTGTGATTAAATCCTTTTCACCCAGTCCACGCAAAAATATTGCAAACAAGCTTTGGTCAACCGCTGAAAATGGACCCGTTTTGCAAAGCAGCACCCATAGCTGGTGAGCGCGGACACCACCATACTGACCGATCACAGAAAGCGTTTGCTGCACCAATGTTGAAAAATGATATTGGTTTAAAGACGCAGGCTCATACCATTTTTTCAAAAGCAAGTTGATCATCGCAATACACTGAACCGTGTGTACGCGCAAGCGATCAATAAGATGGCTATTAACGGTTATTTCATCCTCTGGGATGAAAAGCCTTAATACAGCAGGTTCACCACGTCTTCCAGAACGTCCAAGCCGCTGCCTTAGGCTGGCAACGGAATGGGGTGATGTCACCTGCGCGATAGAATCAACGCTGCCGATATCAATCCCAAGCTCCAAGGTCATTGTACAAACTGCAGTTGTCGGCAGCTTTTCCTTTTGAAGCCGTGCCTCTAAGCTTTCACGGATTTCCTTCGAAAGGCTACCATGGTGAGGAAAAAACTCATTAGGAACCAAGCTTCGCTCACACAGGTCGGACAGTTTTGCTGCAATTTCCTCGGTACGCGCCCTGCTATTGGCAAAAACCAGATGGGATCTGCCTCTCAAAATCTTGTAAAGATCACCGATGATCTCATCCATCGTTGATTCTGTTTCTTCGTTTTGCTGGGCTGAAGCCAGATAACCCCTTAGCTGTATCTTTAAATCAGAATGAGAAACAGTCGATTCAATAATTTTGCAGGGTAATTTCTTGTTTGCACGCAGGGAATCTGCCACCTGCTTCATATCGCCAAGGGTAGCGCTTAAAGCAATTCGAGGGATCGTTCGTTGAATCAAGAATTCAAGCCGATGCATAAGGGATTGGAGCTGGCAGCCCCTTTCGGTGCCTAAAAAGGCGTGAAATTCATCCACGATAACATAGCACAGTGATCTAAATGCCTTAGTGCACCAACTTCCCCGGTTTAACAATAGTGATTCCAAGGATTCAGGCGTTATAAGCAAAATGCCGTTTGGATTTTTCTGCTGCTTGATTTTTACTGATTGCAGGACATCACCGTGCCAAGGGGTTACTGAAATGCCCAGAATAGCGCAAAGCCCCTGCAACCTTCGGTATTGATCGTTTATAAGGGCCTTAAGCGGGCTTATATATAAAAGGCCGATACCATCAGGGGATTGCATTATAAGCTTGGAACAAGCTGGAAGGAAAGCGGCTTCTGTCTTACCGGCTGCAGTGGATGCGCTAATGACAATGTCGCAATCAGCATCTAAAACAGGGTCGATGGCTTCTTCTTGAATGTCCCTGAGCGACGTCCATTTCTGGCTCCAAATCCATTTTTGGACGCCTTTATGTAATTTATTAAAACCGATGGATTCGCTCATAAAGTCTACTTATAACGTAAATGTTGCAAGTTCATCATCTTCAGAAGCATCAATCTCAACATCGGGCATATCAGTATTTATCTCTTGCTGAATATCCACCCGATCAATTAGCTGGTGCCACTTTAAGGTATCACTTTGCTCTAAAACTGCCAGCAAATCGACAAATGCCTTGATGGTGTTTCGCGGAGTTCTGAAATATGCATCGCCGATTTTTTTGGAACAGTGCTCTAAAAACGATGCCAGAGCTTCATCTGGAACCAGGTATTTTTCAGTATCCCCAGAGGCAAAGACGTGGCGTAAATTTCCAAGCAGGACATATATCTCTTCAGGCGCAAGACTTGCTAAGTGCAGGGTTGGAGACGTGAAATCGATAACGCCAGCTGCTTTGGCAAAAGTGTTTTCCGCAAGTCTGGATTGCAGTGCCTCGTAGCTAAATAGTCCTTTTCGTGGATCATAAAGAAAATCGGGCGTTCCACCAAATAAAAATCCAATGTATTCGGCGCTTCCCTGGAGGCAGTCATTAAGCATTCGCAAAATCTGCTCGTAATTCGATACTCTGGCCTTTTTACTGGACAGCTTGTAAAGATTTACCATTTCATCAAGCATGACCATAAGCCCGCTATATCCAGCCAGTTTGACAAACAAGCCAAAAAGTTTCAAATGGTCATATACACTGGAATCGGTAACAATTGACCTTACACCCAAAGCCTGCCTGGCCTCGGTTTTGGTCGAAAATTCACCACGGAGCCAACGAACAGCATCCACCTTGAGCTGTTCGTCTTCCTCTTTTTGCCCTTGCCAGTAAGCTGAAATTACCTTGGCAAAATCGTAACCTCCGACAAGTTCCGTTAAACTGTTGAGTCTTAATTCAATGACGGCATTAACCTTCTGGTCCGTAGCTTTGGCCTTTTTTCTGGCCTCGGTGATGAATCTTTCAACAACGCTGGTAAGCGCATTTCCATCAGGTTTGGTCCGCGTGGATAGATTGCGCATCAATTCGGCATATAAATTCCTTGTTTGGCCCCCTGTGGCGTGAATACGCCTATCAGGAGATAGATCAGCATGAATAGTTACAAGCCCTTTTTCAAGGGCGATAACTCGAATTAACTGCAAGAAAAAGCTCTTGCCAGAACCAAAATCTCCAATAATAAGACGAAACGCTGAACCACCGTCTACTACTCGTTCGATATCCTTAAGTAGCGCTTCGACCTCTTTCACGCGCCCGACCTGTATATGTTGCAAGCCCGTTCGTGGAGTAACCCCGGCACGAAGCGATTGGATTATGGCATCACGTTCCCTTGAGCGTAGTTTGTGTGTATTATTGGACATCAACAATCTCCTTTGCAAGACTTACATCCACATATATTGTTTCACCATCCTCAATCAAGGGAGCTTTTGCATTTTCAAAAGCCCATTCATTAAGAACCTCCATTGCACCATCAACCATCAGCCCTAAACTTTTACAGGTTTCCTGGAAAGCGGCTCTTTCCCAAGTTTCTTTATCAAGCAGATTATTGAAAAGACTCTGGTGGGCAGAATCAAGTAATGACAATGGATTAGTTGAAACGGTGGCTCCAGCGAGGGGCGCTTCGGCTTCTTTTTCTTGCTCTGTAAAAATATCTTCGAGTACGATTTTAACTTGCTTGGTTTCTTCTTTGCGGATTCGAATTAGCTCCTCATTTAAGACAAAGCCCTTTGATATTCCAAGTGGCTTAGCAGGTTGGGGTATAGCGTAAGAGGTGTCCTGATCTTTAATTCCGACTGTAACAGGCCCACTGTTTACGGCAAGTGCATGGATATCGCCGATCACCTGTTCTTTATCTAACCCAAGCGTTGTATATAGCTTTTCAAGCTGTTTAATCTCTTCAGGTTTGATTTCACCATCGGCATGAGCTACTGTTATCAAGATGTGGCTGATCGCTGATTTTTCTGTCTCGCTTACTCCACACAGACTCGATTTTATACTAGCTGCATTTTGTGGTGTACGAATACACCAGTGCAAGAATGCCGAGAGTGAGTCCTTTTCAATGGATGTAAGTTCCCGGTCATCTGAGATGAGGCTTTGAAGGGCTGCCTCTTCTTCGGAAGTAAAGTCTTTATCTATTTGGCTCACCATGGCCCCCAGCTGCAATATAGTCGCAACTGTTTGAAATTCTTTCGAAGGTCTAAAATTCATGCCATGACCCTTTGGGAAAATCGCAACATTGCCATCTATTGTTGGCTTCATGCTGTGATAACGAATATCGGGTGCGATTCCGTAGTCCATGTTGTCGATAAAGGAAGCCAGGCTTTCAAGTTCTTTCTTCAGCAGCTTTATTGGTGGGTTTTGCCCAATTGTTTTGTAAAGAGTTTCCAATGGGAGAAAGCCAATACCGCTTTGGCAAATTCGAGCCAATCGATCCCTAATGCTTTTTGCTCCTGTGGACTGTGTTATAAGCTCTTTCGGGATCAACGAAAGCGCTGTCAAGGATTTAGGGTCGCTTCCTTTGCGGCCCAGAAAACGGCTATACGGGTCCAGCTCCTGCGTGCATTCGTCAACTATCTCACTAATTTTGTTTATGGGCTCCGTTAGAATGAATGGGTTGGGAAGATCCGGCACATTAAGCTTCATATCTCCCCGAATTGACGGGCTGGCAGCGCGATAATCGATTTTAAGACGGGTTTTGTTAGGCTTGACAGTGATTCCGTCACCAAATTTTTTCTGATATCGACGAGTAAACAGATACTTAAATTCTTTTTCACATCGCCTAGCAGGTGTACGAAGGCTCATATTTGGATTAAGGCGGTACCATTGAAGTGCCATATCGGCCGGGATGGCTTTGCCAGCTTCAACATGTTTGGCCAGTACCAACTGAAAAGGCGCGGTGCAATACCGATCATCGAAATTTATGTAGGAAGGAACGGGATTATCGCTTTGATAAAGCGCCCATTCCATAGCAAGAAAATTGTTGGCATAGCCACTGAAAGAACGATTGCCGTCATATATTTTTAATAGCCTTCTAACCTCGTTTACGATTGCAGATCGCTCTTGTGAAGAAACTTTTCCTTCTGCACCATCGACAATCAGGCGTCGTTCAAGACCGTAAAAAAATAAAAACACATAGCCGATATAAGCTTCTGGTTCTGAACGTCCACCGGCAAGCCATTTTAAATATGCGCCGCGGCTTTTGGCTGGAATGTTATGAAATTTTGGCCAGTATCCCATCTGATCCCCGGCTTCCCATGGTTCAGCGGCAGACACTTTAAGACTGGGATCAATCAGGCACGCATCATTTTCATAACCATAATGATCCGGCAAATTTGAGCCAACATAGACAAGTCCGCCAGGGATTTCGTAGTCTTTCACTTTTACGCTCATGGATGGCCCGTACCATTTGGCGGGTGGGTCGCTCGGACGCGTTGAACGGTTATAGCTACTGCTATAATCACCCGGCTTGGAAACCTCTACACGTAAAGTTACCTCATTTGTTTTTGTGGATTTGCCAGTTCCGGAAAACCCTTTGAAAATACGGTAAATCAAGTAAAGTACGATTAAGCCAATGATAATTTCCATGATTCAACCTCTTCGGTCTGGTCGGAATTGCCGCTAAATGCCGACCAAATATGAATTCGGGGACGTTATGTTGCGAGTTTGATTATGTTGTGTGATTCAGGGTTAATTTCATCTGATTCTAAAACCAAAAAATAGAAATTGTATCTTATTCTTATTATTAGCTTTTAAAAGACTTATCCATATGCTACCCTCATTCTATGGTGAGCACAATCTATGCTAAAAAACAATGATGATGCTTGTGTCCGCCTGGAGTGCCCCGCATATTTGGTTCTCTAACAGTTAGAGGAGGAATGAAGATGAGATTCCTTGATGCTTTAAAAATGGTTTGGATCATCATCGCAGGGGTGCCTAAAAAGATCGCCATTATGTTGTGAGTTTTATTACGATTTTGTTATAAAGTTTGTAACATGTTGTTATGAATGACAATATTAAAATACATCGGTGTCGTCATAATTTTGTTAAATATCAACCAGATAGAGCAACTCACAACATAAAGGACGCTCTCACCATTTGATCATTTGTTTTCAGATCATGGATAGATCGTGCGTTTTTGCCAATGCCCTGCCTCTTGCCACCGATTTGCTGACCGCATTGACGGAAATGTCAAGCCGGGTGGAAAGCTGGGTCATGCTGATGCTGAGTGCTCGCAGGCCAGCCGCAGACTCAGGTTCTCACTATTTGATTATTTGTTTTTCAGGTCAATGATAGATCGTGCATTTTTGCCAATGTCCTGCCTCTTGCCACAGATTTGCTGACCGCGTTCACCGAAATGTCAAGCCGGATGGAAAACCCGGTCATGATGACCCAACACTTCTACTGCCCAATAACACAGAAGGCTTCGGGCATGAACGGTCCGACGGTTTTTGCCGGCAGCCAGCATCTCTTCCCGCGTCATGTCAGGCAATTCGCAAATCCGCTGAATGATCGTCTCCAGATCAATATCGTTGGCCCGAAGATGATGTTTCCGGTTCAGGGTTTCCGTCTGTCATCATCACCCAGGAATATCTTCTGGCGGTTGATCCCCCTTCCAATCACATGGTGAAGACGCCGGGTGCATCGATTCGGGATTGTCGCGGCATACGTTGCGAAACTCAAAAGCAAGCAATGGGATCAAGTTGACATGCTGAGAGCATCCCGGGGTCCCAAAATTATCGCGGGTTCAGCGGCCGCAGCACTTTTTTGCGGACCGTTGAAGCCGTTTGTTCGCCGGTCTCTCTCTAAGTTCGTACAACATCATCCGACAAATGCGCATGGCCCATTCAGTTTTGAATTCCTGGCTCATGGTGGCCTCTGTCAGGGTCAAAAGGGCTGAATCATGGAGATAGGGGCCGAATTGAGGCTGCCGGAGCATCGGTATGCTCATCCAGAACTGACCCATCTCATCAACTGGAGGTTCAATTGCCGCCGGTAAGAATAAATCCATAAGTTCTCTCAAGCTTAGGCTCCGAATCTTTTGCCTTTCAAGATAATCTTCGACTCTACCCCTTATCCTGGAAGGGAAACCGATTGCATCCAGCAAGAGTGTTGGCGGCCATGGCTCATCAAGATCGTTAGCGTTTTTGATGTTGTCAATTGTCATGGATATCCCGTCGGCGAACATTTAGTTCAGCGATTTACCCGCTGCGTTTTGAGGGGACGGTTTTGAGGGTACGTTATAATATACGTTTCCCAAGGTTATTTTTTCGTATCCTCTGAGCGTTTATCTTTGTATATTCAGGAAGCTTACAAGGTTCATTCCATCCCTGGATATTCATGAAAAATCTTTTGGTCTGAATCCTTTCCGGTTTAATAATGCCGCTCCGCCGTCACTGGTCTGTGTCAAAACAAACAACCCTGCCTTTCCGCGGCCCACATCGTCCTACACTGTAGCTTTCAAGATAAAGATTTTGGGTGCGTTATCGGTCGGGGATGGCCGAGAAAAGGCCTATCCCCTCCCTGCTGCCTTCCCAAAATCATTATCTTAAAAGCTATACCAGTGCACAGATGCCTGCCAGCTCATTGCTTTTTGTGTGACGGGTGACAATCTGCGGGTTGCAAATGGCTGCACTTGTCACTCATCGCTGGGAGATCAATCGCTTCCCGGGGGACACTGATTATTTTCTCCTTTGGAACAGCTTCCCGTACACCAATCCGATTCACTCCCAAGATTCTGGTCCAAAACCCAAAATGTCTGCCATGTTGGGAAAAATTGGTTTATTAAAAGTTACAATTGAATCAATATACTTCATCATGCGAACCGAAATCGATCAATAAAACCTTTTGGGTATCGATGAATTCAAATAGCACGCGGTAGTCGTCGTTAATGCTGAAAGCCCATACACCTTTGAGTTTGCCACTTAATTTGTGGGTCCGAAGTTGTGGATCAAATGGCTGCTCTAAAAATAGCGCCATTTTTTCTTGAAATTGATTTTTCAACTGTGGATATCTGTGAATTCGTTTACGGTATGATTTTTTAAATCCCTGGTCCCATACCGCATCAATCATTCTCCAAATCCTCCATCAACTTATCGAATGTCCCTGACATAATTCGTCCTGCATGATAGTTAGCTCTCGCTTCAATAACCCTGGCCGCAAGATGTTCCCGCCTGGATTCGATGAGCTGTTTTATTATTAAATCAGCGGCATACTCCTGATCATCCAAAGGGAGATCCTGGAACTCTTCCACAAGAGCATTGATGGTAGCGCTCATATTTTATACCTCTTTTTGATGTCTGGAGGGATGTTGATACCTTCTGTACTTCATTTTTTATCCTATTTGTTCTGAGACATTGCTGTTTTTCATGCTTTATCTGATGATAACGGATTTGGGGGCATAAGTTTATCCGGGAAAACAACCCCGAAAGGAATTTGGCCGTATAGCCGGTGGTTTCAGACACCTGATCCACAACAAATTACCAGTATTTTACTGTTCAAGAACCTCCCGCGCAATCATCATATTATATTCCACACTCCTCCCGTCCTTTTCAGCCTCCGGCTGCACCGCATACCCCCACTTGATCAGCGTAATGGCCATGTCCTTTCCAGTGCCGCTAATCTCGATGCCGGTGATGCAGCGGGGATGCACACAGGAGCCGGTGTTGTAATAACTGTTGTCGGCTTTGAATTTCTGCTTGATCTTATCTGTCCCTTTTCCATATTTCAGCAACATGCGTTCGGTCAAGGACAGGTTTTCATAGACCGGGCGGTGGGTATGACCGGCGATGATCGTGTCGATCCGGCAGCCCGGACACCACGATGCATTCGGAAAACCGGTGGTGGCCCATTTGTGAAGGGCTTTGTCGATGTCGTTGCATTTTCCCGGATTGTTGGCGGCCCGGGTCGGGTCCCGGAAACCCCATTGCTGAAGGAGAGGCCATATTCTCCGAACAAAAGATGCACTGAGCCTTTCCCACATGCCGCGACTCAGGAAATCTGCCTGGTGGCCATGCCACATCAGGATATGGTCATCCAGAACCGCGGCCTCGTATGTTTGAATGCCGGGGAAGATTCCCTTAAGGGATCTGTCATGCTTTTTCCAGCAATCGTCATGATTACCCCAAATTTTGATGTAGCGGGTTTTGGCGGGGTCACTGTCATGAAACTTGGCCAGGCGGTCATACACCGAGGTATGGGTGATGTAAATCTGGGGAAATCGCTTGTTTTCCCACAGGTCTTCGGCATCTCCCAGTTCGATCAGGGTGAAACCTTGGTCATGATAATAATCCAGGGCGCAATTGAAGATCAGGGAATTGGCGGCAAAGTCGTCTGCGCCGGTGCCGTCGCCGCGGTGGGCGTCGGAGAAGAGAATGAATCGGGATTTGCCTGTCGAGGTGAGCCTGACGGTTTTTACTGCCTGCATGATATCAGCATATTCGACATGGTCATTTTGCCTGTTCGATATGGTTGTCCGATTTCTGAAATACGCAGAAGAAACGGGAATGAGCCGGATTGTTCAAAATCAGGTGTCAAAGCCTATGGCACAGTGGGAATGGTTTTTCAACAGATATTTGATAGGAGGATAGCAGGCTGAAGACTGAAGGCTGAAGGTGCGGCATTCAGGCAAAGCAGCCGGCAGGTCAGGGTGTTGCGGCTCTTTGCGGCTCCCTGACACAATGCAGACGGCCAAACGCGCAGCCGCAATGTCAGGTAGGCCACACAACCGGCCAACCTGACCTACAGGCTGGATATTTTCCCTTTGCAGTTTATTGTCAACATTCTCTCTTTTAAAGGGTCAAGCAGCCGATTCAAACATGTGCATCATTTTCTGCTGCATGGCCATGGTGACGGCCTGACGGTCATGACCTGTCTTCAATCTTTCACCCAGAAGTTTTCCCGCATCTCTGGCTGCCTGCATTACCTGCGGTTGTTTATTCACATTCGGGATCATATCCTCGGAAATTTTGACTTCTGGTCCAAACAGCATCATCGGGATACCGACTTTACAGGTTTCACCATAACCGCAACTGAAACAGGACGCCGCTCCCTGTCCGGACACCTTGGCGACCGTTTCAATGAAGTTGTAAAGCATGAACTTTTCAATTTCATCTGCCGGGAAGCGGCCAGAAGTTCCACCAACTCCCACTGCCACTGCCAGTTTCCCCCACAGCAGATTTCCTTCCTGATGGCGGAACTGAAACCAGCGCTCCAGCATGGCATGCGTCAAGGCATTCAGGGTGGAGTAATAATTGGGTGCACCAATGACGATTCCATCGGCAGCGATAAATTTTTCCCGTAATGGGGCCATGTCGTCTTTGACCTTACAGATATTGTCCTTGACGCACCCCAGGCAGGCGATACATCCGGAGATTTTCATCTCGCGCAGGGAAATCAATTCATATTCGCACCCTGTGTGGGCAAGCACTGTCTCCACCAATCGATAGACACCGGAACGATCATTTTTCCGTGAACTGCCGCTGATACCCAATACTTTCATATTTCTCCTCCTTCGATAAATGCTCCGTTTTCTGTTATGCAGGGTTGCTTCGGGGCGTCTCCGCCGCAGATTCCACATTTTGGCATTATCACTTACCTCCTTTCGATGGTTTTGGTGCCTTTTATGGAAGTATTAGCAGCAAATCGGACCAATTTCTGTAGCAAACGCTACAGAACTGAAAAAATGAAAACGAGAAAAACAGAGAGGAGAGTCACAAAGACGTCTTGGTTTGGAGCTGTTCGCATTACATCCATTCCGCTTCGTAAGGCAGAGTAAGTGTTTTTCCATGCTGGATGATTTTCCCCGCTTCCCTGAGCGCTTTCATGGTACGAGAGATACTGACACGGTGAGCTCCTGTCAAAAAGCTCAAATCTTCATGGGTTAAGGGAAACTGAATCAGAACTCCCTGAGGACTGTTTGTCCCATGCTCTTTTGCGACATTGATGAGCACTCGGTAAAGTCGGTCTTCGATATTTGTAACGGCCAGGCTACCCACACGTCCGGTCAACCACGAAATTCTCTCACTCAGGTTTTTGATGATCTGTAAGCCAATCTTCGGGTACTGCAAAACAAGCTCTTCAAATTGGCTTCGGCTGAATCCGCATGTCAGCGTATCCTCAAGACAGTACGCACTGACCGGGTATTCGCCTTCTTCAGAGAACATGTTCTCACCGACAAAATCACCTGCCTTGCGTATATCAAGCGTTTGTTCGGTGCCATCTTCAAGAACCTTGGAAAGTTTAACACGACCGCCTTTGATAAGAAACATTTCGTCGGTTGGGTCACCCTGTAAAAACAATGGTTGTCCTTTTATCGATTTTTTCCTCAACGTTTTATGGCCTAAAGCTTCAATCTCTTCTGAGTCAAGGTTTTGAAATATCCAAAGGTGGCCTATACATGTCGGAGATAGATCAATGTCCTTACCCGCAATTTGTTCACATATGCATGCCATTATTTTCCTCATTTACAGATTGTGGAGGTTGAATCTTTTGATGAACAATGACAGCATGCTGAAAACCGCCTGGAGCATCTGAAGTCAATTTGTATCGGCATGCCGGTTTTCATATGCCGCGATCAGAAGCGGTATAAAGGTGATGATATCCTCGACGATACACACGTCAGACATATTGAAAATTGCAGCCGCGGGATCAGAATTGATGGCAACGACAAAGCCGGAGCCCTTCATGCCGGCCACATGCTGAATGGCGCCGGATATTCCGCAGGCAATATAGATATCCGGACTGACGGTCCGTCCGGTCACCCCGATCTGCTGTTCATAATTCAGCCATCCCAAATCACAGACAATGCGCGAGCCACCGACAGCGCAGCCAGGAAGCAGTGCAGCCAGACGATGGACCAGATCCAGATTGTCCTGATCCATAATACCCCGACCCACGGCAACAATGACCTTGGCCGTATCGATCGGCGCGGTATTCAGCGCATTGCCCGCAATGCCACCTGAAAGCGTTTTTACCGGCCGGATATCCATCGTCAACTGTTCAACCCCACCGGATGGCGTCGCAGACCCGGTCGCATACGGGGCGAAGCTGCCAGGCAGAACAGAAAGAACCGTGCAGGCGCTGTCTGAAACAACATCGGCCACCAGTTTCCCCCCGAATACGGCCCGGGTGAAAGCGATCTGACCATTGCATTCCCTGACGCCTCCAACGCCGGTAATGCACACGGCGCCCAGCCGAACCGCCAGTCCGGGTGCAAAATCCAGCCCCTGGGTGGTGTGGGCCGTAACGACATGGGACGGCCCCCAGCCCAGCAGCAGATCGGTTAACGCAGCCCGGTAAATTTCGCCATTATACTGGATCATGCCCGGAATCCGGACGGCAATCACCGGCATGCCGGTTTTTCGGGCAAGGCTTTCTGCCATTTCATCGGGGGTCTCATCCAGCAGAACAATCCGGATGTCGCCGGAATAAATCCCTTGGAGCCGGCAGGCTGCTGTCACCAGTTCATCCGTCACCGGATGAATCCGGCCCATATGGTGTTCTGCTATGATAACAATTGGTTTCATTGGAATGATGTCATTTTTCAGGAACCCGCCCGTGCCCCTGGTCGTAAGATTCGAGTCGTGCGTTTTGAAAAGCTGCCAAGCCGCCTGGCTGCCCGATAGCTGCATTGCCTGAATGCGGCGCCTTCAGTCTTCAGCCTTTTTCCTATTCATGCGGCCAGCCGGGTTTTCAGTATCCCGACCAGTTCCCGGGCTTTTTCCTGTGGTGTTCCTGTGATCAATCTTCCGGCACGGGTTTTATCCGGAAGCGAGATCTGCGTGATGGACAACGGGAAGGACGGCACCGCGACAGAATCCGGTTCAAGGACCTCGAGTCGATATGAACTGGCCCGAAGCATTTTGGAAAGTGACGGGTATCGGGGCTGATTGATGCCGCTTTGCAGGGTCAGAAGCGCCGGAAGCTGAAGTTCCAAATGGTCGCGCAGTCCGCCCTCGATTTCGCGTTCAACCCGGATTCGGCCCGACTCCGGGATCAGGTGACAGGATATGACCGAGGTGGCACAGGGCAGATGCAGAAACTCCGCCGTCAGCGGACCGACCATTCCGTTCATGTCATCCACAGACATCACCCCTGCCAGAATCAGATCATATGATTTGTCCCTGGCGTATCCCGTAATCCGGGCTGCTGTCTCAAAGGGGTTCTGATATCCGTCTGACCCGGATATCATGTGAATGCCATGATCAGCGCCCATGCCAATGGCCCGACGAATGACGGCTGTCACCCGGTCCGGGCCAACCGATATCACATCGATCGCAGCCGGCATTTGTTCCCGAATCCGGATGGCCTCTTCAACCGCAAATTCATCAAAGCGGTTCATGACAAAGGCATCATCATCCATCGTCACCCATTTTGCATCGTCCCGGATGCGGACCGGGGCGTCGGGATCATACACCTGTTTGACACAGACAAGGATTTTCATGACCGGTAATCGGCATTGATTTTAACATAATTCACGGAAAAATCGCAGGTCCAGACCGATGATCGGCCACTGCCCTGATTCAGATTCACGGTCAGCACATATTCCGGAAGCTTCAGAATCCGGGTGGCCTGGTCTTCCACATCCTTTCCCTGACCCCGACCATCCGTGAACATCAGAACGTCATTGAAATAAATGTCAATCCGGTCCGGGTCCACATCGATTCCGGACCGGCCGGCAGCGGCCAGAATCCGGCCCCAGTTGGCATCCTCTCCAAAAATGGCTGTTTTGACCAGGGCGGAATTGGCAATGGTGTCTGCAATTTTTCGGGCATCCGTATCGGAATTGGCTCCCTTGACCACCACCTCGACCAGTTTGGTCGCCCCCTCACCGTCTTTGACCAGCATTTTGGCCAGATCCACCATGACCCCGGCCAGGGCATCCTGAAATTCCATAAAATCCGCATCGGTCCGAACCGATGCCCCCGAGAGGCCATTGGCCAGAATCAATGCCGTATCATTGGTGCTGGTATCGCCATCGATGGTGATCCGGTTGAAGGAATGTTCGGTTCCATACAAAAGCGCCTGATGAAGCCGATCCGCAGAAATCTGTATGTCTGTGCACAGAAAACATAACAGGGTCGCCATGTTGGGACAGATCATGCCTGCTCCTTTGGCCGTACCGGTTATGGTAAAGGATTTTCCCTTTTGGTTGAATTGCCTGGAAACCAGTTTGGGCACGGTATCGGTCGTCATGATGGCTTCGGACAGACCGGGAAAGCCATCGCTTGACAGGGAGACCAGAAGATCGGGTAATGCAGCCCGGAGCTTTTCCATAGGGAGCGGCTGACCAATGACACCGGTGGATGCGGCCAGCACCAGGTCCGGTGATATATTCAGACCATGTGCCACATCACCGGTAGCGGTCATGGCATCCTGAAACCCCTGTTTCCCGGTACAGCAGTTGGCGCATCCGCTGTTCACCAGAATGGCCTGCCCTTTTCCGGACCCAATCCGCTCCATATCCAGCACCACCGGCGCAGCCTTGACCCGGTTTTTGGTAAATACGCCGGCGGCTGTTGCCGGAACATCCGAGACAATCAGGCCCAGATCCCGCTTTCCATTTTTTTTGATTCCGGCAGCGATTCCTGCGGCCCGAAACCCCTTGCATCCCATTGACTCCATCATCATCTTTTTTCTCCACTTTTTCCGTTCTTCGCCATATATCGCATTTCAGATTTGAAATTTGAAATTTCAGATTTTTCCGAATACAACTTTTACCGTGAAAATGCAGTTAAAATAAACATAACCCATCAAGCTCCGTAGGAGCGTCCTGTTTGTAGAATGACGCATAAAAAGTTCCATAAAGCCCCTTAGGGGCGACCACCCGATCATCCGCCTCATCCAGTTCCGGCAGCAGCAAATCAAACGGCGAAAAATAAATTCTGCATGACTTGCCTTCCAGAAAATTTGAAAACTGACGGTAAAGACTGCCGCAGATACCCTGATGCCGTCTGTCAGGAGCCGGGGACATCGACCAGGCGATTCCGTCAATCAGTTCCCATCGTTCGGTATCGGACCACTCACAGTACTGGCGGTAGGTATATCTGTCTGACAGATCGATTGCAGGTTTTGCCATTGTCAATATGTCTCCGTTGATTCGGTTGGCCGCTGGCGGTTATGGGGGTATTTCACATCAGGTCGTTGTCCCAGTTCCATTTTCCGGGTCGCTTATTGACAGAAACCGTTTGCGGAAGTTCCTCGACCAGATGAACAAACATGCGGTATCCGGCTTTTTCCAGCATCGACCGGTGGTTCATCAGGTTCAGCTCCCAGTCCGGATAAACCCATACCGCATCATCACCCCTTCTGACCCATGCGGTCTCCCGTTTTGGGCTTTGAATCGGCAATTCCGGCGTCACGGCGTCGGACAGAATCCGGGAAATACACAGAGGCCAGAATCCGGAAATGACAATCCCCAGCGGCAACGCGCTGACTGCCGGCATATTCAGAATATCATTTTTAAACAGCTCCGGGCTAATGATCACACCGGCAAATCCCATGGACTGAAGCACCTGGATTGCAGCCGGATTGGTCGCATTGCAAAACGGACCGGCCCAGAGGTTGAGTCGGGTGGATGATTGAAAAAAGGCGATCTGCCAGGGTGCGTTCAGCACAAAATTCCGGTGACCGTGATCTACCATTTTCCGGACGATTTTGGCATAGTCTGCGTCTGATTTGGGCCAGATGACCGGCGGAAGCCAGATAAAGGCGTCCTGATGCAGCCGTTTTTCCATTCCCGGCGTGATGTCCGCCGTGATCCATATGCCGGTATGGGCCCCGGGTTTATTCGATTCCGGAGTCCGGCATACCCATTGATCCCGAATTGGAAATCCCCGGGGCGACTTGCCGCGAAAATTCAGATCCGGCAGATTCGGCCTGCGTGGCCCGGCAGAATCGCCAGCAACCACCATCTGAGCCAGTTGCTGAATTTCACCCATCATGCTTTTTTCCCGCCTGTCTGTCAGAAACACCGCTGCGCCATTCGGCGGACAGGCTTTGGACAATCCGGAAAGGGGAATTCTTCCTTTTGCAGGCACATCCCGGTTGATGCGCTTCATCATATGAAAGGGGTCATCCTCATAGCCCACGCGCAGCATGTCATTGGAATAGACACCCCGATCCACCACGATGACCGGATTATGCGGACTGCCTGCAATCCGGCCGATCAAAAGGCCGGAACCGGTCTGCCGGGTTTCCTGAATCGGGCTTTGCGGACGCTGGGGAAGAAAACGGTAATGGGTTCCGGGCCGGCCCAGGGCATATTCCAGGAGGTAAAGCGCCTCTTTGCGACTGTCGGGATCACGATGATAATCCCGAAGCAGTTTGTATGCCTTTACGGTATGATACACATAATGCGGGCCTTTTTTGCGACCCTCGATCTTCCAACCGCGAATCTGGGGAATATCCAGAAGCACCTTGGCCAGCACATCCATGCTGAGATCGGCGCAGGAAAAAAAACGCCCGGATTTGCCGGACTGGGTATATCGACGCCTGCAGGGCTGTACGCATCGCCCCCGAAGGCCGCTTTTGCCACCCAGAAAACTGCTCCAGTAACACCGGCCGGAAACCGCGTAACACAGGGCCCCGTGAATGAAGACCTCCAGCCCCAGACCCGGCGGGCAGCTCTGGGCCATCAGTCTGATTTCATCGATGTCCAGTTCCCGCGGAATCACGACCCGATCGATGCCCAACTGTGAACGAATATGCGTGATTCCCGTCGGAAAGGTGACATTTGCAAGCGTCGATATATAGATTTCGCCGGTGAATCCAAGTTGTTTGGCGATGGGAATGACACCCAGATCCTGAACAATCAGCGCATCCGGAAAAACCGTTGCCTGAAGATCGGCAATAGCCTGCTGCACATCCGCCAGTTCACCGGGTTTCAGAACGGTGTTGATGGCCACAAACACCTTGACCCCTTTTTGGTGGGCCAGATCTGTGAGGCCGGCCAGCTCCCCGAACTGGAAGTTTTTGGCCTCCATCCGTGCAGAAAACTGCTTCAGTCCACAATAAATGGCATCGGAGCCGGCAGCGACGGCAGCCAGGAAAGAATCCCGACTGCCGGCCGGCGCCAAAATCTGGGGCGGTGCAACCGGATTGTCCTGAGTGGTATCAATCAAAATTGAACCCGCTTCCGGCTGTGGCCGCTGCAAACCGGTTTTTGAAATGGGCCCCCAGTTCGATGGCCGCCTTCATGCCGGTGCAGTGGGATACGGCAATCTGTTCGATGCCAAATGACTCAAACCGGTCGATAACCCTGGCAATCTGATCCGGCGGAAAAAACATCAGGTGGGTCCCCCCCAAAATGGCCCGGAGGTGGCTGATGCCCATGTTCTCCCGGATATGATCCAGAACATTCAAGACCCCGACATGGGCGCACCCCAGAATCAGGACCGGGCCTTTGGATGTTTCCAGCATGATGCTGGCATCATCCGCCATGGGATCCTGAATCGCTTGACCCGATTTGAACAGAACCAGTTGGGGATCACTGGGCATCTGATCGGCTTTTCGATGGATTCCGGAAATAAACCACACTCCCGGGAATACCTCCCGGGTCTGGTCGGTAAACTGAAATCTTGCGCCGGCCTGGATCAAATCCGCTTTTGAATGGGGGCAACCGATATTTCGCGGTTCACTGTCCGGCATAAACGGATTTTTGGCCATATGCATCTCAAAAATGCCGGAATGGGCAATCACATCCACGGGCCCGGTTTCCTGAAGTGCGTATTTGAGTCCGCCGGTATGATCATAGTGACCGTGGCTGATGAAAATGGCATCGATGTTCTGAAGGGATTTGCCCAGTATTTTGGTATTCTGGGGCAGGGATGCCCCGGGGCCCGTGTCAAACAGAAAGTGTTTGCCATCGCGTTCAATCAGTGCACTGAATCCATGCTCACCCATCAGTCCCGGCCAGCCCACGCAGTTTTCACACAAAATGGTGACAGACATGCTCATGTGATGTTCTCCTTTTGCATCGTGCCTTCAAATTTACGGTTATTGGTATATAAAGGCCAATCCGGCCTTGAGATCAAATGCGTCTGTTTTTATAAAATAGACCAGCAGGCGTTCTGTTTCAATCATTTCTTTCATATCCTTGGGTTACCGTGGAAATGGAAAAACAGAATTCAGAACTCAGAATTCAGTAGAAAATCGGTAAAATCATTTTCATATCCGGGGGGAGCAAGCCCTTGATCATGATCGTTTACCGTGAAAATGTACCTCATCCATGTTTGTCTGGATGACAGCGGCGGCTGCATTTTATTGATTTTCTCTGCGAAAGGGGTTACAGAATTTCAACTGTGTACCATACCGGTTGATCGGGTTACCAATCTCTCAAACTTTTTTTCAAGCGGAGTCGCACTGGGAACAATGCGGTCATATTTCATCCATTTCCTGTTGATTATCCTGTGCGTGTCCGGAACATGGGCCGGAGAAAACATGCCTCCCATGAATCTGACGGTTTCAGAAGCCGTGTCCATGGCCATTCAAAACAACACGGCCATTCGGGAATCTGCGCAGAAATATCTGGCAGCAAATGAAGACCGACTCCAGGCCCGGGCCGATTTCTTCCCCAAAGCCGTCGCCGGATATGGATATACATCCCTGGAAGACCAGCCCTATCAGAAATTCGGGGTCAATCAGGTCATGGTGGGAGGAAGAGAACAACACCATTGGGACATCAGCCTGATTCAGACCGTATTCAGGGGCTTTGCCCTTGTCAGCCGCTACGATATGGCCAGAATCAGCCAGGAAATCGCCGATATGGAACATCGCCAGACCATTCAGGACATATCCGCGGAGGTCAAAAAAGCCTGCTATCAGGCCCTGTTGTCCAAAAAGATCGAACAGGTTGCAAACGAAACCGTGTTGGCCTTGTCGGCGCATGAAGCAGAGGCCGACCGGTTTTACAGACACGGCCTGATACCCTACAATGACCTTCTGAAAGCCCGGGTCGCCCGCGCCGCGGCAATTCAGGAACAGGAAAAGGTCAGGGCCAGCGCAAAACAGATTCATTCCCGATTGAATATCCTCATTGGAAATCCGATGGATACCGGTATCACCATTGCGGATACGGATGAAATTGTCATTCCGCCAACAAATCTGCCGGCATTGGTGGAGCGGGCATTACGCAGCAGACCGGTTCTGGCTGCCCTGCGCCTGGGTCTGGAAATGCAGGAGCAGTCCATTCGAATGGCGGAAAGTGCGTACTATCCCGAGCTGAATCTGATCGGCCGGTACGAGCAGAACGGACAGGACATATTGGCCCAAACCAATGATTATGGCAACGATTTCAACATGAGTGTGTCGCTTCAGGCCCGATGGACATTTTTTGAATGGGGAAAAACACGGGCCGCAACAGCCCGGCAGCGGTATGAACAGAATGCCTTTCAGGAAAGACTGAAGTCTGCCGAAGACCGCATTCGCCTGGAAACCCAGCAGGCATTTCTGGATATGGGGGTATCGATGGCCAACCTGAATACATCCCGTGAAGCCGTTGATCAGGCCAGGGAAAATTACCGCATCACCCGGCTGCTGTACGAGCAGCAGATTGTAAACTCCACCGAAGTTCTGGATGCCCAGACGGCCCGGACTCAGGCGGAAACCAATTATTTTCAGGCGGTTTATGGCGGTCTGACTGCCATGACCAACCTGGAATGGGCCATTGGTCAAAAAATTGACTGAACAAAAAAACACCAACAGGAAAATCATGTCACACATTCGAAAACAGACAATCGCCGGGTTGACGGTCGGGTCATGCTTTACGGTCAAACGAAAATTTGAGGAATCCGAGGTCGCGGCATTTGCCGATATGACCCTGGATTACAATCCCATTCATTTTGATGACCGGTTTGTTGCGACCAAGGGGCTCCGGTCAAAAATCTGTCACGGACTTCTGGTCGGCAGCATGGTCACCGAAGTCGGCGGACAGATTGGATGGCTGGCTTCCGGACTCAGTTTTCGCTTCAAAAAACCGGTGTATTTCGGCGACGAGATCACCTGTACCATAACCATTACGGAGCTGGATATTAAAAACAGGGCCCATGCAGAAGCCATATTTCAAAACCAGGATGGCGAGATCGTTCTCACGGCCCAGTTGACCGGCCGAATACCGGGTGAACCCGAGATCCGGGTACTCAAACAGATGGTTGAAGAGGGTGATCCGACCAATAAATTGCATGCAGACTGACGGTTTTCGTCAGTAGGCATAATACAGGGCCTGAACCTCTTTCAGACTTCTTTTCTTCATCAGCGCCAGCATCAACAGAATGCGGGCCTTTGCCGGATTCAGCTCATCGGATGCGATAAACCCCAGACGGTCATCATCCACCTCGATATTCCGGCCCACGGTGCCGGTCGGGACCCGCGAGCTCCGGACCACGAATATCCCCTGTTCAGCCACTCTGGCAGCCGCTTCAATCGAGGCTGAATTCATGTTCCCGTTGCCGTCACCGGCGATCACGATGCCCTTTGCCCCCCTGGCGACCGAACATTCAATCAGATCCGGTGGCATATCGGCACAGGCATACACAATATCCACACGGGGAAGGGATGTCACGCCCGCGACAGAAAACTCACTGGAATGGGTATGTTTTCGAAACGGCTTTCTGAAATAGGTGGTGTTTCCGTATATGACCGTCCCGATCAACCCGTTGACCGGAGAGAGAAAGGTTTCCACGGATGTCGTATTGCTTTTTGTCAGTGAATGGGCGCCATGAATCCGGTCATTCATGACCACCAGCACACCACGGCTGACGGCATCCGGATCTGCGGCAACCGCAACCGCGTTATACAGATTGAGAGGGCCGTCCGCACTGAGGGCAGTGGCCGGCCGCATGGCCCCGGTCATGACCACGGGCCTTCTGCTGGTAACGGTCAGGTTGAGAAAATATGCGGTTTCTTCCATGGTATCCGTGCCATGGGTAACGACAATGCCGTCTGCTGCTCCGGAATCGAGGAGGGCCTTGATCCGGTTGGCCAACTGGATCATGATCGCAAACGACATGTCCTGGGAGCCGACATTGGCGGCCTGCTCGCCGGATACTTCGGCCAGCAATCTGATTTCCGGCACCGCCCGGATCATGTCATCAACCCCCATCTTTGCCGATACATATCCGGCCTGCGTACCGGATCCGGCAGCACCGGCAATGGTGCCGCCGGTTGCGAGGATGACAATTTTGGGCAATTTTCTTTTCTGCAATTGACTCATGATGTCACCTGTTTTACGGGATGATTTCGCTTCGAATATTTTCAACCGCCCGGGCCTCGAATCCGTCCACGGTCCGCGTCTCGCGGCTGAATGCCACCCCGATCAGGAACACGGGCTCGTTCCGGTTTCGATATTTTTCGACATAGTCCCGGGCCAGAAGCTGGTCCATGGCCCGGCCCTCCAGCTCCAGTTTCACCACCTTGAACTCAAAGACGAAAACCCGGCTCTGGAAGAACACGGTCATGTCCACCCGGCCCCGGCTGGCGGCATCCTCCACCCGGATATCCAGACCCGGGGCCGCGAAATGAGAGTAGAACACGCTGGCGTAATAGCCCTCATACCGGGCGATGTCGTTTTTGCGGTGCCAGTCAAAGGGAATGGACGCGAACAAGGCTTTGAAATGTGCTTCGAGTGCGTTGAAATCACCACCGGCCAGCGTGTCGTACAGGCGGCTTATTCCAGCCTCGGCCCTGGAATGATCGGCCATCAGGGATTTTAGAAGAACATCGTTGAGCGCGGTCTGAACTTCCAGATTCGGATAGCCGAGACGGTACTCGGTCCGTCCGGCCATGATCCGCGATGCCGCGATGGTCAGATACCCGGTCTGGAACAGCAGGGCCTCTGTGGGCATGGTGTCCACATCGAAGGTGGAAAGCAGCATCTCCGTGGCCATGGTCCGGTTCAGGTCCGGAGTGAAAATGCCCCGCTCCATGAGCAGATCGACCAGAAAGGTGGGCGTGCCGGTCTCGAACCAGTAGGGGGCAAAGGTCCGTTTGGCAAAAAAGACCAAGATGTCGAAGGGATTATAGACCTTTTCCCCCAGCCAGTTGTAGCCGTTGTACCAGCGACGGACCTCCTCCCGGTCCAGGCCTTCCAGTTCCGGAGAAAAGACGGCTTCCAGATCGGCTTCGGTGTAGCCGCACAGGGCAGACCAGCGGGCGTCAACGGTGATATCCAACAGATTGTTCAGCCCGGAAAAGATGCTGGCCTTGCTGAACTTGGAGACCCCGGTCAAAAAGGCGAATCGTACAAAAGCGTCGTTGTCCTTGATGACTGAATAGAAATCCCTCAGTTCATTCCGGTTGATCCGTGCGGCCTGCCGGTCGGCCAGAGCATCCAGAATGGGCTTGTCGTACTCATCCACAAGGATGACCACGTTTTGGCCGGTTCTTTCCCGGGCATGCTGGATGAGGTCGGCCAAACGGGCTCCGGCCTGCTGATAACCGGGTTGATACCCAAGTCGGACTTCGTGGTTCCTCAGTTGGCGGTCAAGACTGATCCGCAATCCCTCCAGGGTGCCCACGCCACCGCCACCAAAGCTGAACTTGAGCACCGGATGGCTGATCGACCAGTCCCAGCGATTTTCCGCGGCCAGCCCGACGAACAGATCCCGGTTGCCTTCGAAAAGTTCCTTTATGGTGTCCACCAGCAGGTTTTTGCCAAAACGCCGGGGCCGGGAGAGAAAATAGTATTTACCCTGGTCCGCCATATCCACGGCATAGCCGCTCTTGTCCACATAGTAATAGCGGTCTTCGCGGATTTCGCGGAAGGTCTGTAGGCCGATGGGCAGTTTCTTTCGGATCATGTTCATGTCTTTTTCCGGTGTTGGAAGTTATGTCTATTTTTTTAGGATGTTATACGACGTATTCGCATCTTCCAATTCCACGAAAAATTTTAGTGACGGATCAAACTCCTGCAAAATGGCCAGACCTTTGTGATAGTATGCCAGATGATTTCTGATTGCATGTAACGCCTCAGGGGTAATTTGCACCGTCTCGCTGTTCGTATGTACCCAAACCGATGCCTTGGTTAGAGAAATGAAACAGGTCTTTGCGGTATCAAAAATATCATTCAGCAGGCCGCATAAAAAATACGACTTGTGTAGGGATTGCCATTCAGAATCATAACCAGGACGCTCGGTAGCATAAACTGAACTTGACGGAAGGACAATCATGTTTTCTTCTTCCCCCTTGAGCATGTAACTCATATCGTCTTCAATGAGCAATGTGTAGGGCAGTCTTTCTTCCGTCACTACGATATCGCGCAGCTTTTTCTTATAATTCCCAAACAAATGAAATGGCTGATATTGATCATCATTTTGGTATCGTCTTGTATCGAGACAATGTTGACGTGAAAAAATTTTGATATCTGACATGACGGCTTTTGCATTGTCTTTGAATGCCCGTTTTATGATTTTATCAACCAAATCTTCATTTCTTTCTTCAATCCCGGAACTGAAAAAACATATCGCATGATCCAGCCGTCGCAACCATCGAAACACCTCATAAAATCCCGGATAAACAAGATGCGTATAGTCCATGACCGTAAGCGACAGCTCATCCGCCCGCTGTTCCCCGAGCACTGCTTTGGCCATACCCAGAATACCATCGAGATTGTATTTGGAGGGGACATTGATCACCGTATCGTCGAGATCAAAAACCAGGGTGTACTTCATTTTTATCTCCAAAAATTGCATTGGAATTGATCGTTATGCCCCGAAGCAAAACGGGTGTAAATCAACCCTTTTTTAGTAGTTTCAGACCTCGTTATTACGCAAAAACGTGAGCGCATTTTTTCGTGAATTTAGGCTTTTCGCGCAATATTTGTTTGTCAATTGGACATTTATATCTATAACAATTTAATATAGATTATAAATAAATAT
>JBFXFK010000062.1:4243-27252 GCA_050179135.1 Desulfatirhabdiaceae bacterium | reverse complement strand
GGGACCTTGATGGAGGCATGGAATGAATATTATAGCCGTTGAAATTGAAATTCCCTATGCTGTGGATGTTAGCACGACCGAGGACACTCTCACCGTTGACCTCAGTGACGGTCGTACTATTTCCGTCCCTTTGGGATGGTATCCTCGCCTTGATTACGCCAGCTCAGCGGAACGAGCAAACTGGAGGCTTATCGGAAAAGGTCAGGGAATCCACTGGAAGGATATTGATGAAGATATAAACGTTGAGGGCCTTCTTGCCGAAAAACCATCTGGAGAGAGTCAAAAGTCCTTCAAAAGATGGCTACAAAGCAGGCAAGATCGCTCAACCACGCCCTGAACCGGAGCGGAATATCTGGTTGTGGAGTGCTTGGGGGGCGTTGCCCACCCGGCTATCTGCCAAACCGGTCCCGCAACCGGCTGCCAGTGTTTCCCACTCTTTCCCGCCGACAGAAAACCCGGTGTTGACGGAATTGAATCCCCGGATTTTGATCAAAGCCATCTGGCCTTCCCGCATTGACCGATTCCGGAGCCGCTTATGGATGCCGACATCTCATCCCATTCTGATCGCGGCATATGAAAACCGGCATGCAGATGCAAATTGACTTCAGATGCCCCATGCGGTTTTCAGCATGGTGTCATTGTTCATCAAAAGCTTCATATAGACGCTTTCCTGCGCGATCATGTCCTGATCTTTGTGCCGCAGCCATTCTGAAAGCCATGCAAACCGGATGGCAATCACCAGCTCGACAAACATCTCCCAGGTGATGTCGGACATGATTCCGGCTGCTTTCAGATGGCGGATAAAGCCGGTCACCAGACCGCCAAGCAATCCATGCGGATTTTCACTGCCGATACATCCGACCAGATTGGCGGCATCGTATGCCTCGGGTTTTATTCCCAGAAATTCCCAGTCAATGACAGCCTGAACCGCATCCTGGGACCAGATGATATTCAATGGATGAAAATCCCCGTGACAGAACCCGGCAGGCAGTCTGTCATGAATCTTCATAAACCGTTTTTCAAGAAATTGAATGACCGGTGAGATGGTATCCAGCACCTCCGGATCATGTTTTTTGATCTGCATGACCAAATGATGAATATAATCCGTTATCGAGAACCGGGAAATCGGAATAACTTCTGAAATGCCTTCCGATTTGTCCCGCAGGGCAATCAGGAACCGGGCCATTGCCGGACCCCGCCACGCTTCAAAGAGGTATTCCGACCGATTGAGGGGGATTCCGTGGACAAAAGGGGCTATCTGCCAGAACCTGCGGTCTGATTGAACAATCCCCATATTGTGTTTTGTGCGCAGATGGGAATTGATTCCGGGCATTTCTTTCCGGGAGAGAAAATCCAGAACAGAGATGATTCGTGCTTTCCGATCGATGTCCGAGTCGATCAGGCTCTCAAGAACATAAAGCCTGCCGTCGCTGCATTCGATCACAAACCGGAATTCACAACGCTCCGGGCTGCCGGCAACAGAAATATCCCTGCGGATTTTGTTGACGTGCAGCTCCCAGTGGGCAGCGGCATCGATGATGGATGAATCGATATCATTACATGTATAAAGATGCATATTGTCCGCGATATGCTGAACAGGCGGCATAAACAGCCGGAGGTTTTCGGAAGCCTCAATCGCCCAGCGCCTCACGTACCTTGGCTGCCAGGTCCTTCAGTGAAAAAGGCTTTTGAACGAAGTTGACCTTCTTATCCAGAACGCCCCGGTCGGCAATAATGTCGGCCGTGTAGCCGGACATGAACAGAATCCGGATATCGGGAAAAATGGTTTTCATCCGGTCGGCCAGATCCCGTCCGTTCATGGTGGGCATGATCACATCGGTTATCAACAGATCCAGTGTCTCTGAGCTGGTTTGGGCCAGGGCAAGCGCCTCTTGAGGGTCGATAGCGGTCAGCACCCGGTAGCCGAGTCTTTCCAGCATGATTTTGCCAAGACTTAAAACTGCAGGCTCATCTTCAACCAGCAGAACGGTTTCGTTTCCCCGGGCCGCCTGTGCAGATGAATCCTGTCCTGATTTCCCGGTGGCGGCCACCACATGTCGGGGCAGATAAATCTGAAACGTTGTGCCCTGGCCGGGCTTGCTGAATACGCTGATCACCCCGTTGTTCTGCTTGACAATACCATAGACCGTGGCCAAACCCAGTCCGGTTCCCCGGCCGATTTCCTTGGTGGTGAAAAACGGCTCGAAAAGATGTTCGCGGGTTTCGGGATCCACCCCGCATCCGTCATCGCTCACTGCCAGCAAGACATATTCGCCGGAAATGAATTCCGGATTTTCATCCCTGCTGACCTCGTCAAAGATCCGGGTTCCTGTTTCGATGGTCACCCGGCCCACACCCGAGATGGCATCCCTGGCATTAATGCACAGGTTGGCCAGTATCTGGTCAATTTGTCCCGGATCGATCCAGAGCGGCCACAGCCTGCTTGCGGGCCGCCAGCGCAGATCGATGTCCTCGCCGATCAGCCGCCGCAGCATCTGGAGCATCCCTTCCACCGTGTTGTTCAGGTCGAGTACCCTGGGCGCCACGGTCTGCTTGCGGGCAAAGGCCAGGAGTTGCCGGGTCAGGTTGGCTGAGCGTTCGGCAGCCTTGCGGATTTCCTGCAGGCTGTCAAAAATGGGCTGTTCCGGATGAACCTGGTCCAGGGCGAATTCGGAATAGCCAAGAATCACACCGAGCATGTTGTTGAAATCATGGGCCACCCCGCCGGCCAGACGACCGATGGACTCCAGTTTTTGGGACTGGAGCAGTTGGGCTTGGAGTTTTTCATGTTCCTGCTCGGACTGCTTGCGGTCTGTGATGTCATAGTACTGTTCAATCCGGCCTCCGGCGTACAAACCGGATTGAATGGGTTGACTCCAGTGTTGAAGCCATCGTGCTTCACGCCCATCTCCGGGCAGAACATGGCATTCAAATTTTTCAACGTATGTGTTGTTGTCGTATGTTGCAAACACTTTTGCTGTAAAGGTTTCCGGATCATCAAAAATATCGGAAATTTGTTCCCGGATCAGTTGCCGTTTATCTTTTCCGATGACATCATTTCTTCTTAATCCGAAGTACCGTTCCAACGAATGGTTCACCCAAACAACCCGGAACCCGGAATCGAGAATAAATATGCCGACCATAGAACTGTCGAGCACGTCGTCTGTCAGAGAACGATATTTTTCCTCACTTTCACGCAACGCGGCCTCAACCTGCCTGCTGAGCGTAACATCCTGGAAGATACAGTGAGTTCTCTGGAAACGGTTCGCATCATCGCGCTGAATTCTTCCGTTGAAAAATACCAAAATGGTGGCGCCATCTTTTTTGACCATCTGGAATTCAACCCCCAGGATTTCTCCAACAGCCTTGAACCGGGGGAAATTCTGCCTGAAATGATCCCGCCAGTCCGGATGCAGGATATCTCCAAAGTTGCGGCCGATCAGCTCATCACGGGTATAACCCAGTACATCGAGAAAGGCCTTGTTGACATCCAGGAAATTGCCCTTTTCGTCCAGGGACTGGTAAGGCATGGGGGCATTCATGAACATTTGCCGAAATCGTTTTTCATTATCTGCAAGCATCTGTTCGGTATGACGGTATCGGGTAATATCCTGTCCAAAAATCGCCACCCGACTCACCGTGCCGCTGTCATCCCGCACGGGATAAAGGTGGTGACGGATCATGCGTCCATCCAGGCAATCCTCAAATTCAAGGGCCTCGCCCGTTTCGACAACCCGGGTCAGGACGGGTCGTCTGGCTGCGGCGATATCCGTGGGGAGAAGATCAAAAAACAACTGTCCAACCACCGCCTCCGGGTGGTGACCAAGGCGGGTGGCGCCAACCCGGTTGCATGCTATAACCAAACCCCCGGTATCGATCAGAAATGCCGATTCCGGAGTGGCGTTGATCATGGCCGCCAGATTGGCCTCACTTCGTCTCAGCTCGCGGGTGCGCTCTTCCAGCAATGACGCCTGGACATATCCCATAGGTATGGCATTCTCTTCTTTTTCCATATCGTCTTCTCCCGACACCGAGCCCGATGGATAAAATGTTTTTCTGTCAAAAACTAATCCAGATCCAGCTTCGTGTGACACTGATTGCAGGCGACAACACCCCGAAAAACGGTATTGCCACATTCAGGGCAAATATAGCGGGCTTCTTCATCCTGAATCCATTTTTCGGTGCCCACCTGCCGCCAATATGGAATGGCCCGCAGAATCACTTTTTTCCCGACGGTCATGGGGAAATTTTCAATATGCTGGCAGGGGAAATTGTCACATTCATGGCATCCGGTTAAGCCTTTTTTCTGGGTGCAGTCACGGATAGCACATTGCCGGCAGTGCATGAACCGGTCATTCGAGAGGCATCCGCCGCATCGGATATCCTGCGCCAGGAGAGTTTCACTGTTTGGAAGGCTGCCTTTTCCCTGAATTTTTCCCTGATACAGATTGGCCAGCCGTTCCTTGAATTTCTGATTGTTATCACGATGGGCAATATAAATGGCGCATACGCCGCAATACAGCCCGCAGGGGGCGACAAACTCCGGATTGATTTGCATATGTACAATCCTCCAGTGGATTTATTTATTTCCAATAGACTTAAAAGCGATATTAGCGGGTTGCCGGTGATAAAGCAAATTGGGAATTTATCAGAATCTTCAAACAGGTTCTCGGACTGAATTTTAAAACAGGCATTGATGCCGATTGTTTTATCGTGTAATCCGATATATCCGTTTCCATGTCGGAGAAAGCTTTGCAACGCGGGTGGGCCAGCGGAAGCCGAAATGGCCACACAGCGGACAGAATGCGCGAAGCTGATCAGTCATGTCGTCAATGGAAAGGGGCAACTGTTTTCTTCCCAGTCCATACCCGACAACGCGGTCAATGCCGCCTGAGACAGCACAGGCATAGATGCCTTGCGGTGTCACGCCGATCCCGCAGTCATTCAGGATGCGGCATCCGCAGGCAAAATCGGAAAAGCGGAAAAATGGCGAGTCAACGGGCGCCATGTTGAACGGACGGAACAGTCGTTGACGGCTGTTTTTAAACGTATTTTTGATAACAACATCCCGGGGCGCCGCCTTCAGAATGCGCCTGACGCGATTGCCCGCGCCGTTGGTGCACACCACCAGCCGGAGGCCGGGACAGTGGTTGCGTCGATATTCCCGCAGCATCTCCACAATATGAAGAAAATCCGGGTGAAGGGTGGGTTCACCGCCCAGAAGTCGAATACGCTGCCATGACCTGTTTTCGGCAATGCTCTGGTTGATGAAGTCTGCAATCTGATTCGGCGTCATCTCCAGATTTGTCGGGGCCTGGGTGCAGGACCGGTTGCAGTTGCTGCAGGCAAGATTGCAACGATAGGTGATATCGATCTCGACAAATTTCCGGCTGATGGAAAAGGGTTTTCCCAGATATTTTACAGTCAAACGCTGGCATCGGAAGAACTGAATGGCATCCGGCACCAGGCGTTTGAGTGTGATGTTGCGATGAATGGTCGGGTCAGGCATAAGGATACACTCATATTGTCTTGACAATGCGCCGTGAATTGCGAAAATATAACACAAGACAATCATGTTTCAAATGGTTTCCGTTTGAAGGCCAGAAACAGTGGATGGATTGAAAATGGGCGGATTTCCGGACAACACAGTTGAATTGATCAATGAACATCTTGGCGGTTACAATCAGGCCATGGGACTTCGCTGCATTCAGGCCGATCCCGATCGGTTTGTTGCCGAACTGACTGTCGGCAGACACCACCTTCAACCCTATGGCATCGTCCATGGCGGTGTGTATGCCGGCATGATCGAGACGCTATGCAGCACCGGCGCCGCCTTGAGTGTCATGATGGACGGTAAAAGTGCCGTCGGGCTGGAAAATACCACATCTTTTCTGAGGGCCGTGCGCTCCGGAACCCTGCGATGCACAGCCATTCCCGTTATGAAGGGCAGGCGCTCCCATGTTTGGGAGGCCTCCATAACCGATGATCAAAATCGAATCGTAGCGACGGGCCGGGTCCGGCTGATCATACTTGAATCCGGTGTAACGGCGGATGGAATTGCCCTCCAACTGGAGGGCGGACCGCCTGCCGTTTCATCCCCAGCCTGAAACCACCACAAAAAATCATAACCGTTCCATATCCTGATGTCCGTGATCTGTGCATATACTTTGAACGGTCACAATCTGCGGGTTCCATATACAGAAGTCAGAATACAGAATTCAGAAGCCAGAATAAATCGGGAATGGTTGCTGTTTATAAAAATGATATTTTCCTTATTTATTCTGAATTCTGGCTTCTGAATTCTGTTTTTCCACAATTGTTGACCGACAGCAGTATATGCCTTCATGCTGACGCTGGTGTCCACATCGTTGAGCTGTTTTCCGAAAACCAGAATGGATTCATATTAACCAGGGGTGGATATTTATTACCCATTCAGACTGCGGGTCGATTTCAATCCTTGTATCTGCATGGCGATTATGCTGATATCATGTATGGCACCGGTTTTGCTTCATTTTAAATCATCAATATCTATAACCTGAGGCCCGGTTCAAACACCAATTAAAATTTAACAGATTTTTTCAAAGCTTGACGATATTTTTCCCCAATTAATCAGATTTACTGCAAAAATGTTCATAAAACATGGCTTCCAAAACGAACGCCATATTGGGATTCAACGGTTTAATCCCTGACAAAAGGAGGCTTGTGATGAAAAATGTCTATATGCGGTCATGTGTATGGTTTCTCGTTCTGCTACTCATGGTTCCTGTTGGGGGGTTTTCTCAGGATACCGGACCGCAGCCGCCGGTGTTCCGACAGGAAGAGCTGGATCAAATGCTGGCGCCCATCGCGTTATATACGGACGCGCTTTTAATTCAGATTCTTATGGCTGCGACCTATCCCCTCGAGGTGGTTCAGGCGGCGCGGTGGGTAACCGCCAACCCGCATCTGAAAGGGGAGCAACTGGCCATTGCCCTTGAGCAACAAAACTGGGATCCAAGTGTCAAGTCTCTGGTTAACTTTCCATCGGTTCTGGCCATGATGAACGATAAACTGGAATGGACCCAGAATCTTGGAGATGCATTTCTTGCACAGCAGGATCAGGTGATGGCCACTGTTCAAAACCTGCGACAAAAAGCTTATGCACAGGGCAATCTCAAAACAACGAGCGAGCAGGTTGTGGTGGTTCAGGGAAAGACGATTGTGATTGACCCGGCGGATCCTCAGGTCATATATGTTCCGGTTTATAACCCGGCAGTCGTGTATGGCGCCTGGTGGTATCCGTCATATCCCCCCTATTACTACTATCCGCCGGGCTATGTGTATCCATATGCGTATACCAGCGCGGCGATTTACTTTGGTATCGGGGTGGCCTGGGGTTTCGCCTGGAGCTATGCCTACGGCTGCGTTTATTGGCCCACCAGCCAGGTATACGTGTATGCGCCCCCACAGAATGTCACAACCTATAACACGTATAATACCTATAATACCTATAATACGTATGCCACCACACAGGCTATCGTTAATTCGGGACAGACAACCACAGCCACAGGAACCAGCAGCGGCGTCCGTACTGCCACTGCGACAACGGCTTCCGGCAAAAGTGTCGCCTATGCAGGTTCAACTGTAAAAAATGCCGACGGCAGTGTGACAACTTCAGGCACTGTGGCCGGATCTGGCGGCAATACAGCCAGCCGTTCAGCAACCACAGCGGTTGACTCCAATACTGTGAACCGGAATGTCACAGGCCCGGGCGGACAAACCCGAAGCGTTACCGGGACGGCCGATGGCAGCGGCAATCGTTCGGTTGCTGCAACAACGGATACTGGCAAGAGTGCTTCCTATGCCGGTACAACTGTCAGAAACGCAGATGGCAGCGTGACCAATACAGGCGTTGCGGCCGGTTCTGCCGGTAATACTATTGGTCGTTCCGCAACCACAGCGGTTGACCCTGAAACCAGCTCTATGGATCGCACGGTGACAGGCCCGGGCGGACAAACCCGTACGGTCAGCGGTGACATAGGAACTACGGGAACTATGGAAACATCCGGGACGACAGGGGCTACCGGGCAGACCGCAATTGCACAAAGCAGCACCACGGGGCAGGCAGCCAGGGAATGGCAACATGACCCGAGCCATCGCAAAGGTGTGGCATACAAGGACCCCAGTGTGCGCCAGCAGTTTGGTCAGACAAGACCCACTGCCAGCACCAGCAGCCAATATCGGGGATTTGACCAGAACGGCATGAGGTCATCATCCGTTCAGCAGAGAAATGTAACCGGTACGCAAAATCTACCGCAAAGCAGCCGGCAGACTGGCAGTCAAACACAGGCGGGTATTGCCACGCCGAGTGAAACCGGGAGCAGCCGACAGGGTTACAGCCAGGGGAAAACGGATACTGCCACGACGAGTGCAACCGGGAGCAGCCGACAGGGTTACAGCCAGGGGAGAACGGCTGCTACCATGCCAAATACAACAGGAAGTACCCGACAGACCTACAGTCCAAGAACAGGCACGACCTCATCGGGAACCGGTGGACAATCGCAACTCCGGGGGACAACCGGGTTGTCCGGCACGCAGAGCAGGAGCTCAACTACACTGCAGAAACCATCTGCAACTGCCATCGAGAGTCTCAACCGCGGGGGCAGTGAAGTGAAACAACAGAGTGTTCGCGGCCGTTCCAGCCGGGAAAGCATGACTGTAAAAAATCCTGTACAGTCTCCCACGCCATCGTTTCAGGGAGGAAAAGTGAGGCCGGGAGTCAGTATTCCAGGTAGCGGTGGCGGTGGCGTCGCGCCGAATATCGGAGGTGGTGGGGCCGGCATGCCCCGTGGTGGTGGTTTTCGAACCAAATAGGCAAAAAATCCTATCGAGAAAATATTTCACGTCATTTCATGAGGAGGGTGATCATATGAAGCCGGTTAGCGATCGTGAAAACGGTTCCTGCCATCCCGGGCTGGGCGCTGCTGTTATCATTGCCGTGATGTTATCTGTAATTGTGATGCCCGGCGGTTTCCGGGCGGCATCGGGTGCGACATCTTTTCAGCAAACCTTCGATTCTCCCGAAGTTGGGGCTGCCGCAATGGCCGCGGCCGTGCGGGCGAATGATACCCGGTCTCTGTTGGCAATTTTTGGACCGGACGGCGACCAATTGTTTTCATCCGGTGATGACGTTGCCGACCAGGAGGATCGCCAGGATTTTTGTAATCTCTACCAGGCAAGGAACACTCTGGAGTGGGTGGGGGATGCAAAAGCGATACTCCTCGTTGGAAATAACGATTGGCCATTTCCGATTCCCCTTGTCAGGAAGGGAGACACCTGGGTTTTTGATTCGAAAGCGGGCCGGGAGGAGATCCTCAACCGCAGGATCGGGCGCAATGAACTGAGTGCTGCACAGGTTTGTCTGGCCTATGTCGATGCCCAATATGAATATGCCCTGGGAGATAAAGACAGGAAAGGCACGTTTGAATATGCCCAGAAATTTGTAAGCGATCCCGGAAAGCAGAATGGCCTCTATTGGGCGAGTCGGGAAGGAGAAAAACCGAGCCTCCTGGGACCTGCCATTGCAATGGCATCTCCAAAAGACTATCGCAAGATACATTCGGCAGGATCCGCTGTTCCGTATTATGGATATTATTACAATATACTGACGGCCCAGGGCCCAAATGCTTCCGGAGGCGCATATGATTATGTCGTGAATGACAGGATGATCGGCGGGTTTGGGCTGGTGGCGTATCCGGCAAATTTTGGCCGGTCCGGAATCATGACCTTTATTGTCAGTATGGATGGCATTGTTTACGAAAAAAATCTTGGCAAGAATTCCGCCAGAATTGCAGATACAATGACACGGTTTGATCCTGACAAAACATGGAAAATGACCGTGTACGGCGACATGCCGTAATTTGACGATTAAACGAAACGTCTGTTCAGGCAACATACGAATATTAAAAACCGAAATTAGAAACACATTAAAATGTCAGGATGACGTTCAACTCCACAAATGAAAACCGTCCGGCCATTGTATCCCGGCTTTCCAAAGCCGGGATAGGACATTTACCGATCAGACTTTGCCCCTCTGCCCCTCTGCCCCTGAATCCATATTTTTACGGTAAACTGACAAATATCTCCCACCGAGGCGGAGCCGAAATCAACGGGCATTTTCAATGACCCGCCAGGAATACCACAGCGTAAACAGCGCAGCCGACCAGGTGATTCCGAAGATGGCCCAGAAAACCGTTACAATGCCAAAACCCAGAACATTGACCAGCCCGAAAAAAATCACCAGCGGTGCGATGATCTGCCGATACAGCCCCACCCATATCGCATACAGGGGCTTTTTCATGCCTTGAAGGCAGGCGACGGATATATACAAAATGATGTAGGCCTGGAAGATGAATGCGGCAATGCGCAGATAGGTAGCCCCGATTGACCGGACGACTGCATCGGTCGTAAAGATGTTCATCAGCGGTTCGGAAAAAGAGAACACACCAATGGTTCCGACGGTCATGATGGCAATACCGTAACGAATGCAGGTTTTGGCCGTTTCTTTGATCCGGTCATATTGTTTTGCACCGCTGTTCTGGCCGACAATGGCCAATGCTGCCGTTGTCAGGCCGAAGGACGGCAGGAGGGCAATCTGTTCAATCCGGGTTGCAATTCCGTAAGCCGCCACACTTTCCTTGCCGAAAATGCTCAGAAAATAGGTGATGACAAAAATTCCGATGGCGATGGTCATCATGTTCAGGGATGCCGGCAAACTCTGACCCGTCAGTTCGATATAGATCTTTTGCCGGGGAATCAGTTTTTTTATACAGTCCACACAGAAAATTTCAGAAACGGCAGCCCGAAGGCCGACATAGATTGTGCCCAGAAACTGGATAAGGACTGTGGCCCAGGCAACGCCGGGCAGACCCATTGCCGGAATGCCGAATCCACCGTACATGAACCATGGATCAAGAATGACATTGAGAAAAAATCCGCCGATCAGATAGTTTCTGTAGGTTCTGGCATCTCCCTGTGCATTCAGGATGGCATTGAAGGTGTGTATGAGAAGAAAAAAAACGGTTCCCGTCAGGATGACATTCATGTAAGACAGGCCCAAACCAAGGTACTGATCTGTTGCTCCCAGCATTCTGAAAAGCGTCGGGCTGACCATCAGTCCCACAATTGTCATCGCCAGGCCAAAGAGAATCGTAAAGGAAATGGCCTGCCCCACATACTCGGAGGCCTTTTGCCGGTCACCTTCTCCAATGGCGTTTGAGATCAGGGCGGTTGTCCCGGTGGCAATTCCGGAGCCGAGGGCGATGATGATAAAAAATATTGGAAAAGACAGGGAGAGTGCAGCCAGGGCGTCTGTGGACAACCGTCCGCCGTAATAGGTATCGACGACATTGTACATCGTGTTAAAAAAGAACCCGATGCTGGCAGGAACCGCTATCCCCCGGATTAGCGATGAAACAGGCTTTTGTGTCAGATCCGAATCCAAATCATACCTTGTTGCGATTTGAGTTGTGAGAATCGGTCAGGCCGCCTGACCACCCAACGGCTGATCTGCCTATATGCTGGTTGCGGCACCTTCAGTTTTCAGCCTTTGAACCTCCCAATATGATTCATGAGCGGTTACAATAAAAATGCCGCTTTTGCCTCCTGAAGTCAAGTCGCATCATCAACTCATCGCAGCTCCCGGATTCGTTTGATATCCTGTGATTTGCCCAGCATGATTAATACATCACTGTCTTTGATCACAAAATTGGCCGGAGGCACCAGAACAAAATTTTCGGGAACATATTCCTTGATCGCGATGATGTGGATATTATATTTCGCCCGCAGATCCAGATCCTTAAGAGATTTTCCGATAAACGCCCTTGGCGGGTCCACCTGAATCAGGCTGTAATCCTCTGCCAGAGGAATAAAATCCAGAATATTGGGCTTGGACATGCCCTGGGCGACCCGAATGGCCATGGCCATTTCCGGCCGGATGATTTCCGTTGCGCCAACTTTTTTCAGTATCTTTTCATGGTCATCATCAATGGCCTTGACCACAATTTTTTTTACCCCGATCTCATGAAGATGCAAACAAATCAGAATGCTGTTGCTGATTTTTTCTCCGGCGCTGACAACCACACCGTTCATTTCATCCAGACCCAGGGCTTTTAATTTGTCTTTGTCCAAAGCATCCATGACAATGGCTTCGGTGCAGAAGGGATCGATATCCTGAACCCGACCCCGATTTTCATCAATGGCCACAACCTCATGACCTTCCTCAAAAAGGGTTTTTGCAACATTGAACCCGAATTTACCCAGACCGATTACGGCAAAACGCTTTGTTTTCATGTGATTTATCCCAACATCATATTTTCTTCGACATATTCAATGCCGGATTGGTTTCCATTGATAACAAGGACATAGGCAAAACTGATCACCCCGACCCGTCCGATGAGCATCATGATGATCAGAAGCATTTTTCCCCAGCCATTGATGACGGATGTCGCTCCCATGGACAGACCGACCGTACCGAAAGCAGAGATGACTTCAAAGAGCAATATCCGGAACTGGTCCCCCCCTGCAAGGCCGGCAATCTGCTCAGATGACTGGGATATCAACAACAGGAAAAATATCACCATCACAAAAAATGCGGATAACCCGACAATGGACAGACTTTTCATGATATTGACATCGCTGATCGATTTTTTGAACAGATTGGGGCGATAATTCCCTTTCATCCGCCACCGGGCGGCAACAAGCAGAACCGTCAGCGTTGTGGTTTTTATGCCGCCGGCGCAGGACCCGGGCGACGCACCGATAAACATCAACAGCATCAGAAGCATGGCGCCGGCGTTTCCGATACCGGCCAAATCCAGTGTGTTGAAGCCTGCAGTCCGGCTGGTGACCGATTGAAAAAATGAATACAGGATCTGGTTTCCCAGACCGCTTCCTTTCAGGGAGTGGCCCTGCTCCAATATCAGATATAAAAATGTGCCTCCCAGAATCAGTATGCCGGTGGTTGTCAGCACTGTTTTTGTCTGAATGGAAAGCTTGACCCGCCGCTGTTCGGATCGGAATAGATAATGAACCAGATCATGCACCACCGGGAACCCGATGCCTCCCAGAATAATCAGTGTGCAGATGATCAGGTTGATGGACAGCAAATCCCTGAAATCCATGAGGCTGTTGGTGAAAAGAGAAAAACCGGCATTGCAGAATGCCGAAACCGAATGAAAAACAGCCAGCCAAATCGCCTGATCCACCGGAAACCGCTGACTCCAGAAAGCAGTCAGCATGATGGCGCCCAGCAATTCGGTGATTCCGGTAAAAATAAAAATGGATTGAAGGAGGGAATAGATATCTTTTCTGGGAGTATGTGCAAATGTCTCCTGCATCACCATCCGGTGGCGAAATGAGACGGTCCGGCCAAGCCAGTGAAACAGCGCAACAGAGACGGTCATGACACCCAGCCCGCCGACCTGGATGAGCAGCAAAATCACACACTGCCCGAATATGGTGAAATCACGTCCCGTGTCCAGAACAGCCAACCCGGTGACACAGACGGCGGATGTGGCCGTAAACAGGGCATCCATCCAGGAAATAGGGCCGCTTTGGGTGGAAATCGGTATTTTCAATCCAAGCGTTCCGATGACGATGAGAAGAAGAAAACTGCTGAGTATCAGGGCTGCCGGGTGCAACTTGAGTATGCGTTTGCCGAATGTCATGCACGGAACCCCGGTTTCAAAAAATATTCACAGTGCAAATGGCAATCTGTTTCACAAACCTCATGCAGCCGTGTGCCGCCCAACACCATTCGATTCTTGGATCCACGACAGGTTATCAGCTCGCAGGCGTCATCGACAGGAACATAATTCAGATTGGGGCACAACTGCGCCAGTATTGTCCCAATGCGGATTGCGGGATCATTTCTCAGGATTCGGTCCATCAGATGTTCCGGATCAATATGCGCACCACTCCGATGACATGACATCAACTGTACGCCGGTATTTTGAATTTGTAACGCCATATCTCTGCGCAGCACCCCCACATCGGCCAGAATGGGGGTTTTTCTATCCGACGTGAATTTGATCAGATACTGGCAAAGCTCGATTGCCCCGTTCCCGACTGAACCATTTCGTCCCGGAAACGCGATGGCAATGAGACTGAAATCCTTTTCGATGGCGGCAGCCAGACAGGCCAGACTGCTTTGGGCAATGATCATATTTTGAAATGGCAGTATCCCGACTTTCTGATCAAGCGAACAAACCAGTATGCATTCATTCAAATTGGACAAGATGTTTTGGCTCCATGTGGAATATATATACTGCTGTCGGTCAATAATTGTGGAAACACAGAATTTAGAATTCAGAAGCCAGAATTCAGAATAAATTGGGAAAAGATCATTTTTAAAAACAGCAACCATTCCCTATTTATTCTGGCTTCTGACTTCTGTATTCTGACTTCTGTAAATGGACCGTCCGACCGTGAAGGGCCGGGATGGGGGACAAAGCAATTGCGACCGGCTGCAGTATAAAATACAGACAGTTATGTTGACCCCACCGGACCACCTTTAAGCAAAATGAATGCCATTCGCTGTTTTGAATATATTGATATAGAAAATCAAATAGATATGATGATATGAAACAGGGAGTCGGAGGGATGGATTGAATTGTGCAAGAATCCGGCGTTGCATCCTGCAAGGTCAGGCTGTCGGAAATAAATAACGCCACTGGGTGTTGGCGGATGTAACGCTTTGAGCAGGCCAAAAGAGGAACAATATCCGGATTTGTTTTTTGCCCACAGCCTTAATCAAGCTGATACTTTTTGCGTTTGCGCCATAATGTGGCCGGATCGATTCCCAGAATTTTGGAAGCCTCTTCAAGGGACCGGGTGTGAAGCATGACATTTTGAAGGTGCTGCTTTTCAAGGTCGGCCAAGCTTGGAAACAGGTTTTCTGAAGAAGCGGATGGATTGAAATTTGCAATGTTTGATGACAGGTCCGTGACCTGGAGTTCGATATCCTGAGCCATGATGACGGACCGTTCAATGGTATTGATCAGCTCGCGGATATTTCCGGGCCATGGATATCGCTGCAACCGCTGCATGGTTTCGTCCGAAATACTCCGGATTGATTTTCCATTCAGCCGAACCGAGCGCAGCAGGTAGTATTCCGCAAGCAACTGAATATCTTCCGGCCGTTCCCGCAACGGTGGGAGAAACAGTTCCAGAACATTCAGGCGGAAGTAGAGATCCTCGCGGAATGACCCTTCACGCACGCGTTCTTCAAGATCCTTGTTGGTGGCGGTAATGATGCGCACATCCACGATATGGGGCCTTGGATCACCAATCCGTTCGTACTCGCGGTGCTGCATGAAACGAAGCAGTTTTCCCTGAACAGCCGGCGGAATTTCGGAAATTTCATCCATGAATACGCTGCCGCCTTTTGCCAGTTCGAGTTTGCCTGCCTTGTCCCGAATGGCACCGGTGAACGCCCCCTTGACATGGCCAAACAAATCACTTTCAAGCAGATTTTCCTGCAACGCCGCACAATCGACGGTAACAAAGGGCTGTCCCGCCCGGGGACTCCAGTCGTGAATCAACCGCGCCAGCAATCCCTTGCCGGTACCGCTTTCACCGCTGATGAGAATTGTCGCCTCTGAATCCGCTGCCTGACGGGCGGTCCGAAGGATTTTGCGCATGCGCGGGTTTCGTGTCAGAATACCGCCTTCTGAAAAAATTCCTTTCAGGGTGGCGATTTCTTTTTCCATACTGTGGAACCGCTTCAATTTTTCCAGGACAAGATCCAGTTGCCCGGGAACAAAGGGCTTGGGAAGATAATCAAATGCGCCCATTTTGACTGCGGTGACGGCTGTTTCGATGGTCGCATATGCGGTGATCATCAGCACCCGGGTTTTGATGCCGCTGGCCATGATATCTTTCAGTACATCCAGCCCGTTCTGATCCGGGAGCTTCATATCGAGCAACACCAGATCGGGCGCCGCCGTATAAATTTTCTCCAGTCCTTCCTTTCCGGAAACTGCTGTTACAATCTCAAATCCCTTGTCTTCGAGATACATTTCCAGGGTTGTCAGAATATTGCGGTCGTCATCGATGATCAGGGCTTTTTTCATACACGATCTCCTTGGGCGGCGGGTATCCAGAACGTAAATGACGCGCCCTCCCCGGGTTTGCTCTGAACCTGGATATCACCGCCGTGCTGTTCGATGATATCCTTGACAATGGCCAGCCCAAGTCCGATTGTGCCGCTTTTCCCGCGTTCGGAGAACTGCGTGAACCTGTCGAAAATATGAGGCAGATATTCCGGATTGATGCCGCTGCCGGTGTCGGTGCACTGGAAATAAAAACGTGATCCCTGCCTTTCAATTTTCAGTGAAATGCTTCCGCCACGATCCGTATATCGCAGGGCGTTTCCCACCAGGTTTGTCAGCACCCAGGGAAAGCGGAATGAATCGATTGTCACCCGGGGCAAATCGGCCGGAATGTCGATCTGAATGGATACGCCCGTGTTCTCGGCCTGTTTTGTCAATGGCGCCAGACATTCCCGAACGACCACCGCAATATCCAGGGTTTCCTTGATACGCGGTTTGGACATGGCTTCCAGCCGGGATATATCGACAAGCTCATTGATGAGGGCCGCCAGCCGGGTGCAGTCATCATGCGCAGTGGCCACCAGTTTTTTCTTTTTATCGGAATCAAGACGGTTTCCACGGCTGTGAAGCATGCCGATGCTCATGCCCAACGACGTCATGGGTGTTTTGAGCTGGTGGGAAATATCCGCGATGAATCGTCCTTTGGCCTCTTCGGCCTGGCGGACTTTTTCTTTTTCAGCAGACAGAATATCGTCACGATGACGGTCATATTCCTGAAGGCGGCTGAAAAGGTGGTTGAACGCGTTTGTCAGAAATCCGATTTCATCATCTGTCTCGGCATAAACAGTCGGATAAACCCCACTGCCTTCCTGAGTGGCTAACAGATGTCTGGCAAGGGTCATGATCGGGCGGGCAATACGATAGGATAAAAAATAACTCAGCGCCAATATGGCCGTGATAATGACACCAAAAAGGGCTATGGCATTCCGCTGAGCCTGTTGCGCCAGCATGCGGGTTTGCTGCTCGGCCCGTTCCATGGCCGCTTCATTGAGAACGACCAGATCATCGATCAGGGAAATCATTTCAGAGCTTCGGGCGAGAAAGTCTGTATATCGATCATTTCCCCACGTCTCATCACCCGCTTCGTTGAGTGAGTTTGAAAGCAGTTTATAAGAGGCAAATCGATCCAGGAGGTGATTGATCAATTCTTTTTCACCGATTTCCGTAATGTTATCCCGGCATATCGTTAGACTTGCTGCCAGTTTTGTCAGCATTTCCTGTGAAACAAGCCTGTTGATACGCTTGCCGGATAATTGTTCAAACAACAGGTTCCGGATTCCCTCGATCGTTTTTCGGCCTTCCTGTGCTGCCCGGATGCTTTTGTAGTTTTGGGAAAGGATTTTTTCGGCGCTGTCCCCCAGATCATTCAAATACTGGTTGTTGAGAAGCGCCGCACCAAACAACGCCAGCGTGGGCACCAGGCTGACCAGAAAGATTTTGAATCGTATGGGATGCCGTATGGGATTCTCTTGCTTTTTCCCGACATTCATAGGTGCAGTACCATTGGGGTTTCCATTCAGCATGGTGTCAGGGAGCCGCAAAAAACCGCGGCACCCTGACCTACCCGCGTCCCGCTGAAATTGCCGGTAGTCGGTAGGTCAGGTTGGCCGGTAGTTTGGCCTACCTGACTGCTTGGCCGGACCGCTGGATGCCGTATTCATCCTTCTGCGGTTCCTTGTTCAATATTCTGCTGTTCGCTTTATATTCTCATTCGTGTGGGTGAGCAACCCCTTGATCATGAGCGTTTTCTGTATTTTCCGATGACGTCAGCCGCCAGCAGTGCCTGAAGCACTTTTTCCGGTGTTATCCCGCCTGCTTCGTGATGAATGGATTCACCCGGGGCACAGGATTTTTCAGCAACCCGCATCATTTTGTTGCGGTCGAATTGTTGAATACCGATGTCTGCAAGCGTCGTCGGCAGGCCGATATCCTCGCAGAAGGCGTAAACCGTATCCATTTCTTTTGGTGGCGCATCGGTGAGTTGAAGTCCGGCCAAAACGCCAAAGGCCACTTTTTCGCCATGGTAAAAGGCATGGGTTTCATCCAGGGCAGTGAGTCCATTGTGAATGGAATGGGCGCTGGCCAGTCCGCCGCTTTCAAAACCGATGCCGCTTAACAGAATGTTGGCCTCCACAATATGCTCCAGGGCCGGGGTGATGATATGCTGTCCGGCTGCGATTTTGGCGGCCTTGCCATACTGGAGCAAGGTGTCATAACAGAGCCTGGCCAGGTTGAGTCCGGTCAGCGTGCCGAGCCCGCCGCATGCGTTTTCGGACTGTGTGCTGCAGCAGGACTGTGCCTCGAACCATGTCGCCAGGGCATCGCCCATGCCGGCCACAAGAAAACGGACCGGAGCCCGGGCAATAATTTCCGTATCCACAAGGACAACCGCCGGATTTGATTTTTGATAATACACCGACTCAAAAACACCCCCGTCAGAATAGAGCACGGCGCATCCGCTGCATGGGGCGTCGGTCGAGGCAATGGTGGGGACGACAAGGACCGGGATATTCGCGCGGTCGGCGGCGATTTTTGCGGTGTCAATTGTTTTTCCGCCGCCCATGCCCACCAGAACATCCACATTTTTTTCCCGGATGATTGCCGCCAGGCGTGAAAGTTCGTTTTCACAACATTCTCCGGCGAATTGTTTGAGGATCAATTGGTGCGTGCTCCAATCGATGCCGCTGTCCGGAAGGATTTTCTTGTACGCCGTAGGTGACGCAACGATCAACCCCCGGCGCCCAAACAGCCTTATCAGGGCAGGCAATTCGGCAAGCGCGCCAACGCCTTGAATATATTTCCCCGGGAACAACATTTTCTTCAACATGTGATTTCTCCTTGCTGTTATCGCGCGGGTTACCGGTTTTTGCCGGGAGCGCCCTGCGATCCGGATTTGCTGGAATTGGCTCAACAGGGTTTGGAATCAGAGACATGAATCTTGCCATAGCGTTACCGGCATATCAAGAATAAAGCCAGATATCCCTGATTAAAAGGTTCGGCCATTCTTTTCAGGTGTATTCATCCATGTTGATCCGGTATTTTTCTTTCCGGATGTTTTGAAACATGACAACAACCAATGAAATTGTATCCATTAATCATATTGATTTCGTCAGCAATAGAGTTTAGGCTGATACACCAGAGCCTGCATTGGAAAGCCGACGGCCCGAGGAATTGTCCGGTTTATAATGTCCCAAATCCCAAAAGCGGATAACGCATCAATCCATGAAACAGATCATCAAAAAACAATTTCAGCAAACAGGAGGAACGGTCATGAAAACAAAAATCGGGTATCGTATTTTATGTATCATTGGTTCCCTGGTGTTATTGTGGGGCGGTCTGGCATTCGGGGAGCAGCAAATTTTGGAAGTCACCCAGGATGAGTTGACTGCATCGGGTTCGGATACGTTGATGCTGACATTGAATATCGCTGCTGCAAAAGTGACGATATCCCCATCTACGGAACCTGGCGTTGCCATTCGGGCAATTGTTGATTACAGCCATCCGAACCTTGCTCCCAGTCTGTATAAAACGTCGTCGGGAAGCCTGTATTTTGCCGTTTTTGATTCTGGACTCATTATGGGGCCCATACCACAGGGCACAGTCCATGAATGGCAGATCAGCATCGGCAATTATGATACAGACACCAAAATTGAAATCAATTTTGGCGGGGTGATGGGGAATATGGACTTCGGGGCCGCACCACTGACCCAGATGGTTCTGAATCTGGGTGGCGATTCCGTCAATGTGGATTTCAGCTCCCCAACCCGTCGAACCGTGGAAGAGATTGTCCTGAACGGGGGAGGCGCCAATGTGAATATGATGAATATCGGAAATACCAATTTCTACACGTTCCTGTTAAATGGCGGGGGATTATATGGGATTCTGGGATTTCATGGCGCGCTTCAGGATGGACAGCACAATATCATGGCCTATTTGGGTGGTGTATCCCAGCAGTGGTTTGTTCCGACCGATGCCGGAGAATCTGTCAAGGCACTGACGACCGCCGCTCTTGTAAATGTTGCAGGAGACGGCTGGTACACCTTGAAAAAAGGTCCGGTTATCAAAGAATATATTACCACCGATTACGATGCACAACCTGCCAAGCTGAATATTTCCATTGTTGCCGCAGGGTCATCCGTCAAGATAGACCGTCAGTAACGTTGTTCTGAAACGGAAATTTCTGAAGCGCCGCTGATGCGGGCAGCCGGATGGTTTCGTGGTAAATATGGGAAAGTCCGGAAGCTTCCGGATTGATTTCAATGCACCATGCCCCGGAATCTTTGGCCAGTTGGGGAAAACCGGCTGCCGGCCAGACCACGCCGGATGTACCGATCGCAACAAACAGGTTGCAGGTGGCAATCGCATCCACGGCCGTACACATGGTCTGTTCATTCATTGCATCTTCAAACCAGGTGATGTCGGGCCTGAGCCAGGACTTGCAATGGGGGCAGGTCTTGTGCCGGTAAGTCTCGCCGATATCATCAAATGTCCCATGAACCGGACAACGCAGTCGCCACAGGCTTCCATGAAGCTCGATGACATGGCGTGTTCCGGCACGCTGATGCATGCCGTCAATGTTCTGTGTGACCACCGTGAATTGCGGGTGATGTTTTTCCATGATGGTCAGAATCTTGTGTCCCACGTGCGGTTGGCAGGAGAGCACCGCTTTTCGCCGCATTTCGTGAAACCCCAGCACCTTCTGCGGATCTCGTTCAAAGGCGTTCTGGCAGGCGACCTCCCGATAATCATACTGGTCCCAGATTCCCCCTTTGCCTCTGTACGTCGGCACGCCGCTTTCGGCGGACATTCCGGCGCCGGTAAAAAAAACAATTCGCGCATAAGACCGAAAACTTTTCATGAATTGATTCTCCCATCGTTTTTACCCCCCCGGATCGATTCAATTGCCACCTTTGCTTTGAACTGACTGCTGAAATTCTTGCGATTCTTTTCCGTCATTATCCGGCCCTTTCATTAGCGGGTTAGCATCTTAAACCATTGTCCGAAATTTGGGAGCCACTATACCCCCGCACGTCGCATGCTCATAAGCGTAATCCCGGCATCTGAAGCCATAAATCTCCGCGATGAAGATGATGAATAAAGGTCATATATGACCAGTGATTAAATATGATCTTATTTAAAAGGCTGTCAATGCTGTCCATAAACCTGCAAACCTTTATGAATATCCCAAATAATCAGTATGATGAATGACGTGACGCCGGGTTTCGGAAACTTGGCACAAACACTGCATTGTTAATATGTGGTGAACAGGAATTATCTGTCAAGGCGAGTGATAAGCGCTGCGCTCCATTTGATTCAGCAAAGAGATCTCCCGGGTAATTTTTTCCGGGAACAATCATAACATCAAGAAAGAAGAAAAAAGTACCCGTGCTCTGAACACCACTGTCGAGACGAAAGATGGCGTTGTCACGTTGGGTGGCAAAGCCAGGAACGCGGCTGAAAAAGACCTGGCCACCAAAATCGTCAGCGACGTTCACGGCGTAATAAAGGTGGTCAACAACATGACCATATCGTGAAGTGAGTTCAAGACCCACCAGGACCAACAGCGTGTTACCGGCTGTTCCGGATTCTGAGTTGAACCGTCTGAGGCCGATGGAATCAGGATGACCTATCCTTTAAAAAAGGAGAACGAATCATGACTATTGGCACAATACTACTCATAATTCTGACACTTGCACTTGTAGGAATAATACCAGTCTGGCCGCATAGCCGATCCTGGGGATATGCACCTGGAGGGGTGATCGGTGTGATTGTAATTATTCTGGTGATCATGCTCTTGATGGGCAGACTATAGTTACGGTTTCAATCGAACAGGAGAAATACCATGTGCTCGTGAAGGGAGATATGACGAGATGGAAGATCTGAATGTGGTCATCGCCGGCGCGGCCGGTGAAGGGGTGCAGACCATCGGGGACGTGCTTGTGGAAACCATTTCGGAGCACGGCTATGCCGTATTCGCCTGGCAGGAATTCGAATCCAGAATCCGGGGAGGCCAAAACAGTTACGCTATCCGGATCAGTGAAAAACCGGCCAATGCGCCGGCCATGGGAGCGGATATTCTCCTGGCGCTGAATGATGGTGCGGCCGAAAAATACGGGCCGTTGATTCAACAGGACGGCATTCTCATCGCGGAGAAAAAAATCCGGGACCGGATGATTCCCATCGCATTTTCGGATATCGCCGAGAAGGAACTGGGAAACAGGATATACATCAACACGTTGGCCATTGGTGCACTGGCTGCTGCGATCGGCATGAATCCGGAGATCCTTTATAAGGTGCTATCACAAAAATTCGCCAAAAAAGGAGATCCGGTGGTGGCGGCCAATCGTATTGCGACCGAAAAAGGCTATCTTCTCGCCCGTGAAGGCTGTCAGGGCATCTGTCCCTGGAGGCTTCCGGAACGGGACACCCGCTATCGTCTCATCTCGGGAACAGCAGCTCTTGCCATGGCCGCCGCTCTGGCCGGTTGCCGGTTCATGGCGGCGTATCCCATGTCGCCGTCGACCGGTATCATCACCTTCCTGGCCGAAAACGAGAAAGAGTTGGAAGTTTTTACCGAGCAGGCGGAAGACGAGATCTCGGCCGTCAACATGGCCATTGGCGCCAGTTTTGCCGGAGTCCGGGCCATGACGGCCACCTCCGGAGGCGGTTTTGCGCTCATGGTGGAAGCCGTCAGTCTGGCAGGGATGATCGAAACACCCCTGGTCATCATCCTGGGACAGCGGCCGGGACCTGCCACCGGACTTCCGACCCGTACCGCTCAGGGTGATCTCTTGTTTGCCGTCCACGCCGGCCATGGAGAATTTCCCAAACTGGTGCTGGCGCCGGCCGATGCAACAG
>JBFXFK010000062.1:1743-4143 GCA_050179135.1 Desulfatirhabdiaceae bacterium | reverse complement strand
TACTGGAGCGTTGAAAACAACGCCACCGGGCAACTGGCGAGATTGCTGCGTTCCGAATACGGCATTGTTTTTTCCGGCGAAATCCATCGCTATGACGGACTGCCGCTGACCGGCTCTTATATTCAGGAGAAGCTGCAATGGTGAAAATTGACGACTACAAGAACGATGTTCCGGTTCAGTGGTGCCCCGGATGCCCGAATTTCGGTATTTTGAACGCCCTCAAGACGGCATTGACCGCATTGGAGAAAATGCCCCACGAGTGTTGCCTTGTTTCCGGCATCGGGCAGGCCGCCAAATTGCCTCATTATCTCAAATGTAATTTTTTCAATGGATTGCATGGAAGAGCCATTCCTGCGGCCACAGGCATCCATGTGGCCAATCCGCGCCTGACAACGATTGTCGTTACCGGGGAAGGGGACTGCTACGGAGAAGGCGGCAACCACTTTCTTCATGCACTGCGCCGCAATCCCGATATCACAGTGGTGGTCCATAACAACGAATTTTACGCCCTCACCAAAGGCCAGGCGTCTCCGACCACGAGAATTGGGGAAAAACGAAGCCTCCAGATCCACGGTGTGGAAATCGCGCCTTTGAACATGCCGGCCGTCGCCATCGTCCATGACTGCACATTTGTAGCCCGGGGTTTTGCAGGGGACGTCGATCATCTGAAAACGCTTTTGGTGGAAGCCATCGGTCATCCCGGCCTGTCGTTTGTAGAGGTAATCCAGCCGTGCATCACCTGGGGGACCCATCCGGTGAGCTGGTACCGGGAAAGGGTATATAAACTGGACGAAGATTATAATCCGGAGGACCGAAAAGCGGCACTGGAAAAAACCATGGAAACCGGACAAAAAATCGCCACCGGCATTCTGTTCCGCGCCGCACCGCGCAAACTTTTTGCCGCCCGGTTTCGTAAAGAGATCACCGATCGGCCCTTTGCGGAGTTAAAGCCGGCTTCTCCGCAGATTGTAACGCATTTCTGATACCTGTAAAGAATTCTGATGATAACGGATTAGGGGGGGGCAATGGATTTTCGAGAAATGTTCATAAACATGTTTTGTTAACTCCAAATCACTATAGCAATAAATATAACTCAGATTGCCCGTACCCCATTCCATCTCTCCACAAATCCGTTATCTCTCACCAGAGATATTCATATCGACTCAATCACCCGGATGTCCGGCCCATGTCCGCGCACGGTGGTTTCCACCGGTTTATAGCGACCTGTCATTGTCCGAATTTGTCGGGAGTTTCAGATGTTCGCAACATGTGTCGATTGATGCAGTAGAGACGCAATGCACTGTGTATCGACGTGTTTCCTCATAAGGAGAGTTTTAGCATGACGCACCGCGCCGAAACCATTCCCGCGAAGATTTTTCATTTATGGAACCAGTTCCGTAAAAACATCCCGGCACAAATCAATTCCAATGATGAAACCCTGCTTCGCTCGGAGTTGTTCAGCTCCTCTCAGATGGAGGAACATGGCAAAGCCCTCGCAGGCTTGCATATTTTGCACGAGGGTCGCGTTCCTGAGCGGCTGTTGAAACGGCTTGCCGATAATGAAGTCGTTCTGGTTGAGGTCCGCGATCAGATGATTGGGGCTGTAACAGAAAATTTCAGAATTACGCCGGCAGGCGAATGGTTGCTGGACAATTTTTATCTGATCGAGGAACAGATTCGGCTGGCCAGGCGGCTTTTGCCAAAAGGCTATGCAAGGGAACTTCCCCATCTGAAAAACGGCCTGTCAAAAGGACTTCCCCGGGTGTATGACATCGCTCTGGAGACGATTTCCCACGGTGATGGCCGTGTAGATCCGGAGAGACTCATCAGCTTTGTATCGGCCTATCAGACGGTTATGCCGTTGCGTCTGGGCGAATTATGGGCAATTCCCATCATGCTTCGTCTGGCATTGATCGAGAATCTCAGGCGGGTTGCGGCACGGATTGCCATAGACACCATCAACCGGACCCGGGCCGATGATTGGGCTGACAAGATTTCAGAGACAGCCGGAAAAGATCCGAAAAACCTGATCCTCACGATTGCCGACATGGCGCGCTCAAATCCGCCCATGGTCAGTTCCTTTGTTGCGGAACTTGCCCGTCGCCTTCAGGGGCAGGGCGCTGCGCTGGCATTGCCACTGACCTGGATCGAACAGCAGTTGTCGGAGTCCGGCCTCACCATCGGCCTACTGGTTCAATCCGAGAATCAGCAGCAGGCGGCGGACCAACTTTCCATCAGTAACAGCATTGGAAGCCTGCGATTTCTGAATGCCATGGACTGGCGCAAGTTTGTCGATACCATGAGCGCCGTGGAACAAACTCTGCGGAATGATCCTGCCGGAATATATGACCGGATGGATTTTAACACCCGTGATCGATACCGTCACGTCGTGGAGGATGT
>JBFXFK010000062.1:0-1643 GCA_050179135.1 Desulfatirhabdiaceae bacterium | reverse complement strand
GCGGATGACGTCAGCCATCTGGTGGAGGCTCTGGAAGTCCGTTTTCTGGCAAACCGGGATGAAAATCTGCGATTTGGTCTGTTGACCGACTTTCAGGATGCTTCTGAGGAAAAACTTCCCGAAGACGAACCGCTGTTATTACTGCTTCAGCAAAACATTGACGCATTGAACGAAAAATACGGGGGAAAGAAAGAATCCTTTTTTCTGTTTCATCGCCCCCGGCGATGGAACCCGCAGGAAAAGATATGGATGGGATACGAGAGAAAGCGGGGAAAGCTTGCGGAGCTCAATTTGCTGCTGCGCGGCGGTTCTGGAAGCGGGTTCTCTCTTATCGTGGGCAATACCGACGTATTGTCGAAGATAAAATATGTCATTACCCTGGACACGGACACGGAGTTGCCGCGGGATTCGGCATGGCAACTTGTGGGGGCAATGGCCCATCCCCTCAATCGCCCGAATTACGATCCGGGCAAGGGGCGAATCGTGTCCGGATACGGCATCCTGCAGCCGAGGGTGGCCGCAAGCCTGCCCGGAGCGAACCGGTCCCGGTATGCCCGCATGTGGGGCAGTGACGCCGGGATCGATCCATACACCCGTGTTGTTTCCAATGTGTATCAGGATCTCTTCGGCGAAGGCTCTTTCATCGGCAAGGGCATTTATGACGTTGACGCGTTCGAGCAGATGCTCAAGGATCGTTTCCCCGAGAACCTGATCCTCAGCCACGATCTTATCGAAGGGTGTTATGCGCGGTCCGGACTCATCAGCGATGTGCAGTTTTACGAGGCATACCCGTCGCGCTACAGCGCGGACGTAAGCCGCCGCCTTCGCTGGATTCGCGGGGATTGGCAGATCCTGAGATGGCTCTTCCCAAATGTGCCAGGCCCTGATGGATCCACCCGGAAAAATCCGATCTCGGTCCTGTCCCGCTGGAAGATATTTGACAACCTCCGGCGCAGCCTGGCGCCTCAGGCATTAATCCTCCTTCTTTTTCTCGGATGGACCGTACTGCCGTCTCCCTGGTTTTATACCGCGTGGGTCATCGGTATCGTGCTGATCCCTTCCCTGATTACTTCCTTAATGGGCTTTCTCAAAAAAAACGACGATGCACTGATGAGCCAGCACTGCGCCGCTGCGGCCCGCTCAACCGTCAGATGCCTGGGTCAGGCCGGTTTTACGCTGCTCTGCCTGCCTCATGAGGCATTTTCCAACACCGCTGTCATTCTTCGCACCGTGTGGCTGATGATGATTTCAGGCAAGGGGCTTCTTGAATGGAATCCGCCGGGTGAGGTGAATCGCACAAGCCGGACAGACTTGGCCGGGTCCTGCCGGAGAATGTGGGCCGCACCACTCATTGCGGGGGCCGGTGCGGGCTGTCTCGTTCTGGCGCGGCCGGCAGCCCTGTTTGTCGCCCTGCCGATTCTGATGTTCTGGTTTGTCTCCCCCCTCATCGCCTGGTGGATCAGCGCGCCCCTCACCCCCCGGAGCGCCCGGTTAACCGAGGATCAGATCGATTTCTTGAGAAAGCTTTCCCGAAGGACCTGGGCTTTTTTCGAGACATTTGTCGGTTCCGACGATCATTGGTTGCCCCCCGATAATTATCAGGAAGAGCCGCTTGCGGTGGTGGCTCACCGCACATCCCCCAC
>JBFXFK010000061.1:0-27435 GCA_050179135.1 Desulfatirhabdiaceae bacterium | reverse complement strand
CGCCCAGATTGTCTCCTATTTTTTCCAGCTTTTCGATGGTCTTTCTCAGTTGGGCATCCGTTCGATTGAGTTGCTCGTCCGTTCGATTGAGTTGCTCGTCCGTTTTTTTCTGCGCCTCTTTTAATTCAAGTATCTGAGCATCCGTCTTCTTCTGGGATTCTTTTAATTCGGAAATTCCAAGGAACAGTGCTTCAATCCCTTTTTCTATTCGATCCAGTCTGGTTTCCATTTTCGTTTTCTCCATATGGTATTTTTTTAATTGTATAACCAAGTGGATGACGGCGTCAATTTATTCCTTAGAAAACCGGAACTGACCGGCGGTGGGTTAATTCGAAGCGGGTAGGTCAGGGTGCCGCGGCTTTTTGCGGCTCCCTGACACTATGCCATTTTTACGGTAATGGAGGTCAGACAAAATTCAAAACCATGTCCTCGTTAGCGATGTAGGGTTTACCGGACAGCCCGGCTTGTCCGGCAATATATTCGGGCATGGCGACACCCGATTCAAACTGGACATATTTCACAAAGGTTCGGCCGTCGATCATGACCTTCATCCCGTCAACCGCCTCTTTGATGGGAACAATGACATTGATACCCCGAAAGTTTTCATGAATGTCCGCATATCCCAAGCGCCCGGCTTCCTTCCCCAGATCAACTTCCAGATAATTGCGGGAGGCCGCAGACAAACTGTTTCGATATTGTTCTTCTATTGCGTGGATTACGGCAACCAGATTGTTTTGCATGATATAATCTCCTTACGCATTGAAATACCGCCTGCAAATGGTCATGCGTCAAATGTCAGTTCATCCGGCCAGTCCCGGAAATGTCCGTCCGACACATCCTTTTTGCAGGCATCGACCACGCACCGGTTATCCTGGAAATGGACGTCCCGGCCCGGGTCTGTATTGTTGAAAAGTTTCCAGAAAATCAGGGAGTCATCATTCAGATCGATTGTTTCATCATAAATGACAAACAGATCGATGGATGTCAGGGGCTCCTGTTTCAGAATCTGATCGGCATAGGTTTTGCCGGACCGGTCTCCGGGTTTTTTGACGGTCAAAAGCAGAATCCGCCTGCCGGTGGCCCCGGAACCCATCTCCGGAAACAGCCGCCAGGCAACAATTCCGTCCAGACTTTTGCAGCCGGCTGATATGTGATCCGGATCGACGGGTTGATATGAAGGGGCTTTCCGGGGAATTTCTCCGGCAACCCGCCGGGTCAGATCCACACCGATTTTATGACCAAAATTGGGCGTGGGGGATGAATGATCCAGAACATCCAGAACCCCTTTGGTGATGACAATATCCGATGACAGATCCAACTGGTTCAGTACCTGCCGCAGGACCAGGCCTGGTTTTTTGGGATCGATATCCCCATCGACCACGACAATGGCCTTGCAGAAACTCATCTGGCCCTGTCCCCACAATCCACTGATCACCTTGTGGGCATGCAGGGGATATGCCTTGTCAATGGCCACCACCACAATATTGTGAAATACGCCCTCCCAGGGCAGCCAGTAGTCTACAACCTCGGGGAAAAGGGTCTGAAGCAGGGGCAGAAAAAGCCTTTCGGTCGCTTTGGCCAGATAGCAGTCTTCCATGGGCGGCCGCCCCACCAGCGTGGCGCAGTACACCGGATTGCGGCGGTGGGTGATTGCCGTGATGTGAAACACCGGATAATCATCGGGCAGGGAGTAATAGCCGGTATGATCCCCGAAGGGTCCTTCCCATCGCAGTTCATCCGGGTCCACATATCCTTCCAGAATGAACTCGGCCTCTGCCGGCACATCCAGATCGACGGTCAGACACCGGGTCATCTGAACCGGTTTGTTCCGGATGAATCCGGCCAGCAGCAGCTCGTCCGCATGTCGGGGCAACGGGGCCGTGGCCGCATAAATGGTTGCCGGGTCCGCGCCAATGGCCACAGCCACGGGCATGCGTTTTCCGGCTTTTCGGTACTCGCTGTAATTGCTCGATCCATCCTTGTGAATATGCCAGTGCATGCCGGTGGTTTTGGCATCATAGATCTGCATGCGATACATGCCCACATTCCGGATGCCGTTTATCAGACTTTTGGTAAACACCAGGGGCAGGGTGATAAACGGGCCGCCATCCTGGGGCCAGCAGTGCAACACCGGAAGCCGGGTGATATCCACGGCGTCTCCGGTATGGACCACTTCCTGGCAGGGAGGGGTTTTTCCCCGGAACTTTCTGGGAAAAATGTGGGTCGCCTGAAGTGCGGTCGGCAGCAGCCCGATCATGTCCTTCAGGCCCTTTGGCGGTTGCAGGGTAATCATTTTTCGAATGCGGTCCGCCAGGTCATCCAGGTCTTCAACCCCCAGGGCCAAACCAATCCGCCGGAAACTCCCGAACAGGTTGGTGGCCACCGGAAATTCCGATCCCGTTACCTGTTGAAACAGCAGGGCTTTTCCGCCTCCCGGGCTTTTGGATTCCTGATCCGTGAATCGGCTGATTTCCAGCCGGGCCGATACGGGTTGGGATATCACCCGGATTTCCCCGGCATCATGAAGGGTTTGAATGAATTCACCCAGATTTCGATAGGCTGTTTTCATCGATGGCATCGTTTCCCCATTCTTTAAGCAGTGTGTGTGAAATATGGAGTTGATCCAGAATTCGGGCCACCACAAAATCAACCAGGTCCATCGTGGACTTGGGGTGGTGATAAAATCCCGGAGACGGCGGCACAATTACCGCACCGGCCTCTGAAAGCCGCAGCAGGTTTTGCAGGTGAATCCGGCTGAACGGGGTTTCCCGTGGCGCCAGAATCAGGGGCCGCCTTTCCTTTAAACAGATATCGGCTGCCCGGTGAATCAGATTGTCGGCCAGACCCGCGGCAATGGCGCCGATTGTTTTCATGGAACAGGGGACAATGGCCATGCCGTCATGATGAAACGATCCACTGGCAGGCGATGCAAAAAAGCTGTTCCACGGATGTTCGATCAGCCGTGAATTCTGGTGCCGGGGCAACGGGCCGATTGAATCCAGAATATCCGGCAATCGACCTCCGTAACCCAGTTCATGCGCCGCCACCTGACGCCCGGCATCGGAAATGATGACATGAAGTTCAATCGGCAGTTTGATCAGTTCGGCCAGCAGTCGAATGCCGTAAATCGATCCGGATGCGCCGCAGATGGCAATGACCAGTCTTTGTTTCGGGTTGTGATAGTCTTCTGTCATAATGTCTCGTCAGGATTGTATTGGTTGGATATTAACGTGATCTGAATCTGTGCAACATACTAAACATCATCATCCGCGTTGTAAATGGGATAACGTGTGAAGGCTGAATGCGCATTGTCAGAGGGGTCAATCCGGAAGATGACATCTTTACCATTCTTTTTCTTGCCGTACTCAATGAAATATGTTTATTTTGTTGCAACTGCTCCTGTCAAAAATGGAAAGGCGGATTACACATGGAAAAACCTGACAATACACCCGGTATTCCGGATAACCTGACAGGCGGTTTCGCAACCGGAAACAAGCCATCCCGGATCGACGCACGCCATGAATATTTTGTTACATTTCACGTTGAATCGCGACATTATGCCCTGCCATTGGACCAGGTTGAACGGGTCATCAGAATGGCGGCGCTGATACCGGTTCCCGAGGCGCCGGACTGGATACGGGGGCTTATCAATATCGGCGGCAACGTAATCCCAGTGATTGATTTGAGAAAACGCTTCAGACTGCCGGAAAAAAGGCTTCTCCTGGATGACCGGATACTGGTCATCCGAAAAGAAAACAGATTTATGGGCCTGATAGCAGACGATACCGGAGACGTATTGAGTACTGCGGATGCCTGTCTGAAGCCGCTCCAGGGCAGCATCAAACAATCGCCGGCATTTACGGCAATGATTCAAAAACACGATGACATATATCTGGTGATTGCTTTGGACTGGCTGGAACCCCCGGAAAATGACGATTCTTCAAAATACGCCTGCCATGACCAGGTCTTTTCTTCCCCCACGATAATTGACGAACGGGACATATTTATCGGTGAATAACGATTATCTCGAGGATGACACATATCATCGATTCCAGGATCTGGTTCTGGCCCGGACCGGCATGATACTGGGGCAAAAAAGGCGCAGCGCCCTGGCGCGGGGTGTGCTTCGCCTGGCTGACTGGGTTACCGGCGGCGACCTGAAAAAATACTACAACCTGTTGTTGGAATCGGAAACCGAAACGTCTCTATGGGATAATCTCATCGAAGAAATCACCATCGGGGAGACATACTTTTTTCGGGATGCATCCCAGATGCAGGCCCTGCGCCACCATGTATTGCCCCGGATCATCGATAGCCACTCCCATGACCGGACAATTCGCATCTGGAGCGCCGGGTGTGCTTCCGGTGAAGAGCCATATACCCTTGCAATTCTTTTGTCCGAAATGATTGCCGGAATCGATTCCTGGAACATCTTTATCCTGGCCACAGATATCAACCGGAAATTCCTTGCAAAGGGAAAAGCGGCCAGCTACCGTTCTTGGTCATTCCGGCAAACCGATCCCGCCATTCAAACCCGATATTGCCAGGTCAACGGTGATTCATGGGAAATGATTCCACAAATCAGAAAAATGGTCCATTTTGCCTATCTCAACTTAAGCGGCGACGGTTATCCGTCCCTGTCCACCAATACCGGTGTCATGGATCTGATCCTGTGCCGAAACGTTGCCATTTACCACTCGGAACAGGTATTTCGACATGTGGTGGAACGCATGCACAGATGCCTGATTCCGGGAGGATGGCTGATGGTGGGGGCTGCGGAAACCAGCATACCGGTATTCGGCAGATTTGAAATGCATTACCTTTTCGGAAGCACCCTGTTTCAAAAAACAGGGAATTTACCAGGTGCATTTATCCCGGCGATAAAGGCACCGGATCGAAATCCGCCCAATTTCTCTTTGCCCCTGCAAACCTTCCATGCCAAAGAATCCGTTGAAGACGACATCGAAAACGTCGATGTATTGCCAGAACCATTTCAGAGCATGGGGGCTGCGCCAACAGATCAGAGCGCACGGTTTGATAAGGGCCAAAAACTGGTTCAAGAAAAGCGTTATGAAGAGGCCATTGAAATATTCCGGTCTATTCCGGCAGCAGATGACAACCATGTTGACAGCATTTACCAGATGGCCAGAATTTATGCCAATATCGGGAAAATGAAAGAATCCCGAATCTGCTGCGAAAAGGTCCTTGTGGAAAACCCGTTAAACACAGAAGCCCATTACACACTGGCGCTGACATTTCTGGAAATGGGGGATATGACGGCAGCTTTTGATCGATTGAAACGCGTACTGTTTCTTGATCCCGGTCTTGTTTTGGGACATTTCAGCATGGCAACGGTGTGCCGTCAGCTTGACCAAAAGGAAAAATCGGAGCGGCATCTGCGGCAGGCCATCAAGCTGGCCTCATTCCTTGAGCCCGACTGCATTCTTCCGGGTTCGGAAGATTTAACCGCGGGTCAGATGCTGACGATGGCGAGAATGTTTAAAGACTGAAGGCTGAAGGCTGAAGACTGAAGGGGCCGCAACCGGCATTCCGGCGGAGCAGCCGTTGGACGGTCAGGCTTCTCAATACACACGACTCATATCTCAATACAGATTACAGAAAGGTCCGGACCATGCCGGAAGAGATTGAATTGTCAGATGCGGAAATTGACCGGATTCTTCAGGAGCGGGCCCGGATGATTTCAAAATCCCTCAATGGCGATACCGAACATAAAGATGCCCGGCAATTTCTGATCTTTCCCATCGGAGAGGAGAAATTTGGTATCGATATCCGGTTTGTTCAGGAAATCCACCCGCTGGCAGGCAGAATGTGGTCCCCGGTTCCCGGCGCTCCGGATTTCATTGCAGGGGCAGTGAATATCAGGGGCCGCATCTATTCCATGATGAATATTGCCCAATATTTCGGCATACAAACCGATTGGAATCCGGATCTGACCCATGTCCTTTTGATACGGGAACGTGTTTCCGGAGATGGCGGCCGGATGGAATTTTGTATCATTACCGGCGATATTCCGAAAATTGAAGAGATTGTTCCAACCGGCATCCGGTCACCATCCGGCGCCGTATCTCAAAAGCTGAGTGACTACCTCGACGGCGTCACAGAGAGCATGGTGATGATTTTGAATATACAAAAACTGATCGATGATCCTGGTATTATTGTCAATGATGAGATATAGCCTTCAGAAAACGATCAGGAGGCTGAAGACTGAAGGGGCTGTAAACGGCATTCCGGAAGAGCAGCCGACTGAAGTGCGGCTTCTCAATACACAATACTCATATCTCAATACTGAACATTTGAAATCAAAAAAAGAGGACCGATATGGCACAGTTAAAATTGAATTCCATCCAATCAAAAATTGCCGTGTGGGCCGGTATTTGCCTGTTGGTGGCGTGTGGTGCGATCGTGACGTATTCGGTTGTGCAGCAGCGGCGGGCCGCCCTCGAGTCAACCCGGAAAGAGGTCCTGGAGGCCGGACAGGGGATCGGGCAGGCCATAAAGGCCCATATCGAAGTGGCGTTGAACACATCCAGAACAATCGCCCAGATACTTTCCACACATGAAAGCACAAAATTGACGCGGGAACAGGTCAGCGTGATGTTGAAAAAGTTGACTCAGGATAACCCCGAATTTGTCGGAACGTTTACACTGTGGGAACCCGATGCATTTGACGGGAAAGATGCGGCAAATGCCGGCGTCAGTCCCCATGATGATACCGGACGGTTCATGGTCTACTGGAACCGGAACCGTGACGGCCAGATAAAGGTCGAGACTCCCACCGATTACGACGTGCCCGGAACCGGCAATTACTACCTGCTTCCGAAAGCATCGAAAAAGGAATGTCTCATCGAGCCCTACAAATACGTTGTTCAGGACGAAGAGGTATTGATGATCTCCACTGTCGTTCCAATTATCCGGGACAACAAATTTGTCGGTATCGCCGGAGTGGACATCAACGTGAAAGGAATGCAGGGAATTATCAATAAAAACAATCCCTATCCGGGAGAAGCCGTCATCGCCCTGATTTCTCACGGCGGTATTCTGGCCTGCCGCACCGATAAACCTCAGGCGGTTGGAATTCATATGAAAGATATGCATGCGAGCTGGCAGGTGGATATGGAACACATCAGAAATGCCGATAAAATCATTTTGCCGGACGAAGGACGTATCGCTGCGTTTGTTCCGTTTTCTATCGGGTTCACGGATACGCCGTGGAGTGTGAATATCAATCTGAGCAATGATTTCATTACCGCAGGCGCCACACGGGTGATGTGGCGGATGATCGGCATCGGCATACTCATGATCGGCATCGCTGTACTGGTTTTGTGGTTTATTTCCGGTCAGATTGCCGCACCGGTCAAACGAATTACCCAAACATCAAAACAGGTGGCGGACGGTGATTGGACCGCAACGGTTGATGTCAAGGCAACGGATGAAACCGGAATTCTGGCCGTCTCATTCAACCGGATGGTGACAAAATTGCGACAAATGACCGAAGAAATCGAAAAACGGGCGGAAGCAGACCGCAATGCCAATCGTTATCTGGAGTCAACCGTAAAAGATTATGTAACATTTGTCGAAAAAGTCGGTCAGGGAAATCTTGTTGACCGTGTCCGGACCCCGGACAGGGAAGATGAACTCACCATACTCGGACGGCATCTCAATCAAATGACGGAAAATCTGAGTGAACTGGCCCAGCAGGCATCCGATGGCGTTCAGAACATCACATCCGCCACCAGCGAGATTCTGGCAGCCACTCAGGAACAGGCAGCGACGGCCAGCGAACAGTCCGCCGCGGTTTCCCAGACATCCAGCACCGTCGATCAGGCGGCTCAGACCGCCCGCCAGTCTTCGGAACGGGCCAATCAGGTGGAGGAAATGGCAAAGAACTCCATGGCGGAGGCGGAACAGGGTTTCCAGGCGGTTCAGGAAACGCTGGAAGGGGTCAACCGCATCAAGGAGCAGGTGGGCAGTATTGCGGAAAATATTCTGGCCCTGAGCGAACAGACCCAGCAAATTGGCGATATCATCAAAACCGTCAATGACATTGCGGATCAGTCAAATCTTCTGGCGTTAAACGCCGCCATTGAAGCGGCGCGCGCCGGAGAAGCCGGAAAAGGCTTTGCCGTGGTGGCCGGCGAGGTGCGCAGCCTGGCGGATCAGTCGCGACAGGCCACTGCCCGGGTAAAGGATATTCTGGGCGAAATCCAGAAAGCCGCCAACACCGCGGTCATGGTGACCGAAGAAGGAATCAAGCGGGCGGATTCAGGCGTTATCCAGGCAAAAAAGGCCGGCTCGGCAATACAGGTCATCAATAAGAATATCCAGAGCGTCACTCAGACCATCCGGCAGATCGCCGCCAGTTCACGGGAACAACTGGCCGGCATGGACCAGATTTCCGGGGCCATGGAAAACATCAATCAGGCCACCCATCAGACCGAAGAGGGAACCCGTCAGGTGGAAGAAGCCGCCCAGAATTTGAACAGCCTGGCGGAACAGCTCAAACGCATTGTCGGCCGGTATCGTCTTTCCTGATGCATTGCGTGTGGGGATAATGGTGAAAGGGTCACGTATGAATCGAGAGGAACTTCGACGTCAGTTGCTTGCTACGTTTCAAGCCCAGCTTGAAGAGCATCTGCACAATATTTCCAACGGGTTGTTGGCGATAGAAACCGAAACGGCCGCTGACAATCGGATGGAAATTGTCAAGGAGCTCTTTCGTGCGGCCCACAGCATCAAAGGAGCGGCCCGGGCAGTTGAAATCCGGGATATCGAAAGCATTGCCCACAAAATTGAAGATGTTTTTTACGCACTCAAGATGAACCGGATATCCCCATCTCCCGAACTGGTTGATCTCGCATTGAAAGCCAGAGACCTGATTGAGGAAGCGATGTCCCTGAATTTACAGGGCTCCCAACTGTCGCGCAACCAACTGTCCGGGTTTGAGTCGGATTTGCTCTCTTTATTGAAGGCAGTCAACACAGGGGATTTCGAATGCAGTGAAGCACCGGAATGGGAAAAGAGCCAAATAAATTCCCTGATACCGGGCAGGATGGATCATGTCAGGGAACCGGAAGAAAAGAATCCGGAAAACCGGTCGGCCAAACCCGGTCTGCAGGAAAATAAGGCAACGGAAATTGCAGAGCCGGTGAAGCATCCTGTCCGGGATTTACAGGAAGAAAGCATCCGCGTGGCCACCCAAAAAGTGGATTCCCTGATGGCCGGTATGGGAGAACTTCTGGTTGCCCGAATGCGAATGGAACAGCGGTTGACTGAAATAAAAGAAATTCAATTCATATTCGATGCCTGGGAAAAAAAGTGTCAGAAGATTCGAAACCAGAGGCGATATGGAAATCGCCAATCCCTGAAGAAAAACGGGCTGCTATCGGAGATGGATATTTTGGGTGAATATGACGGTATAAAGGGTGTCAGCCAGAAAATACACACAACCTGCAGGCGGATGGAAGCGGATTATCGTCAGATGGTATTGCTGACCGATGACATTCAGGAGAGTGTCCGAAGCGTTCGTATGGTGCCGATGTCAACACTGTTTGACATTTTCCCCAGAATGATTCGGGATATCGGTAGAGAAAAAAAGAAGGAAATCATTCTGGGGATTTCAGGCGGCGAAACGGAAATCGATCGGCGGGTATTGGAGACATTGAAAGATCCGCTGATGCATTTGTTGAGAAATGCGGTGGATCATGGAATCGAAACGCCGGAACAGCGCGCCAGGACAGGAAAACCCGGGCAAGGCAGCATCCGGTTGAATGCATATCAAAAAGGCAATCATATTGTCACGGAAATCATGGATGATGGCGCCGGCATCGATACGGCCACACTGAAAAAAGTGGCGATACAAAAAAAAATCCTCGATCCGAAAGATGCAGAGAAACTGGGATGGCATGATACCATAAACCTGATTTTTCAATCCGGCTTTTCAACGTTGGAGAATGTCACGGATCTGTCCGGCAGGGGGGTGGGCATGGATGTGGTCCGGGAGAGGCTGGAAAAAATGAACGGCCAGGTGGATGTGACAACCGAGCCTGGAAAAGGGACCACATTCAGTCTGATTCTGCCGCTGACGCTTGCCACCAGTCATGTACTCCTGTTTGAAGTTTCCGCCCAGACACTGGCTGTTCCCACGACAGCGGTTGAACGGATTTTGCATATCGATCCGGCAGATATCGGAATGATGGAAGGAAAAACCGCAATCCGTTACAACGGGAATGCGCTGCCACTGATGCCCATGTCCCAGGTGCTTCAACTCCGGGGAAAAAACAGCGATGCCGCCGGCGAAAAAATTCAGGCGGTCATTCTCCGTTCCGTTGAAGAACGGATTGCGTTTCAGGTGGATGGCTTTACAGGAACTCAGGATTTGGTGGTCAAGAGCCTGGGCCGTCAATTGCAGCGCCTGAAAAACATTGCCGGCGCCACCATTTTGGGAACCGGTCAGGTGGTTATGGTCTTAAATGTCGCCGGTCTTCTGAAATCGGCCAGAATGAAAACCCCGGTAACGGTTTTTAAAAAACCAGCCGTTGAAATATCCACAGCCAGAAACATCCTGGTTGTGGACGATTCCATTACGACACGAACGCTGGAAAAAAATATTCTGGAAAATTACGGATACCGGGTTCAGACGGCTGCCGATGGCTTGGAAGGCTGGGAACTGATACAGATACACCCGTTTGATGTGTTTGTTTTTGATGTGGATATGCCACGGATGAATGGTCTGCAACTGGCGGAAAGGGTCCGGTCCGAAAGCCGCTTTGCCCCAATACCCATCATTCTGGTGACATCGCTGGAGTCACCCCAGGACAAGATTCGCGGAATGGAAGCCGGGGCGGATGCCTACATCACCAAAGGCAGTTTTGATCAACATGAACTGCTGCAAACCATCGAGCGTCTGATCGGATAAACTTTTTCAACCAGACAGTGTGGATAATGATACGTGTATTGATCGTTGATGATTCGCCAACCCTTCGCCTCCTGATCCGCAACATTTTGACAAGCGATGCAGAAATTGAAGTGGCCGGTGAAGCAAAAAATGGTGAGGAAGCCTTTCATCTGTGCAAAAAGCTGAACCCGGATGTGATTACCATGGATATCCATATGCCCAAAGTGGATGGATATCAGGCCATTCAACGGATCATGGCGGAATATCCGCGCCCGATCATCATCCTGACCAGCACGGAATCGGATATCCGTCTCGGCACCACGTACAGGGGGCTCGAGGCCGGCGCCCTGATGGTGTATGGCAAACCCCACGGATTGCCCGGAGAAGATCCGGAAGCGGATGACCTTGTCCGGGTGGTGAAAGCCATGTCGGATGTCAAAGTCGTTCGCCGCCGTCTGCATGGTAACAAGCCGATTGTTCACCCAGTGCGCCGACAGGCAGGAAAATCGGTCTCACAGGGCTTGAAAATCATCGCCATCGGGTCGTCCACCGGCGGACCGCCGGCGCTCAAGACCATCCTGGAGGAACTTCCTGCAACATATCCCCTGCCCATCGTGATTGTTCAGCATATCAGCAAGGGGTTTACCGAAGGATTGGTAAAATGGCTGGACAGCGTCATTTCACTGCATGTGAAACTGGCAACAAATGGAGAGCCCCTGCTTCCCGGAATCGTTTATGTGGCCCCGGATGATCTTCATTTGAAGGTTACCCGGGATCTGAAAGTAAAATTGAACCACGAGGATATCGATTCACCCCATTGTCCGTCTGTAAACGTGTTGTTTCATTCCGTGGCGGAGCAGTTTCACCATTCGGCAGTGGGCGTTTTATTGACGGGAATGGGAAGAGATGGCGCAGAGGGATTGCTGGCCATCAAATCACAGGGCGGTTTTACGATCGCCCAGGACCAGAACAGCTCGATTGTTTTTGGCATGCCAAAAGAAGCCATCGTCCTTGGCGCCGCCTGCGAGGTTCTGCCACTGGATCACATCGGTGTAAAATTACGGGAAATGGGGATTGCCTGAATGGAAAACGGAACGCACGAAGCGATCCCCCTTTTTTTTGCCTCTGCCCTATTGAAATATTTTTTCCTGTCCGAGGGTTGCGTATCTGAAGGCCTTGTTCCGACCCGATTCTTTCCCGGCGTAGAGCGCCTTGTCGGCATGGTCCAGAAGTTCTTTTATTTCCCAGGAAGCAGATTCCCCGGTAGATGCAACACCGAGGCTGATGCTTACCTTCAGGCACTCATCATTATGAAACCATTCTTTTCCAGTAACAGCACCGCAAAGACGTTCGGCTAGAAAAGCGGCATCTTCTTCGGATGTCATGGGCAAAAGGATGAGGAATTCATCACCGCCATACCGGGCAACCGTGTCGGCGAGTCGGACATTTTCCTTTAACGTATCCGCCACGCCTTTAAGGACCATATCTCCCACTTCATGACCGTATCTTGAATTGAACTCCTTGAAATAATCCACATCCACCATAATACATGACAATGGATTGTTATAGCGTCTGGCCCTTTCGAATTCCGCGGTCAGAATCTCCGCCATGTAATGACGGTTGTAAACGCCTGTCAAATGATCCACCAGCGCCACTTTCTGCAAAATTTTCATCGACTGTCGCTCTTTTTCAAGCATGGTCTGAAGCTCGTCATGGAGGCTTTTGATTCTCAACAGAGATTTCACCCGGGCTACGAATTCCCGTTTTCCAACAGATTTGCTGATATAATCATCTGCGCCAAGTTCCAGTCCGTCCACCCGGTCTTCAATTTTGTCCCTCGCCGTCAGGATCAGAATGGGGATGTACTCCCGCATTTTTTGTTTCAGCCGGCGACAAACCGTAAATCCATCGATGTCGGGAAGGATAATATCCAGAATAACGATATCCGGCTGAATGGCAGCGCATTGTTCAAGACCCTCCAGGCCGGTTTTTGCCACAAAAATGGTCAGATCTTCATCCGCCAGCGTCATGCTGATCAATTGCGCCTGGGTTGGGCTGTCTTCTATGATAAGCGCTTTTTTACCGTCTGTTTTGAACAATTCCATTCTCATTTTCCTTTGCCACGGACTTCTGATTTCAAATCGTCCTGAATTGTACCTGTTTTTTTTAAAATGATTCCCGCCCATTCATGTTCGGTGGCGGCCCAGACATTCTGAAATAATGCCGACTGGTATTTTTGACACAGCAGTTCGGTTTCATCACATTTGATACCGGCAAACACGATATATGACCCCGGTCGGGTCAGCCGGTCGATTTCCGGAAACAGGTCAAACAGTGTCGGGAACCGCAGGTTGGCGGTGATCAGATCAAACCCTGCGGGAATGAGGTCAAGCTCTGAATCCATGACGTGCATCCGACCATGGACCCCATTGAGACGGGCATTTTCCAGGGTTTCAAACCGGGCACAGGGATCGTAATCCAGACATATTGCCTTATGGATTCCCATTTTGAGGGAAGCAATGGCCAGAATGCCCGAACCGGTCCCGATATCCAGCATTCCGGATTCCGGAGTTCCCAGTAATTTTTTTTCATCCAGAAGCAGATGGTCCAGTGCCTGAACCGCCAGTCGGGTGCTGGGATGCTGGCCGGTTCCAAATGCCACCCCATGCCGGATGATCACGGCAATGTCATCCTGTTCGGGGAAGATCGCATGACCTTCCGGTGCGACCAGAACGTGTCGGGACAACCGGACCGGTCGATAAAAGGATTTTTCGACAAATGTGTGGCCATTGATACTGTTAAAGACCAGTTCACCGGATGCCATCAGCCGTTTCAGATTTTTTTGAAGCTTTTTTCTGTCAACCGTGTCACCCGCCATCAGTTTCATGATATCGGTAACGGTCAGCCGGGCTGAACTGTTTTCAACGGTTTGCAGAATCTGATGTTGAAGATTTGTCAGAGATACATGATTCATGATCCGGGTCATTTTATCTATAGCTTTTCAGATAATGATTTTGGGAAGGCAGCAGGGAGGGGATAGGCCTTCTCTCGGCCATCCCCGAAAATCTTTATCTGGAAAGCTATATCTGTCGCACAGCCGAAGCATCAGATTTCCGGCCACTTTCCGGCGATAATCCGCTGATGCCCGAATGTCCGTGATGGGCAGAACAGTCCTTATAACCATGTTGCCGGCTTTTTTCAAGATATCTGATGTCAGCCTGTGACCGGTCAGCATGTTTTCGACCCCGGGGCAGGTCATGATTGTGGGGCCCACGCTGCCCCATGCGAGGGAAACGGCATCCACCCGATTCGTGTCAGACAGCCAAACGATGGCAGCCATGCTGACAATGGAACAGGTCAGGGCATTGCGCTGACCCACTTTTTCAAAAAACTGGATTGAACCGGGTTTTGGCTTGGGAACATGGATGGCGGAAAGAATTTCACCGGGATAAAGACCGATTTGGCCGGGGCCGGTGATAAAGCGATTTATGGGAAGATGTCTGATGCCGTTTGCCGAGACCAACTCGAGTTCCGCATTCAGCACGGTCAGCGGCGGGATGGTGTCGCCCGCCGGAGATGCGGTGCAGATGTTGCCGCCAATGGTGCCCATATTGCGGATCAATGGCGATCCCAGCGTGGTCATGGCCTGACACAGAGCCGGAAATTCACGAATCAGAAGCGAATCTGTCAGCAACTGACTGAACGGGGTTGCGGCATGGATGGTGACATGATCGCCGCCATCCACCACCCCTTTCAGCTCCGGGATTCGCTCGAGACAGATCAATGCCTGTGGCGACAGTTGCCCGATTTTCAGCTTGACCAGAAGATCAGTGCCACCGGCATAGACAGTGGCATCCGGAAAGACAGACACCATCTGCCACAGTTCGGACAGGTTTTGGGGAAGGAGGACCGCTGTCATCGGTCACTGTCCATGGACTGATTTCTGGCGGCGGCTTCCACGGCATCGATGATATTGACGTATCCGGTGCATCGGCACAGATTGCCTGAAATGGCTGTTTTTATGTCATTACGGTTTGGCATGGTGTTGCGTTTCAGAAGCGATACGGCCGACAGAACCATGCCGGGTGTGCAGAAACCACATTGAATTGCCCCATGTTGGACAAAAGCGTCCTGAACCAAATGGCCGGTGCTGTCTGTTGCAATGCCTTCGATTGTGACAATTTCACTGGCTTCGAGCTGGGCGGCCAGCATCAGGCAGGACAGTTTGGGCGCGCCATCGACCAGAATGGTGCAGGCGCCGCATTCTCCGGCCCCGCAGCCTTCCTTTGTTCCGGTCAGACCCAGGTCTTCCCGGATGACATCGATGACCCGCCTGTCTGCCGGGCAGCTCAGCACATGCGGTTTTCCGTTGATTTTAAAGTTGATTGGCATGGTGGTTTTCCTGATTGAAAAAAGGACAAAAAGGACGAAAAGGACATAAAGGACGGGCGGAACAATGCATCCCAGTCATTCGAATCATCCTGATTTATTAATAATTCCGTTAAGAATTTTTTCTGAACTGACCGGTGGCCTGCTGATCCATGCGCCAATGGCATCATGCACCGCATGCGTCACCGCCGGCAGGGGGGCATTGACGCCCGCCTCGCCAATGCCTTTCATACCAAACGGGCCGGTGGATTCCACGGTTTCGACAGACACGGACCGGATATCCGGAATATCCAGGGCTGTAGGCAGGATATAGTTGGTAAACGATGGGTTCTGGATGACACCGGATGTCAGTTTGACATCCTCGAACAGGGCATAACCCAATCCCTGGGCAGCGGCGCCATGCACCTGCTGATGAAAGCCCTGTGGATTGATGATCCGCCCGCCTTCTGTAACGGCCAGATAAAACAGCACCTGAACAGCCCCGGTCAGTTCATCGATTTCAATACCGACCAGATGGGCCGCATAGGCAAAAAGCACATGCGGAAACCCGATGATAAACCCGGTTCCGGTGGTTGCCGCGTCCTGCGATACAACCATGACATGGTGACCGGTTGCGCTTCTGTCATGTTCCGGCATGATCGCAGCCAGTTGGGAAAAGGGAACCTCCCTGCCGGTCGGCAGATGCCGCACTTTTCCGGGAAGGAGGGCAAGCCCGGTGGATTCATCCTGCATCAGGATCAGGCTCGCCCGATGGATCAGCCTGTCTTTCAATGTATTACAGGCGTTGATCAGGGCGTTGCCATAGGTATAGGTGGTGCGACCGGCAGAGGCCGATCCGGATGGAAGGGCCTGGTCCGTATCCGGTTGAACCAGTTTCACATGGCCGGCGTCCTGATTCAGAATTTCGCAGGCCATCTGGGCAAAGGCGCTGGCATTGCCCTGGCCCATGTCCGATACGGCATTATAGATTCGGATGTTGCCGGTTTTTGTCAGTGCGATCCTGGCAATGGCGGAATCCGGCAGTCCCTTGCCATAGCCCATGGCGTTCCAGACCGCAGCCATGCCGACCCCGCGGCGTTTGAATCCGCCCGCTTCCAGTTTCCATTGGTTCCGGTTTTGCCACAGGGGATGATTCTGCAGGGTCTTGAGACATTGGGTCATGCCTGTCGAATGAACCAGTGTGATGCCGGAGCTGTTCTGATCACCCCGCCGCAGCGCATTTTTCAGCCGCAGCGCAAGCGGGTCCATATTCAGTTTTTCGGCCAGCCGGTTCATGATCTGTTCGATGCCAAAGGATGCCTGACACACACCAAATCCACGCATGGCGCCGCCAACGGGATTGTTGGTATAAATGCTCCAGCCTTCCACCCGGACATGGGGAATCCGGTAGGGACCACCGGCATGCTCCATGCCCAGTTCCAGAACCTCTCCGCCCAGATGGGCATAGGCCCCGGTGTCATAAAACAGTCTGCATAAAAGAGCCTGAAGCGTGCCGTCCCGGCCGGCGCCCAGCTTGTAATACAGGCGGGCCGCATGACGCTTGTATCCGGCAATAAAGCTTTCTTCCCGGTCCCAGACCATTTTGACCGGCCTGCCATCCGCGTTCATGGCCGCCAGCGCCAGCAGGCATTGAACCGTTGATCCATCCTTGCCGCCAAAGCCGCCCCCCAGATAGGGACAGATGATCCGGATATCCTGAAATTTCAACCCCAATGCATGGGCGATTTCCATCCGGTCCCGAAACGGGGCCTGGGTGGAAACGGTCATGGTCAGCCTGCCGTCCGGAGTGACACGGGCAATTCCGTTTTCGGTTTCCAGAAAGGCATGTTCCTGAAACGGCACCTCAACCCGGTCTTCCAGAACCACATCACATTCAGAGAAAACTGTTTCCGCCAGGCCCTTTTGGATGACCGCATGCATCAGAATGTTGCCGGATTCATGGATTTTCGGCGCATCCGGTTTTAACGCATCCTCCGGGTCAAACACACCGGGCAGGATATCTGCGGACACCACAATTTTTGCCAGGGCATGCTTCAGGGCTTCCCGGGTTTCTGCCAGAACCAGGGCCACGGGTTCGCCGCAGTGCCGAATTCTGCCGCCTGCCAGAACCGGCTGATCCTTGTGGACAATACCCTGACGGTTGGTTCCGGGAACATCTTTTCGGGTCAGTATCCGAACAACACCGGGAATGTTTTGCGCATCGGCCGTTTCCACCGCCAGAATTTTGCCATGCGCAATCCCGGCCCGTTTTGCGCCGGCCCACAACATGTCCGGCTCATAACTGTCAACAGCATATTTTTCTTCGCCCCGGACCTTTGCCCAGGCATCAAATCGGGGAATGGAAGATCCGACAGCCGGAATATCCTTTTCCATCTATCACCTGTATTCTGTACTGGGATTTGAGTTGTGGGTATTGAGAAGAAGCGCCATTGTTAGCAATTTGCAGTTTCTGATGTGACATGCGCCATCAGCTTTGAAATGCCTGTGCGCGCTCCCAATCCTTTTGAATGATTTTCAGAAGATCTTTGGACACATCGGCGTCCAGAACAATGCTATCAAAATTGGGAGAACACAGGAGTTTTTGCATTAAAAGTCCATCTGTGTCAAACCATCTGGGCAGTAGGCCGCCCAAAAAGTATCCGTGTTCTCTCAGGATATTCACGGCAGATCCGACCCGGGGGATGGCCAGATTGAGCCATACCTGGAGAACAACGGCTTTTTTCGCAATGGCTTCTGCCTCGATATGATGAAAGGCTGCGCTGAAATCCTCTCCGACCTCATATACCGCAATTCGTGCCACCCGGGCAAAATCAAACATCTCCATGCCGATACGCGAGCTCAGGCCAGACGGCGCCATATCTTCTGATATCACAATTTCCCGGGAATCATCCAGGCGGGAATATATCCAGCTTAGATCCGGTTCATACGGTGCGGGAAGATGCACCCGGTGCGGCCTGGTTTTGTAGCAGCGAAATCCATTTAACCCGGCCACCCGACCCGTTGCACTTTTTTCTTTGCCATAGGCTTCAGCGGGCATCAGTGCTATTTCCAGCGCCGTGATGACATGTCGGGAACGCAGAATGGCCTTTTGCGTGAAAACATGGTTACAGACAGCCTCGCCGAAAGATGCCTCAATGTTTTCCATTCGCGGTATAAAGTCGTTGAAAGCATATTCAAACAGTCGGGAAATCGCACCGGTCTTCCGGTATTCCATCAAAACCATGCCGACCCCCAATTCATACACCAATGGACAGGGGGCTGACTGAAACAGATGGGTTACGCCAATGACCCTGCCAGAGACGGTACGGGCAACAATGGAATAATATTTTCCAAGCGCATTCACTTGAATAATGGCCTTAGGATCGTAAAATATTCGGATGGGATACTGATCCCCATAAACCGCGCGACACAGGGAAACAATGGCTTCCGCGTCCTGGGGCTGGAATGTATCAATGTAAAATTCTTCCTGATTTTGATTTTTTATTTGGTCGGCGCCATGATTCATCCGTTTATCCTTACTTCGTGACGATTCAATTTCCATTGTGGTGACCAGGCCGCACCTTACGGACCGGGAGTGACAAACAGGGATTTTGTCTGTCTTGTGAACAGAGCCATCAACCCCAGCACCACGACCGAAATCCCGGAACAGATCCAGAAAAGCAGAGAAAAGGAACTGCCTGAATGAATGATCATGCCGGACAGGGTCGGGCTGAGAAAAAAGCCCGCATCCATCATGAAGAGCATCAGGTTGCTGTTGAATCCGCGGCACGATTCCGATGAAATGACAAACATGAGGGCATTCAAAAGGGGCAAAATGATTCCCATGCACATTCCGTAGGCCAATGCGACAAGCGCCACTTTCCATGAGGCGTCAACATGGCCCAACATAAAATATGTGACAGACAGAAACCCGGTCATCAGACATAGAAGATGCAACTTGTCGGCTTTATCCAGATACTTTCCGGAAAATACCCTGACAACGATCATGACCGACATGGAAACCGTAAAATACAGGCCGATATCCCCTTCCAGTCCCTGATGCGCCAGAAACGGTTTCATGAAATAAAAGATGGTGGCATAGGTGAAAAAAATCAGCAGATTCATCCCCAGAAGAAGATAAACAGGCGGTTTCAGGATGTTTTGAATCAGGATGGACCATTCAGTGCGCCTGGAACGACCAGAGTTTATTACTGTATTTTGAAAACGATGGCCCATTTGAAACAGCAGCCAGAGTCCGGGTAAACCAAGCACCGAAACCACTGCATAAATCAAAGCCTCATTATGAATATGCCGAAGAGCCATTTCTGTGACAACCGGCATGACGGCATAGGGAACCAGACTGGCAACACTCATCAATCCAAAAGCCTGTACACTTTTTTCTTTTGGAATGAACCGGACGATCGATGTCATGGCAGCCGAAACCAGGGAAACAAACGTGGCGCCATGAACAATCCGGATCAAAATCAGACTTGCCAGGCTGGTGGTGACGGTGTAGCAGCACAGAACGACCATCAGCAGAAACAGGGAAAACCGCATGACATAAAGGGCATTTCCGGGATGCAGCACCATGCTGACCGGCAGCCGAAGAATGAATGCGGTCATGGGCTCCAGTCCGACAATCAGACCACGCCACTCGCTTTCAATCCCCAGCCATGTCAGATAACTGTAAAAGCTGTAGAACACGGACATATTGCAGAAACCGAAAAACATCACAAAAATCAGGGAGATGAATTCGATTGAAAACAGGTTGTCCGTATTGGTTTCGGGGGTCAATTGAATGCCTCGATTTGATATCGAACAAGGAATGTTGAACCGGAATGATTCATGAACGTTTACCGTGAAAATGGAAAAACAGAAGTCAGAATCCAGGATTCAGAATTCAGTAGAAAATCGGTAAAATCATTTACATATGTGGGGGTGAAGCTCCCGGAATGATTCATGATCGTTTACCGTGAAAATGCGGTTAAAAATAAACATTTGCCATCAAGCTCCGTCGGAGCGACCTGTTTGTAGCATGACGCATATAAATTTCCCTCAAGCCCCGTAGGGGCGGCCTGTGTATTTCGATTACAGGCCGCTCCGATGGAGCTTGATGGGAATAACAGCATCAATTTCTACAAACAGGTCGCCCCTACCGGGCTTTTTGGGAAGATATCATTTTCATATCTGAGGCTGAGAAAGCCCTTGATCATGATCGTTTATTATGAACACAAATGCGACAATCACCAAGTTGTTGCCATCCGGGTTTCAGACGCTTTTTCGGGTATCCAGAACAGTCTTCAGTCCCTTGACAAACGCTTCCATGGCCGGCGGCAAAGACAATGTCAGGCGAATCCAGTTGGGAAACCGGAATCCGGCCATGGTGCGAATCATGATCCCCTGCACCATCAGTTTCCGGTACGCCAGGGTGTCGCTCATGGGCAGCCGGATCATGATGAAATTGCCTTCACCATTCAGATATTCAAGACCCAGTCGGTCCAGATGGTTTGTAACAAATTCCGTTTGGTCATTAACCAGTTGCCGCGTTTTCCGGATATGCGCATCATCGCTGGACAATACGGCCAGGGCAGCGGCCTGGGCCAGTGTATTGACCGAATAGACCACGCAGGTGCGGCGGATGATATCCACAACTTGGGGTGATCCGGCCAGGTATCCGATGCGGAGCCCGGCCAGGGCATGCATTTTGGAAAAGGTTCGAAAAACGACCAGATTGGGGTATTGGGAAATCAGGCCCATGCCATCGGGAAAATCCGGTTTTTCTACAAATTCGCAGTAAGCCTCATCGATCACCACAATCCGCCGACCGGCAATGGTATCCAGAAAGGCCCGCAGCCTGGCCGTATTCCAGTATGTGCCGGTCGGGTTGTTGGGATTGCAGACAAACAGAATCTTGGTGCGGTCATTGATTTGACGGATCATTCCCTCATCGTCAAACCCATGATCCTTCAAGGGAACCAGCCGGGCCTCGAATCCGGAAAAATCGGCCACCCATTCATAGACCGCAAAGGTTTTGTCGGCTGTGACAATGTTGTCTCCCTGCTGGCAAAACGCCTTGATGACAAACCCGATGACCTCATTGGCCCCGTTTCCAAACAAAAACTGGTCCGGGTCCATGCCATACCGGACGGCCAGTTTGGATCTGAGATGATAGCAGTCTCCGGAAGGATAGATGGACGCCTGGGAAGGATCAAACTGCCGGATGACCTCGGCTGCCGCCGGGCAGGGCCCCAGGGGGTTTTCATTGTTGTTGAGCCGGTACAGGCGGGTGCAGCCGTAGAGTTTTTTCAGGGCGTCGTCGGGTTTGCTGGGAACATAAGCCTGAAAGCGTTGAATATAGTCCGGAACAATCCGGTCAAGGGCAACGGGGGATGGCACGGCTATTCCTGCAACCGGAAAAACATGACCGCATCCCCTTTGCCGGCATCCGGCAGAAGAATGGACGGGGAAAATCCGTTTTTCAGAAGAACCGGGATCATGTGCGCCTGCCAGGATAGGCCCAGATCCACTTCAAAGACGATATGTCGGATGGATTCCTTTTGAAACATCTGAAGATGCTGCAGCAAATTCTCGTCCAAATCATTGCCCATCCAGATCAGTCTAAGTGTGACCAGATCATAAAACCGGTGAATATCTGACGAGAATACCGAACTGACAGACGGATTGTCTCCGGTGTCCGAAATCAGCCGGATTTCACGCGGCAGCGCCAGGCGATCATAGTTCTGCTTCAGGAAATCATGAATGTCCGGGGTTATCCAGGAGATGCGCCCCAAATCCTCCTTGATATGTCGAAACCAAACCGAATGATAATTGATTTGGCCCGAGGATAAATGCCAGTGAATCGACCCCAGCACTTCAAAGTAATTCGAGACATCGAGGCCATCGGGTGGGCTGCAGATCAATACCGATGCGGTGGTTCGGGATGCGGCGCTGATGGCGGCTTCTGTCAGCGCATGAACAACAGGGACCGGGTTGTCGTTATTGATGACGTATGGCCCAAATATCTCGATGGTTTTTTCATTGATTCTTCGCAGAAAAATTCCGCCGCCAATTTCATCAGCCTGCCCTCTGGCAATCAGGGCTTGGCAGTTTCCATGACGCATCATGGCCGTCAGTCTTCCCGGATACCGGATGAATCGGGGCAGGGGGGTGTTGGAAAAATCAGCCTGAATCCGTGCCGACAAAACCGCTATTTCGTGTGAATAGGGTGTCTGTATGGTAAATATCCGGTCTGACAGATTGGTTTGCGGAGATGTCACGGGTTTCTGGATGGGATATTCTTTATCCTTGATGAGCTGTAAATGCAGGCGGTTCTGAATCTGCTCGATTTTGAAGTGGTTGACAGACCGGGATGCCAGAAGCAGGCGCATATCCTCAAAGCGGATTGCCTTGTTCGGTTTGGGCTTTACAGCCAGATTGAAAGCCTCCATGTTGAAAGGCGTCATGGGAAAGGAAAAGTCGATCTGAACCGAATAGTCCCTGCCGAAACAACGGATTTCAATCATCCCTTTGGCCGGGATTACGACCCGGCACAGGTGAAGAAACAGCTCTTCGGATGCCAGGGTCAGCTTGAGGGCTTCGGTTTTGGTCAAACCCGAAGCCAGGGCTATGGTTTCGACAAAGGCCAGAACCACCGGCAGAAACGGTTTATCCGCGGTTATTTGCATCATGCTGGTTGGTACGGCGCTGGATGCGGGATTCATATGGGGTATCTGTTACTCATTTTTTTGTTTTTGGGAAATATTGGCATTCCGTCTGGGTTTGCCATCAATTTTTTCCCGAAATATATGATAATGACGTTTGATTCTCTCGATATAATCCTGGTCAGGAAGAAGAACCTGTTTAAACAGCTTCAGCAGGCCTGGAGCGATCTCTGACTGTGGACTTGCCAGATTGAGCGATGGACCTTTTAACATGTCTATATCAATCTGATTGCTTCCCATCCATTTGGCATAAAATTTTTTTGTCTCCCATCCCCAGGCAATGACAGCCTTGGGCTTTTGATCAAGAGAAGACATCACGCACAAAAACACGCGTCGGCAGTCGCATCCCGGTTCATCACAGAACATTTCGATAAAGGAATACGTTGCTGGCGGCAAATTGAATTTTGCAGTATCCAAAATTGTTACAGCCCGGGTTTCACGTTCGGCAATTTCAGGAAACAACTTGAAAAAAGGTGAGTATGGCATAATTGTTCCTTTTATGGGGGTGATCAGATCGATCATGAACGTTTACTGTGAATCCCTATCTCAGGTTCGGGGCAGGGACCCATCCGGCGGCAAAACCGAAATATCACCAACCGGATTTTTCCAGGCGGTATAACCGGCCCGGGACAATGCGTTGACAGCGCCATCGGTATAACCGGCCAATTCAAGATCATGCCACAGTTCTGATGATTTTTTCATCATCACGCCGGGCGGTGCGGTCAGGATTTCTTGTGAAAACTGATTGAATCCATCCTTTTCCCGCCTGCAAATACCATATTTTTCCTGAAGCGTGTCAACCTGTTTGTTAAATCCCGGCCAAAAAATCGCGTCGGCGCGAATGGCGCCGGTCAGATCAGCCAGAAGTTCCACCTCCTCCTCATTATCCGAAAGGGCCAGCCAAGGACCGATCCCGACAGGTCTCAAATTGTCCAGGCTGAATGAAAATTCACACGGTGACAATCCGGTTGTCTCTTTTTTATAAACGGCATATCGGGCATAGGTGCCAAATGGATGGTTGAATCCTGAAATCAGGATACCGCCATCATCCAGCAGTGATCCGGTTGATTGCCGCATCCGGTCCCGAACCGGTTTATCGAAATAAAGAAGCACATTCATGCACCGGATGACCCGTGCTTTTGGCAATTGAATCGTTTCGATATCCGATTCGATGAATTTCAGATTTTTGGCTTCATGCGCCTTTACCGGATTCAGGACCAGTCTGAAACCATCTTTTTCAAGGGTTTGGACGGATTGATCGTCGGACGCTTCCAGTTGCGGGGAGAGATTCTGAAACATGTCTTTGAACCGGGATTTGACAGTATCCGGATTATCGTTCAGGGGTTTTTGTTGGGATTGCAGGTACTGAAATTCTCCTTCAGAATTGAAACAGGCGTAATGGCCTTCCGCATCATGCAGCACATACCGGGCAAATGAACAGTCAACCCCAAAAACAGACCAGTCCGGCATAACGCCGGCTGTATCCACTGTCGTAACCGGCGGAAACCCGCACCCCAGATCGATAAAAACCGGTTGACCGGTCGGACTGAATCCGGTTTGCCGGATGACATAGTCGTCCAGTTTTTTATGACGGCCAGGAGTTGTCAGCGGCGGAATTCTGCCGCCCCAGGCAGACGGCAGCATGGCCGGTGTAACAGCGGACAACAGCCAGATGAGGTGGGGATTGAATTCCGTTGCCGGAAAGGATGCCCGTTTCATGAGCGACAGCATCCGCAGGATAACCTTTTGTGCATCTTCCGGCAATGCGGGAAAAGCGATATTGTCGGCAAGGGTGTCGGGCAAACGGGCGCCCAAAAACGCTTCCACCAGGGAATTGAAGGATCTTTTTTCGGTTGATTCCATCACTTGGCTCCTGAAGACCATTTAAATATCATTTCAAATGAATTTATCAAGGATAAAAATTGACATCCCGGAATCCGACACCCGGTTCCGCCCCTTACGGCCTGTTTGACAATCCGGGAAATTACAACCCCATGAACTTTGCCGCAATCCCTTTCATGATTTCATTGGTGCCGGCAAATATGGACATGACGCGCACATCCCGGAAGGCCCGGACAATCGGGCAGTCTTCCATCATGCCATAATTGCCGATCAGATCCAGGCACCTGTCGGCCAGGCGCTTGACCATGTCCGTGGTCTGATATTTGGCCATGGATGTTTCGACCACCACATTTTCATGGGCCATATGCTCCACAACCAGTTTGTCCACAAACACCCGGCTCATTTTGACCTCGGTGGACAGTTCCACCAGGGCAAACTGAACCGCCTGGTTTTTGGACAGGGGTTTTCCGGACACCCGGGTTTTTTTACAATAATCGATGGTCCAGTCCAGAATATATTCCGCGGCGGTGATGGCGCCCACGGCACAGGTCAGCCGCTCCTGCTGAAGTTTGTCCATGAGCATCAGAAAGCCCATGCCTTTTTCCCCCAGCCGGTTCCGGACCGGTATCCGGCAGTTGGTGAAAAAAAGCTCCGCCGTATCCTGACTGCGCCAGCCCATTTTTTCCAGCTTTCGGCCGCGTTTGAATCCGGGCGCATCCCCATCCACCAGATAGAGGGATATGGCCTGATACGGATTTTCAATTTTGGGGTCCCGGGCCGCCAGAACGATCAGGTCAGCATGAATCCCGTTTGAAATGAAGGTCTTGGAGCCGTTGATGACCACGGTGTCTCCGGTTTCCTCGGCGATGGTCGCCATGCCGGCCAGATCGCTGCCGGCCCCGGGCTCGGTCATGGCCACGGCCGTGACAATATCGCCGGTAACACAGCCCGGCAGATATTTTCGTTTGATTTCCGGCAGGGCAAATGAATCGATATAGGGAACGACCACATCGCTATGCAGGTTGGCAGCCAATCCCGTATGCCGGGTTTTTGCCAGTTCTTCGGCCACAATGACCGAATAGAGATAATCACCGCCCAGGCCCCCATACTCGGTGGCCACGGTGGGACAGAGAAATCCGCCCTGTCCCATGCGTTTCCAAATTTGCGCGGGGATGCCCTTGTCTTTTTCCCACTGGTCCACAAACGGGGTGACTTCGGCTGCCAGAAAGGCGCGAAGCCTTTCCCGGAACTGATTGTGTTTTTCGGTGTAGTTTAACAGATTCATGATTCTACCCGGTATAGGGATTTCAAATTTGAGATTTGAGATTTGGGGTTTGGGATTCCGGTACGAAATGGAATATTTACCCCTGGTAATTGCCGATAATGGAGATACTGCATACATTCTGAAACGGAAATCCGCCCAGATTGTGGGTCAGTCCGTACCGGGGATTTTTCAGTTGGCGTTTGTCGCCCCTTCCCAGCAGTTGCAGGTACATTTCATACAGCATGCGGATGCCGGAAGCGCCGATAGGGTGTCCAAAGCATTTCAGGCCCCCGTCCACCTGGCAGGGGACCTTGCCGTCCCGGTCATAAAACCCGTCCAGAATATCGAATACGGCCCGGCCCCGTTCGGAAATATGCAGATCCTCCATCGTGACCAGCTCGGTGATGGAAAAGCAGTCATGCACCTCCATCATGCTGATTTCTTCGCGGGGATTGGTGATGCCGGCTTCCTGATAGGCTTTTTTGCTGCAATGGGTGGTGGTCATGAAATGATCGCCGTCCCATTGGTTGTAACCCATTTCCTCGCCGCTGCTCAGGGCCAGTTGCAGGGCCTTGACCGTGATGAGATCGGTTTTGCCCAGTTTTTTGGCAATTTCCGGCGTGGTGACAATGGCGCAGGCACTGCCGTCACTGACCCCGCAGCAGTCAAACAGGCCCAGGGGATGGGCAATGATGGGCGCATTGATGACTTGGGCCTCGGTGACGGGTTTTCGGAGATGGGCCTTGGGGTTCAGCGCCCCGTTGTCATGGCTTTTGACCGATACATGGGCCATGGCCCGCTTGAGATCTTTGTCACTGATCCGGTATTTGGCCGCATAGGCGCTGGCCAACTGGGCAAAAGATCCCGGTGCGGTCAGGTTGGGCCACCACTGCCAGTTGAGGGTGCCGGCATTGGAGCCAAAATTGGGCAATCCGCCATAGCCGGTATCTTTCAGCTTTTCCACACCGATGGCCAGACAAATGTCATAGGCCCCGGACGCCACGGCATAACACGCGCCCCGGAATGCTTCGGTTCCGGTCGCGCAGAAATTTTCCACCCGGGTGACCGGGATAAAGGGCAGCCGAAGCGTTGCGGCCGGAACAATGGCGCTTTTTCCCACACCGATTTCTTCCATGCAGGTCCCAAACCAGGCCGCCTCGATCTGATTTTTTTCAATGCCCGCATCCTGAAGGCATTCCAGAAACGCCTCCACCATCAATTCTTCTGCGCCCATGTCCCATCGTTCGCCGAACCGGGAGCAGCCCATTCCCAGAATTGCAACTTTATCACGTATTCCTGTAGCCATATGGCGGTAACCTCCAAAA
>JBFXFK010000060.1:0-27907 GCA_050179135.1 Desulfatirhabdiaceae bacterium | reverse complement strand
CTAGCCCGGATTGGCTATTTACTGAAAAAAATGCGGCCTGGTGCCTGGAAGGGAATTATCTTCAGCCACTTCCCTGGGATGGCGTTTATATCCAGGAAATGCAATTTTTCATGGAAACCCTGTCCAACTGGATGATGGCTGTCACCCGTGGAAAGCCTGATGCAATTCAGTTGTCTGCGGGCGGTATTTATGGAGAAATGGCGTTAGTGGGATTTGACTGGCAAACCATGTTTGCCGGAGATTATGATCAATTTTATATCCTGTTGATGAATGCCGAAAAAATACATGTGGATATTTTTGCCGCTTTTTCCCAAAAACTGGGATCGGTCCCACTGATTTTGATGATCAACCACCTGTATGACAACAATCCGGAAGTGAACGATTGGCTGATGGATTATGCCCAGCAGACATACGGCCTGAAGTGGTTTCAAAGCAATGCCTGGTCTGGTGATCTGGAGGAAGAATGGTTTGGCCCCCTGGTCGTGGACATGATGAAACGGCACATATCCACCAGCCTGTTCTCACTGGAGGATGAGAGTGGTTTTTATCATGAATCCCTGGCGCAACGTATCGGTCGGATGCAGGACATTCGGAACAAAAGCGGGGTTCATTTCAGGGCTGTGATGCTCAATATCGGTGATCTGACGGATTCCAATCAATCGGATATTGAGTATTTGTCTTACTGGACCCAAAGCTAAAATGATATCATGTGTCTGATATTGCTTGGCTATCACACCCATTCCCGCTACAGCCTGATACTGATCGCCAACCGGGATGAATTCTATTCCCGAAAAACAGCGCCACTTGGTTTCTGGGAAGACCATCCCGATGTGCTGGCCGGAAGAGACCTGGAACAGATGGGAACCTGGCTCGGGGTTTCACGCTCGGGCAGATTGGCTGCGATTACCAATTACAGAGGCCCGGAAAAATCCGGTATCAATGGCTCATCCCGCGGATATCTGGTCAGTCGATACCTGATCGATGGTGGATCACCAGGCGATTATCTGGGACATATCGCCTCTCACGACAGTCAGTATAACGGATTCAATCTGATTGTTGGTGACATGTCGAGCATGCAGTATCATGGAAACCGGGCCCCTGGAATTATTGATCTGACCGCCGGATGGCATGGGCTCAGCAACCATCTGCTGAATACGGCATGGCCCAAAACACAAAAAGGCCTCCAGTCCCTGAAACGCATCTGCCAAAAGCCCGGTGACATCGATACGGAATCCCTGTTTGACATCCTGGCGGATGACACACCGGCGCCCAATGATTCACTCCCCGACACCGGCATCGGGGTGGAATGGGAACGCATTCTGTCTCCCATATTTATCAAAAGCCCGCATTATGGCACCCGAAGTTCGAGCATCATTCTAATCGACCATCATGGTCATGTGCAGTTCTGGGAGAGGACCCACCCGATTCCCGGTGTTCCAGACAGCCGGCCGGAAACCCGGTGCCACGATTTCAGATAGGGATGATCCCCCTGCCCCATTTCAAAATGGCATTGCACAGATATACAAATTGAACACAAGGTCTTGACACTGCTTTCTCTTTTTGAGGCAGGCATTGCGGTTATGCATGATTGTATCTTGCAAAATTTAGAACAATCTGATATTCAAAAAGATAATTTTTTTGATAAAGGGGAGTCAGAATGTCAGAGAAAAATCCGGAATGCCCACTTTATAATCCATTAAACTGCAAAGAATATTATAATCCCAAACTCTGTGCCTTTGTTCGAAAGGACAAGGTCTGCCTGAAAAAGAAAAAACCCAAATCCGGCAAGCATCGTGATGAAGCAGAAACCGTGGAATCCCTGAATTCCACCAATGACATTGAGACAGTGGAATCCTCAGATTCCACAAATGAAACCGGGATAATGGAATCCGCTGATTCCGCAATTGAAACTGAAGCCGTGGATATCTCTCAATCCGGAGAAAACTCGATATAATTGACAATACCGTATGACGGATCAAAGGCCGGAATCATCCGGTTTTTTTCTATGGGCGTCCGGTCTTTTTTTTGATTTCCCCCCGCCTACGCATGACCGATCTGGCTGGAAAGCCAGAGAGGATCAATTCCCATATTCCGCAATGCTGTTCCCCACCGGTCATCGATCCCTGTGTTAAAAATAATGTCCTCATTTGCCGGAGTCGTCAGCCAGACATTCTCACTCAGTTCAGATTCCAGTTGACCCGGCGCCCATCCCGCGCATCCCAGTACAATGATAAATGATTGCGGTCCATTCCCTTTCCCGATTTCATTCAGCAGATCCAGCGTATTGCTGAGTGAAACAAATGGTGCCACCCTCAAAGAACCATTCCATTCAAACGGTGAACCATGAAGAATGAATATTTCTCCGGAATGTACCGGTCCGCCGATATGAATGGGTATGGATGCAACGTGGGGCAGACAGTCAATTTGAATCTCTTCAAAAATATCCCGACAGGTTAAAAAGGGATGTGTCCGGTTGATGATCACGCCCACAGCGCCGCTGTCATTATGTTCACACATGAGAATGACAGTCTGAAAAAAACTGGGTTCAACCAGGCTGGGCATGGCAATTAAAAATTGTCCTTTCAGACTGGTGAGACAAGGATCTTCTTCCATATCCCTCTCCTTTTTACGCGTTATCGATGTTCGGAATTCACTTATCCTGCTGTCGGGATGCGATTTCATTCAACATCAGTGTAATGGGCCGATCGTCATCCACATTGTCCACCAGATAAATTGGCGCCGGAATCCGGTAATGATCCGGCCCGGGCAGCGTAGACAGCCATTTTTCACGATTGGCCTTCAACACCAGAAATGCCGGGGACCGGATGTCCACCAGACTTTTTTCCATAACCAGTGACAACCGGCCATTTCTTTCCTCAAGATGCATCAGGGGCGCGATGGGCAGTCCGGCCGGGATCCACTGGGAAAATGGTTTTTCCAGATTGTATATGGCTGCCATCTGCCCGGTAGCGCCGTTGGCAATGAGACTGAAAACCGTCCATCCCAGATTGTAGGTATAGACACTGTCAAAGGTTGTCGGCATGCTTCCCCGGCCGTCATAACCATAAAAATGGGTCTGGGTTTTGAATTGCGGGACAGACTGATTGTAAATTTTTTCAATGACAGGCGGAATGGGGTCATCTTCGGTGATCACCGCGGATCGAACCAGTGTCTGCTTGAGGGTCTTGAGGGATATGATGGATTCTTTCATCAACAGATAAATCCCGGAATCATAATTTTTAAACAGAACAGGACCGAAGCGGTCTGGAGAAAGCCCGGATTTTTCAACGGTCCGGATATACTCCTGTTTTTCGATACCCATCTTGTAAATACCTTTTTCTTTCAGAATCTTCAGATAATCCCGAACCAGTTCCATGATAACCTTGTCGGTTTCCACCAGGGAAAACTGAAAATTGCCATGACTGTCCCGTTCCAGAAGCAGGCCTTCCTGAAAAAAATCCGGAAGATCATTGAAAAGATCATCATCACGCGTATTCCAGATAGCAAACGCCTTGTTTTCCCGGGATCGCTGTGCCAGCCTGCGCAAATAATCCCGCTTGTTTTCAAGAATCGGGAAATCGCTGTGAAAATCCGTGTCATGGGTATTGTTGTATTCCGCGATAATGGTATTGAGCTTGAGGATGAAGACCTGAATTTCATTGATAAATTCCAGAACACCTTCGGGGATGACCATGACGCCGCAATTTTTACCCGCTGCCGCCCGACGGACAATGGCATCACAAATCACCCGGGACATATGACGCAATGTCATGCCAAAGGCTGTAAAATCGGTTTCGCCGCTTTTTCCGGATGCTTCCAGCCGCCGGACATCAATATATTCGGCCAGATCCTCACCGATCAGGGTGATGTTGGCGTGTGTCTGCAAAGCGACTTCCAGCGCCAGATGGCTGGCTGACCGGCCCATGACCTTGCAGATATGCCAGTATTTCATATCCGAACTGCAATCCGTACACAGATTGCTGACCTCCTGGGCGAACGCTCTGGCAGCGGAATGAAAACCAAACGAGATTGCGCATAAAACATGCCCGGCGCTGTCACGAACCTGAACATCCCCATCGATTGTTTTGGGAACGCCGATCACCTGAATGCCGTCGGCAAAAAATTCCTGGGCCATGAATGCGGCATTGGTATTGGAGTCATCGCCGCCCACCACCACCAGCGCATCCAGCCCCAGCTTTTTGCAGGTTTCTCTGGCCTGATTCATTTTTTTGGCGGTATCGATCTTGGCGCGGCCGGTTTTGATCATGCCAAATCCACCCAGATTGCGGCATACGTCAATGGTGTCTTTTGTGAGTTCGACATGGCGACCATCGATTACCCCGTCCGGACCTTTTAAAAATCCATATATCCGGGTTTCAGAATTGGCCTTTTTGGCCGCATCAAACAGTCCGGCAATCACATTGTGTCCACCCGGCGCCGGCCCGCCGGAAAACACGATACCAATGTTGCGTGGTTTCCGATACTGATCCAAAATGGTATTGTCCGGTGAATCCATGCCCGACACAAACTGTACCGGGTTGTGGATGATATGGGGCAACTTCTGAATTGCTTCCTGATCCAGGTCAAATGTAAACTGACGGGTTTCTGTCAGTTGCGTGACCGTTTGTGAAAACACGGCACACAACTGTGGAATACATTCCCGTCTCATCACGGTTTCTGAACTCATGGCTTCGGATATTGTTTTGACTTCGGAATGATTCAGCAGGTCATCAATTGAATAACCCGTTGTTTCTGGCATGGTCACCTCCATTTTATGGCATTTGGCATGACGGCTTATGGGGGGATTCCGAATCGTATCGGAATGCACACATATCTTTGGTCAACCCCGATCCTGCATTTCAGGGATAGAATTACTTGTCGAACCATGTAAAGTCAAGCAGGATTTAACCGACCCCCTTCAGCCTTAAGCCTTCAGTCTTCAGCCCTCAGTCTATTTATATCATATTGACGGATCACGTCCCTGCCTGTTAAATTGGGTGTATTAGACTGACATCAATAACTTTCAGATTGAATCATGCGAATCAAACGACTGGAAATTTTTGGATTCAAATCCTTTATGGAAAAAACCGTGATCTCGTTTCCTCCCGGTGTTTCGGCCATCGTGGGTCCAAACGGATGCGGTAAAAGCAATGTTCTGGATGCCCTCAAATGGGTCATGGGTGAACAGAGCGCCAAACAACTTCGTGGCAAAGCCATGGAAGATATTATTTTTTCCGGAGCCGCCGGAAAATCCGCCCTGAACATGGCGGAAGTATCCCTCACCCTGACAAATGACAATAGCGAACTTCTGGAAGAATTTCGGGATTATACAGAAATCATGATCACCAGAAGACTCCATCGCTCCGGTGAAAGCGCATACTGGATGAACCGGCAGCCCTGCAGGTTGAAGGATATTCATCAACTGCTTCTGGGAAGTGGTGCGGGCAGCCGGTCCTATGCGTTTATTCAGCAGGGCAACATTGGTGCGATCACCGAGGCTGGCCCGGAGGAGCGACGCAGTTATATCGAAGAAGCCGCAGGCGCCACACGCTATAAGGCCAGGCGGGTTGAAACCGAGCGGAAACTGGAAGAGACGAATCAGAATCTGATCCGGCTGAATGATATTCTTTCTGAAATACAGAAACAGTTGGTCAGTCTGGAACGTCAGGCCAAAAAAGCGGAAAAATATTTCAAGTATCAAAAAAAAGCCAGAAAACTGGAAATTCTGCTGAATCTGTCTCTTATCGACGATCTGGATGTACAAATCCGGGACGCGTCACATCGCCTGACGCATTTGAAAGAGAAGGATGTGCTTCAGGCGGGTCAGATATCAACTGTTGATGCGGCGCTGGAATCACTCAAACTGGAAATGAGCCGAAAACAGGAAGAGATATCCCGACTGACAGCCCTTCAGTTTGATATCCAGCGCAGGATCGATCGAACCGGTCATGACCTGGATCATATTAAAAATGAGCTGAAGCGTCTCAAAACAGAACTTCAAAAACTGTCGGCGGACCAGGAGACATTGGCTGCCAAACGGCTGAAAATCAATCAGGATATCGCTTCGGTTGAAGCTCAGGAAGCCCGGCTTCGCCAACAGACCCAATCCATACAACGCGAAATCGAATCCGATCAGCAGGCGGAAAATGCCTGCCGGTCAACAATACAGGCCCTGACGCAACAACTTGAGGAAAACCGGAAAAAGCTGTTGAACATCAGTGCCCAGGAAGCCCGGTATCAGCAGATTTTTCGATCGGCTTCGGAAACGCGACAACAGATTCGCAGGCGCATCAAACAGATTGATGAAGAAGCCCTTCAGTCATCCAGAGCGGTTTCCGTGCTGGAAAAAGCACTGGAAGAAGCAACCCGATCCCGTCAACACCTTGCCGGGGAAATTGACGATGGCATCCGGCTGGAAGCATCTATTCGGGATGAAATCAAACTGGCTTCCCGGGAACAGGCGACACAAATCCAGTCAACCCGGGCGATTGAGCTGGATCGGCAGCAGATTGCGTCCCGCCATGCTGCGTTAAAAAAAATGGCGGACAATTTCGAGTTGTACCGGGACGGAGTGCGCGCGATCATGAAACCCTATCGCAACAGCCTGAAAACCTCGGGAATGGGAACTTCCGATGAAAATGCCATTATCGGACTTGTGGCCGATATGGTCACGTCACAGCCGGGCTATGAAGCGGCTCTGGAGGCCTGTCTGGAAGACTGCCTTCAATATGTTCTGGTGGACCGGGTTGAAACAGCGGCCCGGGCCATTGATTACCTGCATCGTCAGAAAGCCGGCCGATGCAGTTTTTTACCGGTCAGTGAATTTCCCGCACAACCCGCCCCGATGCCGGATTCCAGCACGCCTGAGCTGTTAATTCACCATGTTGACATGATTCCGGAATATGAATTCATCATCCGGTCTTTCATGGAGCAAACACGGGTCGTGGACACCCTGGAAGAGGCTCTGTCCTGTCAGAAAACCCTTTTGCCTGAAGAACGGGTGGTCACACGCAATGGCGACATTGTGGGGCTGAACCGGGTTATCAGCGGCGGAACCGGTGACAGCTCGCAGCGGATCATGGCGCACAAGTCCGAATTGAATCAACTGAAAACCCGCCTGAATGATCTGGATGGGGAAATTCTGTCCGCCAGAAACAAACTGGCCGAATGCGATACCCGGATTCGACAGGCAGAAAACCGGCTTCAGCAGGCCATCTCCCATTTACGCCATATACAGGAGCGTCATACATCGGCTGAGAAGGCTGTTTTTCAGGCAGAAGAAAAACTCAAACATGCCCGCAGACATAGCGATATTGTTCAGTTGGAACAGGAAAAGCTCTCCGGCGAAGAAATCGACTCATCAGAAGAAATTGCCCGATATGGCGGGTTGCTGGAAACGATTCAAACGGATATCGAATCAATAAAAAAGAACATCGCCCGGGTTTCCGAAGAAATTCAGGAAAATACGTCCATACTGGAAAAGCGCCGGCAGGCCGTTGTCACTCTCAGACTGAGCATGACAACCGCGAGTGTTCAGTTGGAAAATGCCGTGGATACCCTGAGGCGAATCCGGCAGTTTCAGACCGAAAGCGCCGACAGGCTTCAACAGATCGACGCCGATATTGAATCCCGAAAACAGGCCATACAGGGCTTTCAGATCCAGCAGGATGCGGCCGAAAAGCAGTTGATCGGGCTCAATCATCAAAAACAGGACGTTAAATCGAATCTGGAAATCAGCGAGAAGACCTCTTCTCAACTGGATCTTCGGCTTCAGGAACATGACAAACAGGTTCAAGATATGCAAAAAGAGCGCAGCGCCATCCTCAAGGAAATCCAGTCTCAGGAAATGGCGCTGGCCGAATTGAATATCGGCAGGGAGCATCGAATCCACCATATCGAAAACCACTATCAGGGATCTCTGTCCGGGTTTCGAAGGGAAATGGCCGGGGAAATGACAGATCCACTGCCTCCGACGGCTGTCATGGAAACCGGTCTTGCCGAATGTCGGGCCAGACTCCTGAAACTTCAGGATGTCAATCTGGGCGCAATCCAGGCCTATGATGAATTGAAAACCCGTCATGACTTTATGGACGCCCAAAGACAGGACCTGATTCGGGCCATCGATGATCTGAAAGCGGTCATTCGAAAAATCAACCGGATCACCCAGGAAAAGCTGATTGAAACATTTAACGCAATCAATGAAAAACTGCAGGAAATTTTCCCCAGGCTTTTTGAGGGTGGATCTGCCTGTCTGATTCTGACCGATCCTGACAAACCCCTTGAAACCGGTATCGAATTCATGATACAGCCACCGGGAAAAAAATTGACGCGCATCAGCCTTCTGTCCGGTGGTGAAAAAGCGCTTTCCGGCATTGCCTTCATTTTTTCCATTTTTTTGATCAAACCGGCTTCATTCTGCCTGATGGATGAAATCGATGCGCCACTGGATGAAGCCAATATTTTTCGCTTCAATCAACTCTTGAAAATTATCGGTGAAACATCACAGATCATCATGATCACGCACAATCGGCGCAGCATGGAATTTGCGGACGTTCTTCTGGGCGTGACCGCAGAAAAAAAGGGAATTTCAAAAATCGTCACGGTCAATCTGGAGCGATTTACGCCAAAACCGGCTGACCACTGATTACGCTATACAGGAGCCATATGGCCTTCAACTGGTTCAAGAAAAATAAAACAGACCATCATCCGGTGGAATCACCCGTTTTGACGGATACCGATGAACCATCAACAGAATCCACAGACAGCAATAAAAATGTGGAAACCGAATCCAGGGGATTTTTTCAGCGCCTGAAGTCCGGTCTCAGCAAAACCCGACAGATATTGAATACGGATATTGACCAACTGTTTTCAGCCGGAAGAAACCTGGATGATGACATGCTGGAAGAACTGGAGGAAATGCTGATCACATCCGACATCGGGGTTCAGACCACCCAGACTCTGATCGACCGCCTGTCCCGCCACAAATCATCCGGATTTTCCGGCAAGGATGAATTGAAAGCGTTGTTAAAAACCGAAATCCTCGATCTTATGGGCCAGCCCCGGATTGCAGCCACAGAATCCGGAAAACCCCATGTCATCCTGGTTGTCGGCGTCAACGGTGTCGGGAAAACCACCACCATTGGCAAACTGGCTGCCCTGTATGCCCGTGACGGGAAAAAGGTGCTGATCGCCGCCGGCGACACCTTTCGGGCTGCGGCTTCTGAGCAACTGACAATATGGGCCAATCGCTCCGGAGCGGATATCGTTTGTCACAAGCCCAATTCCGATCCGGCCGCTGTTGCCTTTGATGCCATAGAGGCCGCAATCGCCCGAGATATGGACATTGTGCTGGTCGATACGGCCGGGAGACTTCATACACGGGTCAATTTGATGGAAGAGCTGAAAAAGATCAAAAAAGCCATTGCCAGAAAGCTCCCGTACGCCCCTCATGAGACCCTGTTGATCCTGGATGCCACAACCGGTCAGAACGCCCTGTCCCAGGCAAAACTGTTTCATGAGGCCATCGATATCAGCGGCATCGCACTGACCAAACTGGATGGAACCGCAAAAGGAGGTGTCGTCATCAGCATTTGTCATACATTGACAATTCCTTTAACGTATATCGGTGTGGGAGAAACCATCGACGATTTGCAGCACTTTGATGCGGCTGCTTTTGTGGATGCATTGTTTTGAACCGTTTTTCCTGTTGACAACCCAAACGCTCTCATGTATCGAACATCAAAACAGATGTGGATGTCTATAGCCTTTCAGATAATGATTTTGGGAAGGCAGCAGGGAGGGGATAGGCTTTGTTGGCCATCCCCGACCGATAACGCACCCAAAATCTTTATCTGGAAAGCTATATCGCAATGAACATTAATCAACAACAGGGGGATGACGAATGACGAAAGCCGACTTGATCGCAAAAATGTCTCAGGAGGCCGGCATCGATACGGCTTCTGCAGCCACCGCATTGAATGCATTTCTGGACAGCATTGGAACAGCCCTGAAAAAGAAGAAAAAGAAGAAAACTGATCCATCCCCAAAATTTTCTTTGATCGGTTTCGGAACCTTTTATTTAACCGAGAGAAAGAAAAGAAAAGGCAGAAATCCCCGCACCGGCGAAAGCATCGATATCAAAAAAGGCAATGTCATCAAATTCCGCGCAGGCAAAAAGCTCAAGGATGCAGTCTGATATTCATTGAAAATATTTGAACCGGCAGCCTTGCAGAATGAATACGCCAGGCTGCCGTGACGTTTTTACCCCCACCTCCCCTTTCAACGCGTAATGTTAAACCCGCTGAATTCGTTTTGATAGTCCTCCTGAATTGTCTCCACAGTCTGCACATGCGAAAACGGTGATCCCCGTCGGCACCAGTCAATCATGGCCTTTATCGGCCCACTTTCCCCTTCAAAAATCGCCTCGACCGATCCATCTTCGGCATTTCTCACCCAGCCGGTAATCCCCAGCCGATTTGCTTCCCGAAGTGTTTCTGCACGAAAATAAACGCCCTGAACCTTTCCGGTGATTCTGACATGATACCTGACACACGTTGGCATGATGGGTCCTTTCTGATTATTCATTGAAATATTGTCACCGCAACGCAAAGGGAGTCTATTTAAAAAAACGGGTTGTTGCTTTGCGTCATTTGTGCCTGTGCGGTAAAGTGGAAATTGATCATCCGGCCGAAACGATGATCATGGCCAATGTTCATTTGACACGCCTGATTAAAAAAGGTTATGGCATTGACAAAATAAGGTATTCAATCATGTATTGTCGTTCATGGGCTGACGCTCCCTGAATGATTCATAATCAGTTACGGTTAATCAATGAACTTAAATACAGACGCATCATCCGATCAGACGCGAATCATTTTAAAAAGACGAATTCTTTCATTGAAAGGCTTCCTGGTTGGCCTTGGCGCCGGCGGTATAGCCGTTGTTTTTCGGCTGAGCCTTGAATTTGTAGAAAATTATCGGGATCAATGGTTGTCACAATCCCATCGATTTCCCGACATGGTGTTACCGGCTCTGCTGTTTGGTCTTCTTGTCACGGTTGTGGTATTTGTGACATTAAAGTATGTACCAGAGGCAGGCGGCAGCGGAATTCCCCACCTGAAAGGCTATCTGGGCGGATTTCATGCGTTCCGCAGTTGGCGGATACTGATTGTCAAATTTGTTGGCGGTGTCATTGGAATTGGAAGCGGCCTTGCCCTGGGAAGGGAGGGGCCAACGGTTCAAATGGGTGCAGCCACCGCAAAGATTTTTGGGGACTATCTGGCTCCGAACCGGGTCGAACGGAAGATACTGATTTCAGCCGGCGCCGGCGCCGGACTGGCAGCCGCTTTCAATGCACCCCTGGCAGGCGTGTTTTTTATACTTGAAGAATTACAGAACAGCCTCAATCAGATTGTTCTCGTGACAGCCTTTGTTGCCTGTGTAACAGCGGATATCGTGTGCAGGCTGATCACCGGGCATCTTCCTGTTTTTCATATAAAATTGACAAGTTATCCCGATATTGGCATGTTTCCGTTTTTTCTTCTTCTGGGCCTGTTTCTGGGATATCTGGGTCTTTTATTCAATCGATCCCTGCTCGGTTCATCCAATTATGTCAAACGGTTGCCATTTGTCAAGAAACTCCTGCTGGCGTTTGGTATTGGTGCTCTTCTGGGCCTGATCGGATTGATGTCGCCGGAATCTCTGGGAACAGGAACCCGTCTTACCGAAAATATCCTGAGGAACACGGTGGCATTCCATCATCTGATCATTTTTTTTCTGCTGAGATTTGGCTTGACCATGATCAGCTACAGCACCGGAGCCCCGGGGGGTATTTTTGCACCCATGCTGGTTCTGGGTGTATTGGCCGGATCATTTTTCGGATATATGGTTGTGATCATTTATCCCGGGGCTGCATTTGATTTTTCGGTTTGGGGGGTATTGGGAATGGCGGGTTATTTTTCAGCCGTTGTCCGTGCGCCCATAACCGGGACAATTCTCATACTGGAAATGACCGGGGCATATGATCTGCTGTTGCCATTGATGATTGTTTCCATCAGCGCCTACAGCATTCCGGAGTATTATAAAAATAAACCCATTTATCAGGCGCTGTTGCAGCGCGATCTGATTGGCGCCGGAAATAAAATCGAATGAGACATCATCTGAAAAGCGGTAACTTTGAAAAATCAGATGTCGAATCCGGCAATTGTAACCATTTTTTTGTGAATATCGGTCTGATCATAATATCCGTTGAACAGTTCCGCACCAACCCCTATTGCAGATGTCTGAACCGGAACGCCTGTATGGGAATAGGATGTCCAGGCAATACCCGATTTGTTATTCAGAATGGTGGTCAGTTTGATACTCAGTGGCTCATATCCGCCATAAAGCAGATAGGTGTAGTCATCTGTTGAACGCTTTTTCTCATCCATCATGCTCTGCTTGAAGGCATCCTGAATCACCCGGATCTCCAGGTCCGTCAGAGCCAGACTGTATTTCAGCTTCCTTTCGGCATCCCTGGCCGCTTTTTTGATGTCATCCGCGGCATCCTTTTCTTTTCCGGCGGCAACAGCCGTTTCGAGTGCGGTTTTTTCATCAGCAGGCAGCAGGTAAAGACCAAATGCCCCGGTGATAATCGGCATCACATCCTCAAGTCTGGCATCATCTGCCGAATGGGTCTTTTTGTATTCATCCAGTTTTTTGCCAAACCCCATGTAGCTCATTTTCTGATGCTGAATATTGTCAACAAATGATGAATATCGGGTTCCGGCGAAACCGATGGTCATACCACCGGTTTCATGATCTCCTGTCACGACGATCAGCGTTTCCCCGGGGTGTTTTTTATAAAACGTCATGGCTTCCGCAATGGCGTCATCCAGAGCCAGCGTGTCGTGAATGGCGGCGGCTGCATCGTTGGCATGACAGGCCCAGTCAATTTTTCCGCCTTCAATCACCATCAGAAATCCTTCGGGATTATTCAGAAGCGAAATCCCTTTCGATACATACTCCGCAAGAGTGACATGATCCCTGCTGCCATTCTGATCCAATGAATAATACATGGCCTTGTCTTCATCCACCATCCCATTCATTGCAATCACTTTGTCTGCTTCGGGCAACAGCGCCTCAAATTCGGCCCTTCCAACCGCAACCGTGTATCCATTGGCCTTTGCCGTTTCAATGGCAGAGGGTTTGGTTTCATCCTTTTTGTCTCTTGGCACGGCCATCTGACCGCCGGCAAAGTAATCAAATCCGGAACCCGCCAGTTGCATGCAAATGTCATACATCTGTCTCCGGTTGGGTATATGGGCGTAAAATGCCGCCGGGGTGGCGTGATCCAGGGAAACTGTGCTGAGAATGCCGACCTTCCAGCCTTTTTTCTTTGCCATTTCAGCAATGTTTGGATAGGCGGTTTTTCCATCCGGGCTCATGCCGATTATACCGGCTTTGGTTTTGAAGCCGGTTGCAATGGCTGTCGCGGTTGATGCCGAATCCGGAATCACGCTGCTCAGATCATAGGTGGTATTCATTCCCTGAGCCGGAAATGTATTCATCAGGAGTCTGGATTCCTCGGGACGCGTTGATCCCTTCATGTGCGCCAGATAGAGTTCGGCGGCATTCCGCTGCGCAACGCCCAGACCATCCCCGATAAAGATAAACACATATTTGGCCCTGCCGACAGGTTCACGCGCTGTGGCGATACCACAAAACAGAAAAACAACCAGTAAAACGGCAAAAACGTTCATCCATTTTTTTTGAAACATGCCTCCTCCTCTTCAAATGCACCGAACAGATAATTCCGGGTAAAAAAAACAGAACAACCTCCCAAAACCCCATCCGGTCGTTTCCAGAAAACGATCGGATTTTTAGAGTCCGGGCAGACACTTTTATCAGATAATCCTGTAAAAGACAGCCTTTTTATCCGGCAATGATCATGAAAGAATATTCTCCGGATTACAACCCCTGACTGTATAGATTTGAAATACATTTGCCGTATCAAATTTGAATGATTAAACTTAATCCCAATGATCAGTCGGCTGCCCTTAAGTTAACAGGGACTGCGATATTATGATCTGTCGGCCTTTTATGGCTTTTCGATCCCGATTCCGCCCCCGACGTCGATACAGCAAATCAGTCCGGCGGCTTGGCAGATGCTCATACACACTACTCATATCTCAATACTGAAAACCAAATTTATCGCCAAAGGAGGCTATTTATGAAAAAACCGATGTCCATTCGTGGTATGGTTGTGGCGGTTATACTGACGTCGACCGTTCTGCTTTCCGTTTCTTCATTTGCAACCGGGTTCAGTCCGCTTTCTGGCGAAGGCAAACAGATATGGATTGGAAAGGACTACTATTTTACCTATGGTTTCAACAAAAAACCCCAGATGGGAACCATCATTTTGAGAGTGGAACTGTATGATAAAAATGGCAAACGGGACACAAGTCTGAAAATTACCGGTGACTCCGGCATGCCGTCCATGGCCGGTCATCATGACAGCGGAGATATTGCCTTTCAGTTGAACAACAGGGGTGACTATCTCCTTCCGGTCAATGTGGTCATGCCCGGAGACTGGGAAGTCCGGCTGATCTTTTTGAAGGACGGTAAACCCATATTTAAAGGGAGCATTCCATTCAATGTATAATCGAATCCTTCTGCTGGCGCTGACCGCCCTGCTGATCGCCCGTTCCGGTCACGCCGCCAGCTATCTGATGTACTTTGAAGCCCAGGGAATTGCCGGATACAGCAGCCAGCAGGACAAGATGATCTTCAATTCAAAACATGAAGAAGAAACCATGCAAAAGCCATCCGTCGGTCTGGACTATCTCCAGCGGTTTTCCGGATCGACAGGCGATTTTGCCAGTTTTGCACTCCAGGCGCGTGTGGCATATGACGATCAGGATGATGAAAAGACAGTAGAGCCCCAACTGTATAATGCCTGGTTCAAATACAAGGCGGGATGGTCGGATCTGTGGATCGGCCACAATCGTCCGGCAATGGGGCTTTCCTCATATTTTGACAGCCATGCCCTGCTGATGGATACAATCGCCATGAACGGGTTTGGCTACGACAGGGACTGGGGTGTCGGCGCCTATCGGGATTTTTCGTGGGGAAATCTGGCTGCCTCGCTGACAACAGGCACGGGCATGCCCATCCGTTTCAAGGGAAACTACCTGGCCTCGGTTCGGGCGTCACGCGGAAATCTCAATCAGGAAAATTACAATGTTGGACTGTCACTGTCCTATGGTGAAACCCTGGATACCATGGGCTATAACCTGATGATGGATGAACCCGGGGATTTGGCCCTGGCGGGTCTGGATCTGACCTGGCTTTGGGACAATTTTGAAAGCCGCATGGAAGTCATGGGCGGTCAGAATCAGGATGAAGATGCGGTGGCTCTGTTCTGGAGACTGGGCGTCAACCTTCTGGATGAAGCCCGGTTGAAACTGGAAATTCAGCCCATGTATCTGAAGATTGGAGATGAAGAAAGTTATCAGATTGCAGCCGGACCATCCTGGCTGCTGACGCCGGACATTACCGTGCGATCCATGTATCACTACGATGAGGCATCGGATGATCATCGGGTTGTTTTCCAGATTTACTGGTACCGCAAGTTGTAATGCGGAAAATGGATGGAGGAATGTACATGATGATTCAATCATTTAAAACAGGGTCGCTGGCTGTGATGATTCTGATTTCCGGTGTGGCTGCAGTGTGGGCCGCAGTGGGATGCGATCTCAATGACCCGGACAGGGATGTGGCCCGTCTGTTTCCCGGATCGACCGGCTATAAAACCGTCTATGTCTCCATCGACAAAAAAGGCGGGGAGCCGCTCCTGAAAGCGATTGAAACCCGTCTGGGAGACAAATTCACGGGGTTGTTTGAAACAGCCGATGTGCCGTATACCATCTATGAAATTTTTCGGGAATCGGAAAAAATCGGCTACATTCATGGTGTCAATCAAAAGGGACAATTTGGCGGCATTCAGGTTTTTCTGACTCTGGACAATTCGGGTGTCATCAAAAATCTTTATTTTCAAAAATTGACATCCAAGGCGGCATCCGCGTTGCGATCACCCGAATTTGGCAAACAGTTCGAGGGACTCACCCTGGTCGATTTTTATGCCTATGATGTTGCTTCCGGAAAAACCATTGGCGCTTCCCGGGTGTTGCAAATTCAAAACCCGGCCCCGGATGCAGATGTGGATTTCCGGGCAACCCTGCGGGCAGCCAAGAAAAACCTGATCCTGGTGGATGAATTCATGCTGAACAACCGCCACCTGTCCGCCATGCCCCATCCGGAATGACAAAGGATGACTGGTCATGTTCGCGGCAAAGGAGTCTGACATGTTAAGTATTTATCGGGTATCCTATAAAAATCTGCTGAGAAAAAAGACCCGCAGTCTGCTCACCATTGTCGGTATCGGACTTTCGGCCTGGGTTTTGGCCAGCCTGTTGGGATTTAACCGGGGGTATGAAAATGCCCTGAACAAGGATATCGACAATATGGGGTTTCAGGTGCTGTTGACCGCAAAGGGGTGTCCCTATGAAGCGGCAACGCTCATGCTGAAAGGCGGAACCGGGCTTCGATACATGAAGGAATCCATTGTCGAATCGGTTTTGACCAACCCAGAGGTCGAGTCCATAACCCCCATGTTGATGCATGCTGTTTTTGATCCAAACAAGGGAGAAAGTGGGGGCATCATGGCGTATCTGGGTGTCGATCCGGCCACGTTTCCTGCCATGAAGAGCTTTTTGGAATTCAAACAGGGAGGATGGTTTTCCAGTCCGGATGCGTATGAGGTGGTCATGGGTTATGAGTCTGCCGAGCTGGAACAACGTGAAGTCGGGGACAGTCTGCTGATTCCGGAAAAAAACATTGAACTGAAAGTGGTGGGGGTGCTGAAACGAACCGGAACCCAGGATGACGGCACCATATTTTTACCCATTCGCACGGTTCAGACCATTTTTGAAAAACAGGGTGATCTGACCGGATTGGGAATCAAGGTGGATAAAAACGCCAATATCGCCCAGTTTGAGGAAAAACTGTATGAACTGCCCGATGTTCAGGTCGTAAGTCTGGCACAGGTCAAACAGACCATCATGAATCTGGTTTCAACCGCCAAAATCATGGTGGCATCCATTGCCGTCATTGCCGTGGTCATCGCCATGGTAGGGGTTATCAATACGGTTCTGATGTCGGTTTTTGAGCGGTTTCAGGAAATCGGCATCCTGAAAAGCATCGGCGCCATGCCATTTGACATTTTCAAGCTGATCTGGGTGGAAACGCTGGTGCTCTGCATTCTGGGTGGGGTCTGCGGTGTGGCTCTGGCTTTGGGATTGTCTCAGGCAACAGGCCTTTTGATCCGCAGGCTCCTGCCATATGCGCCGACAGGCTCACTGATCGAACTGACGCCGGATATTGTCTTCATCACGTTGGGCATGGTGGTGGTAATCGGCCTGGTCAGCGGCATTTACCCGGCCTGGCGGGCTGCGCGGGTTCGTCCCCTGGAAGCGATTCGAAGCGAGGTGGACTGATGAAACCGGATAACGATGTTCTGATATCAGCCGAAGGGCTGACCAAAATCTATACACGGGGCAGCGAGAAGATTTATGCCATCAAGGATATTTTTCTTACCATCCGGCGGGGGGAATATGTCGCCTTCATCGGGCCGTCCGGGTCCGGTAAAACCACGCTGATCAATATTCTGGGTTGTCTTGACAATCCATCATCCGGCTCACTCATCATCGATGGCCGTACCATCATGGGAAGCGGGAAACCGTTGGGTGAGACCGAACTGACTGCGATTCGCCGGGAGCGATATGGCTACATATTTCAAAAATTTTATCTGATCCCCACCCTTACCGTGTCAGAAAATATTCTGCTGCCATGTACCTTTTATCACAAGGCAAACGCGACGGATCATCTTCAGTATCTGCTGGTGACTCTGGGACTTGAAAGCCGGAAGCATCATCTTCCCGGGCAACTTTCCGGTGGCGAAATGCAGCGGGTGGCCATTGCCAGGGCATTGATCAATCGACCGTCAATTCTTCTGGCGGATGAACCGACCGGCAACCTGGATTCGGCGCGAAGTCATGAGATCGGAGAAATCCTGAAGCATCTGAATCAGGAGGAAGAGCTGACGGTCATCCTGGTGACACACAATCCGGATCTGGCCCGTACCGCAGACCGGATTGTCGAACTCCGGGACGGACGGATTCATTCCTCCAAGGATGACACGGCCTGAATGGATGTTATCCGTATTGATTTGAACGGTCTCAACGGCTGTTTCCAGATACAAATTTCTATTGTTAATTTTCGGATAAGATAGTAAGAAATTTTTCTGAATCGTACTACCCGGCGCCATAGGGAAAAGCAATTATCAGACAGAACCGAATACTTTTGATCTGGCAATGATGGCCAGAATTTCAACAACGCAGAGGGGATAGGCCTTTGTCGGCCATCCCCGACCGATAACGCACCCAAAATCTTATCTGGAAAGCTATAGATGCATGCTTGTTAACGGTAAACGCTCATGAATCATTCCAGATGGATTCACACCCATCTAAGAAAATGACATTTACCTTTTTATTCTGAATTCCGACTTCTGTCTTCTGAGCCCTGTTTTTCCATTTTCACGGTAAACTCAGTAGTCAGTGATCAGGGAACAGTGACCGGAGCAAGATCCAACCTGCATTGAGATACCTCGACATGGAAGCCTCAGACAAATTCAAGCAATCCGACATCGACATCAGCCGAAGAGATTTTTTGAAACACGGAGGGGCCGCGCTGGCCGCTTCGGTGGTGCTGACTCCCTGTGCCGCAGAAGCAAAAGATTCTGCCAGGCGAAGGATGAAATCGGAACGGACAAAACAGTGGAATCAGTTGATCAAGCCGAATATCGTCATCATCATGACGGACGAGGAACGTTTTCCCCAGCACTGGCCTTTGAAATGGACGGATTGGAATCTGCCGAACCGGAAACGGCTCAGCGATCATGGACTGACGTTCACACGTGCTTACTGCAATGCGTCGATGTGCTCACCAAGCCGTGCGACCCTGTTCACCGGCCTCTACCCGGACCAGCACGGCATCAAAAACACGTTGAGGATCGATCAGGACAAATCCGTTTCTTATCAGACACTTCAACCTTCGGTTCAAAATATGGCCAAAATGCTGTCATCGGCGGGCTACGACGTGCACTATCGCGGAAAATGGCATTTGAGCCTGGATCGAAGCGGCACCCAGTATATCCAGAGCCAGCGGGATCTCAGGATATACGGATTTCATGGCTGGCTGCCTCCGGATGGCGGCCAGGATGAAAAGGTTTCCCATTTCGGAGGCGGCTGTACGGATTATGATTCAGAATACGCGGACCACGCAGCGGATTACCTCATGTACGAGGCCCCTCGCCGGAACAAACCATTTGCTCTGATCGTTTCGTTCATCAATCCGCATGACATTATGGCGTATCCCAAAAGATGGAACACCCAAAGCAAAAGTGACGTTTCGCCGTATAACATCAGCACCAATTACGGCGATCATTTTCCGGATTGCTTCGAGCAGAACATCGAGCTCCCGAAAACCTTCCCGGAGCATCTGGATGAAAATTATAAACCGCTGGCACAAATTCAAAGCCTGGAAATGTTCGACAAGCTGCTGGGCAAACTCGACACTCCGGAAAAACAGTTGAATTATGTAAATTTTTACGCGTATCTGCACAAAATCACCGATGTGCATATCGGCAAAGTGCTTGACGCCCTGGAATCCAATGAGGAGATTAGCCGAAACACGATCGTGATCCGGCTGGCCGATCATGGAGAGATGGGCCTTTCGCACGGTGGTCTGCGTCAGAAAGTTTATAATGCCTATGAAGAAACGATGCACATCCCCCTTGTCATTTCCAATCCATGGCTGTTTCCAAAGCCGGTTTCCACGGATGCACTGGCTTCCCTGATCGATATCATGCCCACGATCGCCACCCTCGCCGATGTACAGAACTGGAACGATATCGATTTGAAGGGACAGGATCTGACACCGATCATCCAGGATGCAGTCAGGCATCCATCGAATCCTACTGTGACGGTTCAGAACGCCATTTTATTTACATCCGACGAAACCGACATATCCAATACCGTGACTGCGCCCAATCATATCCGCTGTCTTCGGGAAAGAGACTGGAAGGTTGTCGTATATTTCGAGCCCGAATCCGTTCGCCCGCCCCAATTCGAGCTCTATGATTTAGCCAATGACCCCGATGAATTGCATAATATGGGCGATCCGACCAATATCCCTTATTTCAACCCGAACAAACTCTCTGAAATGCTGGATAAACTATCTTCCAAAATGGATCAGGTAAAATTGAAAGCTTGTAACTTATGACCCGTTGTCCGAGGGTGATTACCACCGCTTTTCCGAACAGAAGACCCGGCATCGGCACTTTAAATAAAAATACAGCGAATTGACACTCCCAATGGCAGATTCGCCTGTATTCCATTTGGACGTCAATACGCAGATCCATACATCGGCGGCATACCATGTACTGACCAAACCCAGCGGTTCGGCCTGCAATCTGGATTGCAGATACTGTTTTTATCTTTCCAGAAAAAATCTCTATCCCGATTCCACATTTCGAATGACCGAAGAATTGCTGGAAACGTATATCCGCCAGCTTATCGAAGCGCATCAGGCGCCTGAAATCCTGTTTATCTGGCAGGGTGGTGAGCCGACGCTGATGGGATTGAATTTCTTCCGGCGGGCAATCGAACTGCAGAACAAATACCACAAGCCCGGGACCCGAATCCGAAATGCGATGCAAACCAACGGCACCATGCTGAACGAAGAATGGTGCCGTTTTTTTTATCGCCACAATTTCCTGATCGGCGTCAGCCTCGATGGCCCCCGACCGTTTCATGACGCCTTCCGCCTGGACAAAACCGGCTCTCCCACTTTCGATCGCGTCACAAGAGGTATCACACTTCTCCGAAACCATCAGGTGGAATTCAATATTCTCGCTGCAGTGCATGCGGCGAGCGCCGGACACGGGCTGCAGATTTACCGGTTTTTTCGGGATCGTATCCAGGCACGGATGATCCAGTTCATTCCGATTGTGGAACGGGACGCTGGCGCAGGGCTTCAGGATGGCGGAAAGGTCACGAAAAGGTCGATAAGCGGAAGTCAGTATGGGGAATTTCTGATTTCGATATTCAACGAATGGGTGCGCCGTGATGTCGGCCGAATATTTGTCCAGATTTTCGATGTCGCGCTGGGGGTTTGGTTCGGACACCCTTCTTCACTATGCATTTTTTCCCGGACCTGCGGCGACGCGCCCGCTCTGGAACACAACGGGGATCTTTTTTCCTGTGACCATTTTGTCGAGCCTCGCCACAAGCTGGGAAACATTATGGATAGACCGTTATCTGAATTGCTGGCATCCAACAGGCAGATCAAATTCGGTCAGGATAAACTGAATACGCTGCCGAACATCTGCCGGAAATGCGGCGTTCGCTTCATCTGCAACGGCGGATGTCCCAAAGACCGTTTTCTTTATACCGATGACAGGGAGCCGGGTCTCAATTTCCTTTGTGAAGGCTATCAGGCGTTTTTCTCCCACATTGACCGCCCCATGCAGATCATGGCTGCATTACTGGGACAGCGATGCTCACCGGCTGGGATCATGACAATGATCCGGGGGAAATAGGGACATCCAACAGACTTAATGCCCAGTCCTTCACCAGGTTTGCCGGCGCTGCTGGACAGCATTGATGCCGTTGCGGAAGAAGTATTCATGCAAATTCGCTGAATTTTGTGCCTCTTTTGTCTGAACAGGCGTTTTCGTGCAGACAATTATTATATTCGATATGGCATGAATCATGCTGTACTTGGTTGAATCAGTGAATGTTAAAAATATATAAGGAACTCACATGAAAATAAAGGAGAACGGTATGAAATTGAAAAGATGTTTTTTTGTAATGGCATGTGCTTTTATGATTATGATATCCGGTACGGCAATGGCTCAGCCGGCGCCCCCGGTGTTAAGTGTCACGAATTTGGGTTGGGTGTACCTCTCCTGGAGCGAAGTTTTGGGCGCAACAGGCTATACCCTGTCTTATGCCCCAATGCCCTATACGGGCCCAGAGTCCATCGTAAGCGTGGATATGGGAACTCAAAATAGATTGTCGGGCGAACTGCCGGTTGGCGACGCCTTTTATGTGGCAGTCCAGTCCCGCGACAATACCGGTGTCAGCCAATATTCCAATGTCGTATCAATTGCATATGATGACACAATTCTGAAGCAGATCATCATCTTTGGCCGTCACAGCATACGCTCATCCATAAATGACCCATCCAGCCTGGCCCAGTTTGCAGTTGACGCTTACCCTGACTTCGACGGGGTCCCGAAGGGCTACCTGACCCCGCGCGGGCAGACGGCAGCAGGCCTGCTTGGCTCCTATTTTCATGAGTATCTGCTCCTTGAAGGACTTCTCACGGGCGACGCTCAAACAGATCTGTCTTACTCGTATTTCCGCGCCAACTCCATTCAGCGCTCCAATGTTACCGCTTCCAAATTCGGGGAAGGCTTGATCCCGGGGGTTACGATACCGGTTCACTCCTATAAAATTGCCGATGGCAGCACGCCAGCCGAGCCCGATCCGGTTTTCGATCCCATTTTGGCAAATGTGGTGACGGTTGACCCCGCCCGCGCCGTGAACGAAGTTATCGGAATTTTCGGCAGTGGATCAGCAATCGCCTCCGCATACAGTGGCGAGCTTTCCCTGATCCGAAATGTGCTCTATCCGCCAGGAACACAGCCAACACCCGGCGCCCCCAATGGCTCGACTGATCCAACCTCACAAATCTCTCACCCGATAACGCTTACTGCCAGTACATCCACACTGTACACAGGCGGCGTGATTAATGTGGGCGGATTGAATTCAATATTGGCGGCAACCGACCCGTTTGTCATGCAATACGCAGATAATTTTTTGATCGAGGATGTGGCCTGGGGCCGACTTACATTGGATTCTCTTTCCCAACAGGCCCGGATGACAAGCCTTGTGTTCAACATTCAAATGCTTCCACCCTACCTCAACCAGGTGCAAAGCTCAAACGCTGCCTCGCACATACTTCACACCATGAAACAAGCTGTAATCGGTGAAAACATTCCCGGAGCATTTGGGGACGCTGGATCTCGATCGGTCGTAATTATCAGTTCTGACGCCTACGTTGCCGGATTGGCGGGACTTCTTAGGCTGCACTGGACCCTGCCCGGCTATCAACCGGATCATTGCGCTCCGGGCGGAGCACTTCTTTTTGAACTGCGACAAAGGAAAAATTCGCAAGAGTATCTTGTTCGCGCGTACTACATCGCACAAACCTTGGACCAACTGCGTAATCTGACGCCACTGACGCTCGAGAATCCACCTGCAACAATGCAGCTTCTGATTCCGGGTGGCAGCCAGTCAGCCACGGATTTGGATGTCAATTTTATCACTTTTCAAACGCTTCTGAAGGAAGCAATAAATCCGGAATATGTGCAAAATCCTTCATCAGAGGTCCCGCCTGGCGTGATCACCGGTGTTCCCCTGGAATAGTCCGGAGTCTGTGAACGACGAGCGCGCACGAACGGCGCAGAATACACTCACAGCCTTCACCCCCATGAAAAAAATCATCGCCTCCGTCCCGACGCTCATTCGCCGGGACGGAGAACGGAACATGGTGTTTTGAAAATCGCCCGATAAAATCAGAAGGTGTAGCCAATTGCAATATGAAACCGGCCGGCATCTTCATTCGGCTCCCGATTCAGTTTGTGACCATAGACGATGCCCATGGGACCGATCGGCGTGATATACCGAAGCCCGATTCCAGTGGAAAACCGGAAATCATCCGATATCCCGTCTGTCTGATAATGGCTCAGCCGGCCCGCATCCACAAAAAGGGTCAACTCCAGATTGCCGATCAGATCGATCCGGCTTTCCAGACTGCCGCACAGACTGGATTGGGCGCCAACCGGATTTCCCAGCTCATCCTGGCGCAACAGATTTTCATCAAAACCCCTGACGGTCGTTGACCCGCCCAGAAACAGCAGTTGATCCGTCGAGACCGTGTCACTGTCATTCATGGGACTCAGATGGGCGCTCTTGATCATTGCCGCCAGTGTCAAACGGGGAAGCGGTGAAATCAGCCCGCGCAGATCGCTTTTGAAGCGGATAAAATCATCCAGATCACTGTTCAGTCCCTTGACCGGTTCCACGGACAGATTGGCATACACCCCTTTTTTCGGACGGATCAGGGAGTCCCGCGAATCATACTGGATAAACGGTGTCACGGACATAAAACTCCGGTCAGAGACCATGAGTGTATTTCCAAATTCATCCACAAAACTGGTGGCGCCATCATCCTCCGTACTGAACACCGAACGGTTTTCCAGCAGAAAAATCAACCCGGTTTCAATGGTCGGGCGCCATTTCCGGTTAAAGGACAGGGATGCCCCCAAAGACCGGGTTCCAAAGGCCTGGTTGAATTCGCTGATTTCTTCGGCATAAAACCCGGCGCTGGCGGAAAACCGGGAGTTCAGAAACCGGGAATCGGTCAATGTCGATGAAAATGCGTATCCGATTTCACTGATTTCACCTTCCAGCCATGCGGCCATATCCGCGCCCATAAAATTGACATCTCCTGCCCGGGCATGAAAAAACATTCCCTTTGCGGTTTCAAAACCCGTACCGGCCTCAATCTGATACGGCTTTTTTTCTTCGACCAGAACCAGGATGTCCACCACGGGGGAGTGTGTTGACAATCCGGGAGTCTGAACCTGAACCGCATCAAAAATATCCATATTTCGCAGGTGGGCCTGATCCGCCAGAAGTTGCTTCAGGGAAAAGGGATCACCCGGTTTCAACGTCATTTCGCCATGTAACACGCTTTGCCGGGTTCGAAAATTTCCGACAAACACCACCTGGCCGGTCTGAACCGCCATCCCTTCATTGACCTGATAAGAAATGTCCACATACCGCTCGTCCGGATCATATTGAACCGTATCGGTAACCGCCACATGGGGTCGCCCGGTTTCGGAAACCGTTTCCGCCAGGGTGTTGCGGTCACTTTCCACCATGTAGGGTCGAAAGGGTTCGCCGGGTTGAAGTTTCAGGGCCGATTGGGCAGCCGCTGTCGAAATAACCGAGAGTCCCCGGATCCGGATACTCCGGACATGGGTCTGCACGCCTTCCTGGAGCGTGACACGAACCGTTGCACGGGTTTTATCATCACTGTAATGGATATGGTGACTGGCAGAAGCCTTCAGAAATCCGCGTGTCAGATACAGGGACTGAATGGCCAGCATATCCTCATCCAGTCGATCCAAATCCAGGGCTCCCTTGTTCAGCAGACCCGGCAGGCGTGTCAGCATGGCGTCGGACAGCTCCGATGACGCCATATGGTCATTGCCGGTAAATTCGATGGCGGCCACCTGTGTGAACGGGCCTTCATCGATTTGAATCCGAATCCGTTTTTCCGGATCGGCCGAATCGGATGCCTCATGGGAATCCATCTGAATTTTGGCCGCATGATATCCTGCCTGACGGTACCGTTTCACCATCTGCCGGATACTTTGGGAAATGGCCGCGGGTCCCGGTCGCGTGCTCTTCAGAAACGGGATATCCTGTGACAATACCGATGCGGACAGGGCATGGTTTCCAAACCATTCCAGTCTGTACAAAGGTCCCTTTTCCACCTGATAAACCAGCCGAACCCGGTCGGTTTCCGAAAGCGTCACGATTTGGTGCGTGACCGCAACATCCAGAAATTTCTCTTTTTTAAAATATTCGGTCAGTGCCCGGATATCCTTCTGAATCTCGCTGTCGATCAGCCGTCTGGCCGTGCCAAACCCCTTTGTTCGCTGCCAGGTGACCAGACGTGTTTTTAAAAGTGACGCTGAACCCGCGCCAATGCCATTCAGCTCCACCTGATCGATACGGGTATAGGGTCCGGGTTGAATTTGAACCGTTACGATCATGTGGTTGTCCCGCGGATCGGCTTCGGCGGTCAATGCAATCTCCGGCTGCCTGAATCCGCTGGATTTGAAGAGCGTTTCAATCAGGGGTTTTTGTTCCGCCAGTTTTTCCGGATGCCAGACATCCCCGACCCGGATGCGCATGACATCGGTGACGTGTCTGGTAAAAACCGGGTAGGCGCCATGAATGCGGATATCCCTGATCCGGGTCGCATCGATCGCACCCTGCAGATCGATGACGGTTTCAGCCGGTTTCGTCTGCATGTCTGCGGCCCTATCCGGCGAAACGTCCTCGGCCCATACCGGAAAACCGTTCATGAAAACGGCCCATAACAGGATCAGTCCAACAACCCACGGGGCTTTCCGTTTATATCGATTATCTGAACTCATACCGATATTTGATTTCTCCACCAACCGATCCCCGGCTGTCCTGAAACCCGCTGACGATCAGATGTTCCATCAACTGATAATCGGCAACCGTTTGCTGAACAGACTCGCCTTTCCGGGTTCCGATGCTGTAGCGAATCGAGAGTCGGGGCGTGATGGTTTTTCCCAGACTCAGCAAAATCTCGTTCTGATACGGTCCGGCCTTTGTCGTGCTGCCGGTGTCTTGACGCTGGGGCTCTGCCTGCAACACATCCAGACCCGTATAATGCCGAATGTCATCGGCCAGGACCGAATCCACCAGGCCGGCCAGAATCTGTTGTGTTGAAAGGGCGTTTCCGCCTTCTGCGCGGATCATCTCCGCGGATGTTTTACCCAGCACGATCAGGGACAGGAGCTCACCCGATTCCAGCTCCGGTGTGGATGTCAGGTTCAGAACCAGTGCATCCAGGGGCCCGGAAAGCGCAATTTTTACCAGCCACTGACGGATTTGGGATTCAGCCACGATATCCAGAACCGGATCGATGCGATAGGGATTGGTGAAATCCACAATGCCTTTTTTGATTTCAAACTGTTTTTTATAGTAAAAGACGGTTCCGCTTTCAATGGCCGCTCGACCGGTTACCATGGGTTTTGCCAGGGTGCCGGTGACATGAAGCTCGGGATTGATGTCGCATTGGGCCAGATTGTTGTCAATCCGCAACTGGCCCCGGCGCTCTATCCGGACATCCAGACCGATCTGCTGGCTCATGCCGGTACCTTCCACCGGTTTTTGGATTTCGATCGATCGCCGGGTTTCGGTCAGTGTCTTGAGGGGATTGATTTCCACCTTCCGGTAATAGACCGTGTCCAGCACATCGATCCGACCCGCAATGCGGGATTGTGACGCCGGTCCGGTCCAGGTCAAATGGAGATCGATGCCTCCGTCAAGCGTATCGGGAACCGATACCGGAAGGGCAGTGCCCGATAACCGGATATCATACCGGGTCGGCTGAAACTGCTTCATATCCACAAAACCGCCCAGTTCAAATGTACCGTCATCCAGTTTGCCCTGAAAGGATTCAATCCGGATGCGCTCCGGAACCGCGGCAACCACGGCATTCACCCCATGAATCCGCTGGCCGGTCGTTGTCAGAACCAGTTCCCCATCCTGAATCCGGACCGTACCGGTGATGTCGGGGCGTGTTGTGGGACCGGTCAGGCGAAAATCCCCGGTGATGACACCACCGATATCCGATATGAATTCCGGGGGCTTCCATTCGGTTTGCAACGGCATGTCAATGCCGATGGTGACATCCAGATTCCCGTTGATCTCTCCCCCGCCCCGGATGTTCAGGGACCCCTGCTTCAAACAGGCCAGTTGAATATCCTGCAATACAAACCGGCCATTTTCAGCAGTCATGTTCAACCGGTCGGTTTCGATCAGACGGATTTCCCCTTGCGTCACCCGGAGCCGGGACAGGGCCACATCCACCTGGCTGCTGACAATCTGATTGACATTTCCGCGCACCGATA